>CAKSDF010000040.1 GCA_934444695.1 uncultured Eubacteriales bacterium | reverse complement strand
TACGGTTGCTATCAGTTTTCCATATACCCAAAAGTTCCCGCTAACATTACTAAAATTTCTTTTTCAATGTATATGCTTCCTCGTTTAGAAACTGATTTTGACTATGCCGGTTTCACTTCTTTTGCCACGACATATGAAGCTATCAAAAGCGGGGAAATTGTCTCGAGCAAGGAAACCTATAAGGATAAAGAACTGATATGTTGGAGCGAAACCGCTCACATATCCGATGAAAATCCCGGAACACTTCTACACTGCATTTTTGTCGACAGCAATTATCTTGTTGAATCAACTGCCACTTATACCGATAATGAAAAGCCTTGGACGAATGAGTTTCTTGATCTTTTTGAGCTTGAAAAGGTTTATCTCGGAAATGCATTCGACAAAGATGACTACGCCGGAAGAACAACCATTATCGGCAACCCTGATATTAGTGACGCTTTAACCGTCCTCCAATATTCGGTAGGGCTGCGCGACGACGTTCTGACCGGTTATTGCAACGTTTCCCATACACAAAAAAGCCGCGGTGATTTGTCAATGTGGGTTAACAGTAAGTTGGTATTTTATTATGATCCGCTTTTAAAGACGTTTGCATCCACCGGCGGCCTGCTGTATCCCAAATGCAAAAACGACAATTATCGTTTTGATTATGGCAGTTTTGTTCATCTAAAAAAGGATAATTTGGATGCATATTTGCTTTACTCTTTGATGCCGTACAACAGTTACTCTGATGACGCACTTTATATAACAATAAAGCAATGCAAATCTACGGCAACAGACCTTGAATCCTGTTTTTATGAAGAGGTAAGAACTATATCGGAGTATGCGTATTCCGGTCTTAACCTTCAAAAAGGCAGCTATAACGGCAAGGAAATTCTATATTGGAATTCCGACGATAATGGCACAAAATCTAATGTTCCAAGTGTAGGTTGCTTTTATAAAGATAACGATATGGTTTACATCGTTGAAAAAGACGGGGTAACATCTTGGTCAAACGATTTTCTTGATATTTTTGAAATTGACAGAATGCCTATGCCCGAAGAAGCAGCCTATAATCTCACTTCAATGGACGTGGGAGATGTCAATCGCGACAACATAATCGACGTTTCGGATGCGCTTAGAATTTTGCAATATTCAGTAGGAATTGTTGACAAAGTACTGTACAAGGAGCCTGATGATTCCGATACGGACATTGACGACTGGGATGGAGTTACCGAATGCATTATCACCTGCAGAGTTTGTAATCGTGACCAATGGATGAGGCCTCGGGACGGCCTTCCCGGCGGTTGGATAAGAAACGACGATATGTCGTATACCTGCCCGGATTGCAAATGACCGGTCTTAATATTCCGGATTGCGGCTCAATAAAATTTTATTCGACGGCACAGCTTTGACAGTTTCAATTCACTTCAAAAACACGCTTCGTTTGCATTTTTTGCGGCGGGGCGTTTTTTGATTTTTGTTTTTCCTGTTGCAAAGGGCGGGGATTTATAGTAAAATAAACATCGGTGATAAATCGCTTTGCGGGAGCGGCGGGATAATTTGCCCCGGGGTAATTTCCTTTGCAAAGTAAAAATTCTATAAGGCTTAATGGCTGACATACGCCGTTATTTGAAAAGTCTTTTTTAAGATATGCTTTTATCATTCTAAAAAGGAATGTTTGCACAAAAAATAAAATCACAAACAAAGGTGATGTTAAATTGACCGAGCTTCAACTTGAAAAAATGCTTTCCAAGGTGGAAAAACCGGGACGATATGTGGGCGGAGAGCTTAATTCCGTTTACAAGGACAAATCCAAAGTCGATGTGCGTTTTGCCTTCTGCTTTCCCGACAATTACGAGGTGGGTATGTCCCATCTCGGCATTAAGATCCTTTATTCCTGCCTTAACGAAATGGAAAATGTGTGGTGCGAGCGGTGCTTTGCGCCATGGGAGGATATGGAGGCGCAGCTGAGAGAAAACAACATTCCACTCTTTGCCCTCGAAAGCCGCGACCCTCTGGGCGATTTTGATTTTATCGGGTTTACGATGCAGTATGAGCTGAGCTATACCAATGTTCTGAGTATGCTCGATCTTGCAAATGTGCCGATTTTTGCAAAGGACAGGCAAAACGACCATCCAATTGTTGTTATGGGAGGGCCCTGCACATATAATCCCGAGCCGCTGGCCGACTTTGCCGACATTTTTTCTCTCGGAGAGGGTGAGGAAGCCCTTTGCGAGCTGTGCGATCTTTATGCCAAGCACAAAAAAGCGGGATTCGACCGCAAGAAGTTTTTGCACGCCGCTGCAACCGAGCTTTCGGGATTTTATGTTCCCTCTCTTTATGATGTTTCATATAACGACGACGGCACCATTTCGGCCATAACGCCCAAGAACGGCGCTCCCGCAAAAATCACAAAAAGAATAATCAAGGACCTCGACAAGGCATCCTATCCCGACCGCTTTGTGGTTCCCTTTACCGAGGTCATCCACGACCGTGCGGTTGAGGAAATTTTCCGCGGATGCATAAGAGGCTGCCGTTTTTGCCAGGCGGGATATATTTACCGCCCCATAAGAGAAAAATCCCCCGATGTCATCAACGCCCAGGCAAAATCCATCTGCGACAAATGCGGATACGAGGAGCTGTCGCTATGTTCCCTTTCAACCAGCGACTATAAAAGGCTTCCCGAGCTTCTTTCGGATATGCTCGACTGGACCGAAAAGGACAAGGTGGGAATTTCTCTTCCCTCCCTTCGGGTGGACAATTTCCCCGAAAGCCTTATGAGGAGGATTCAGAGCGTTCGCAAGAGTGGACTGACCTTTGCTCCCGAGGCTGGCACTCAGCGGCTGCGTGACGTTATCAACAAAAATATAACCGAAGATGCGGTCATCGAAACCGCAAAAACCGCTTTTTCGGGCGGCAATACGTCGGTCAAGCTTTACTTTATGCTAGGGTTGCCCACCGAGACTCTTGAGGACATTGCCGGAATCGGAAACCTTGCTCAAAAGGTGGTCGACACATTTTACGGTATGCCTAATAAGCCTAAGGGCAAAGGAGTAACCGTGTCGGTCAGCTGCTCGGCCTTTGTGCCAAAGCCCTTTACCCCATTTCAGTGGGAACCGCAGGACGACATCGAGACCATCAGAGCCAAGCAGAAGCACCTTGTGGAAAATGCCCGCAGCAGAAAGATAAGACTCAGCTGGAGCGATCCCGAGACAAGCTTTCTCGAGGCGGTACTGGCCCGCGGCGACAGACGGGTTTGCGCCGTTATATACGAAGCCTACAAGCTGGGCTGCAAGTTCGACAGCTGGGGAGAATATTTCCACTTTGACGTGTGGATGAAGGCCTTTGAAAACTGCGGCGTCGACCCCAAGTTCTTTGCCAACCGCAGAAGAGAATATAGCGAGGTGCTTCCCTGGTCGCACATCGACATCGGCATTCCCGAAGGGTATTTTATGAACGAAAGCATAAAATCCAAATCGGCAACCACCACGCAAAACTGCCGTGAAAGATGCAACGGATGCGGCGCAAATAAGCTTTTGGGGAGGGCCTGTGACTGATGGATTTTATTGATATTAGGGTTTTCTTTAAAAAGAAGGGTGACGCAAGATATATCTCCCATCTCGACCTCAGCCGGTTTATGCAGCGCTCCCTTAAACGCTCTGGGCTGCCTCTCTGGCACACCGAGGGCTTTAATCCCCACCCATATGTAACCTTTGCCCTTCCCCTTTCGGTAGGGCAGGCGGGAGAAAGGGAAACGATGGATTTCCGCGTTACCACACCGGTTTCTTTTGATGAAATAAAGAAAAAACTTTCCGACTGTATGCCGAAAGACATTGTCATCACCGGCGTTGCCTCTCCTGTTTACAAGGCCAAGGAGATAAAAAGCGCCGTTTACGACATCGAGCTTTTTGAATGCAGCGACACTTTTGAAAGCATTAAAAGCTTCTTTTTAAGGGACAGCATCATCACCGAAAAAAAGACCAAAAAAGGCATTGTCAAGCAGATAGACATTGCTCCCGACATTCTGGAAGTTTCGTTCTTTGAAAGTGCCGATTCGTTAAGGCTGACACTGCGCCTGCCTGCCGGAAGCGAGCATAACATCAATCCTTCCCTTGTTATAAAAGAGCTTGAAAAGCACTGTGGCAGAGAATTTTGCCCCGTTCGCATAACGAGAACGGCCGTTAAAACTGCCGACGGCAAGAATTTTGAATAACAGACGGTAAATCCGGCCGCTATCATCCCGGGAATGCGAAGCATCGGGCAATGCGGCAGTGCTATAACGGCGCTTTGCCAAAGCTTTAACAGTGCTGTGACAGCGCCGTGACAGTTATGCGGAGATGTGGTCGGCCGTCAATTGAAAATATATAAAACAAAAGGAGATAATTAATATGACAGAATTCCGCTATGACACACAGCTTCTCATCGAAGGAGAGGATCTTGACGAGGATGTTATCCACGACTATTTCACCGAACATTTTAAGGGCGACTGCCTGCTTGCGGTAGGAGACGAGGAGCTTATAAAGATTCATTTCCACACCAACGAGCCCTGGAAGGTGCTTGAATACTGCTCTACCCTCGGAGAGATCTACGACATCGTTGTTGAAGATATGATCCGTCAGGAAAGAGGCCTTAAGGGCTAAATCGCAGCAACTTTTCAAAGCAAAAGGACCCATTTTTACGGGTCCTTTTTCTTATGCGAATATGCTCATATTTCTTATGTCGGAATCGGAAATTTGAGAATTGACATCATAGGCCGCATCCTCGGCGTTTTTGTGTTCCTTTTCGGCAAAGCCCGAAAGCACAAGTTCCCGCGCGAAAATCCCGCATATATCTTCGATTATCTCGGTCTTAAGCCTTGCGGTTTTGCCGTCGGTTTCGCCGGTTATGAGAAATTCAAGACTGTCGGAAAGCTCGGAAAGCTGCGGCAGGCCTGCAAGAGCGCGAAAACTCCATTTATAAAATGGGCGGTATTTTTTGTTCAGCAGAAAAATCACCCTTAAAGCGGCGTTTACAAATTCAAATGCCGCAAGCTGAGCCGCCGCCCGCTCGCCGTGGGAGATACAGCGGGAAAAATTATACTGACCCGCCTGACCGCATATAATCAGCGCCGAGGCAAGCTTTTTTCTCGCAATGTCATCGGGATAAAAGGAAAGCCTGCGGCGAATCTCGGTTATTTCACCGTAATTATCCTCGAAAATTTCACCGTTTACCGCCTCAAGAAGGCAGCTCTCGGGAATGTTCAGCCATTCATACTTTGAAAGCACGCCATTCCCTTTTCCCACCGCTTTTTCAAAAAAAGTGGCAGTGCGCATAACCCCTCGGCGGCAGCCTCCCACGGGAGAAACAAGGCTTCTTTTTACCCCGTCAAACTCCTTTGGCAGCTTCGCATAGGCACGTTCCAGCAAAAAGGCCGTTCTGCGGTCGACTTTGCTTTCATCGGGAATAAAGAGGCAAAAGCCCGGTTCAAAATCATGGTCTCTTGAAATTTCGTCGTCAAATCCTAAACATTCCGAGCCTTGTCCGCAAATGCCGAAGGCCGCATATTTTATAACATCGGGAAACTGTTCCTTAATAACATTCCCGTAAAGTTCAAAATATTTTTTTGCTCCTTCAATTCCCTTCATAAATTTTCTTTGCCCTCGCTTTAAGCTCTCTTTCATAGAAGAAATATCCGTAATATCCGAAGGTGGGCGCGCATTTTTCGGCCACAAAGGCATAATATCCGTTTTGCGGCTCGTCGCCGTTTAAAAGCTCCCATGACGTCTCGACGCACCGCTCGATTTCGGCCTCGGCCTCCTGCCCCTTGTCGCGGTAATAAACATCGGCGGCATTGAGATAGGAAATTGCAGCATCCCACTCGCCGCTCGGCGCCTTTTTCATAATTTCGATGGCCTTTTTGTAACACTCGAGAGCCTCATCGTAACACCCAAGGTCGCAAAGGGCAAGCCCCTTATTGTTATAAAGCCCGCCGAAAGCAGGGTCATCCTCCCGCAAATTCGCGCCGTAGATCTCAAAGGCACGGTCAAAAAGCGGCAAGCCTCTTTGAGCCTCGCCGAAGGCCTTGTAGACGGTCGCCACGTTAAGCAGCGCCGTTCCCGCCGTCACCGATTTGCCGACCTCAAGCTTATCTATAAGAGAAAGCACCTTGTCACAGGCACCATAGGCCTCATCCTTTTTTGAAAGCTTGCGATAAAGGCCGCACAACTCGTTTTCCACCGTGAGCAGGCCTCTGTCGTCGCCGATTTTTTCAGCCTCTTTCTCCCAGTACAGCAGGGTTTTAAGGGCACCGTCATAATCGTTTTTATCAAGGTATCGATCCAGCGCCGCAACCACCCTGTCGGCGGGAATGAAACTTTCGGTCTTTGTGGGATTGCAAAGCGGGCAAGCCGGCTCGGCATAATCCTCGTGAGAAATTATTTTATCGTTATACATTTTGTCCTCCGAAAATGGAAATTTTAATTTTTTTCAACAAAAGTATATCATACATATTGCAATTTGTAAAGGGGTATGATAGAATACAACCACTATATATTGTGTCGGAGGATGAAAATGGATTTTTACGGACTGCAAAAAATGACACTGCTTGATTTTCCAAAAAAGGTGGCCTGCACGATCTTTACCGGCGGCTGCAATTTCCGATGTCCCTTTTGCCACAATGCCCTGCTTGTTACAAAGCTTTGCAGAGACGACATTTTCAGCGAACAGGATATACTCGATTTTCTTAAAAAGCGCAAGGGACTGCTTGACGGAGTATGCGTCACCGGCGGAGAACCGCTTATGCAAAAGGGCCTGCCCGCCTTTCTTGAGAAGGTCAAGGCTATGGGCTTTGCCGTAAAGGTCGACACAAACGGCAGCTTTCCCGACAGCCTTAAAAGTATAACAGACAGCGGCCTTTGCGACTATGTGGCAATGGACATTAAAAATTCCAAAGAAAAATATGCCGAAACAGTGGGCATTCCCGATTTTGACATATCTCCAATCGAGCGATCGGTGGAGATTTTAAAAAGCGGCGCCGTGCCCTTTGAATTTCGCACCACCGTCGTAAAAGAGCTGCACGGCATTCCCGACATAAAGGCCATCGCAAAATGGATATCCCCCGCCGAAAATTTCTTTTTACAGCAGTTTGTCGACAGCGGAGATCTCATTGGCAATGGGCTTTCGGCTCATTCGACCGCCACCCTTGAGAAAATGAGAGATGCAGCTTTAGAATATATACCAAATGTGCAAATTCGCGGAACGGAAATTTAAAAATCGACACAAGATATTGTGTTTTGACCCTTGACAAGCGCAAAAACTTTGTGTATACTCATAATTACCGAACAAATTTTTCCGCCGACCGCAGTGACGTTTCGGCCGACGGACCAAGATACAGCGCAGAGAGAATATTTTTTAAAGGAGAAAATGAGAAAAATGTACACCGTCATTAAAAGAGACGGAAAGGAAGTTAATTTTGACCTTTCCAAAATCAGAAATGCCATAACCAAGGCCTTCGATGCCTGCGAAATGAACTATCATCCCGATACAGTCGATTTCCTCGCCTTAAAGGTAACCTCGGATTTTGAACAAAAGATCACCGACGGAAAAATCACCGTTGAGGCCATTCAGGACAGCGTTGAATCGGTGCTCATCAAGGGCGGATACGACAGCGTTGCAAAGGCATACATTCTTTACCGCAAACAGCGCGAAAAATTCAGAAATTTAAGCACCACATTGCTTGACTATAAAAAGATCGTCGACAACTATCTTCAGATAAACGACTGGAGAGTTAAGGAAAACTCCACCGTGACCTATTCGGTAGGCGGCCTTATTCTCAGCAATTCCGGCGCCATTACCGCCAACTACTGGCTGTCAGAGGTATACGACGATGAAATCGGCGACGCACACAGAAACGCCGACATACATATTCACGATCTTTCCATGCTGACCGGTTACTGCGCCGGTTGGTCGCTTAAACAGCTTATACAGGAAGGCCTTGGCGGAGTGCCCGGAAAGATAACCTCCTCCCCCGCTTCCCACCTTTCCACCCTCTGCAACCAGATGGTCAACTTCCTCGGAATTATGCAGAACGAGTGGGCGGGCGCTCAGGCATTTTCCTCATTTGATACCTATCTTGCCCCCTTTGTCAAAGTGGACAATCTTTCCTACAAGGAAGTTAAGCAGTGCATCCAGTCCTTCATTTACGGCGTTAACACCCCCAGCCGCTGGGGTACCCAGTCTCCCTTTACCAACATCACCCTCGACTGGACCGTTCCCGCCGACCTTGCCGAGCTTAACGCAATCGTAGGCGGCAAGGAAATGGACTTTAAATACAAAGACTGCAAAAAAGAAATGGATATGGTCAACAAGGCCTTCATCGAAATTATGATCGAGGGCGATGCCAACGGCAGAGGCTTCCAGTATCCTATTCCCACCTATTCCATAACCCGCGATTTCGACTGGTCGGAAACCGAAAACAACAAGCTTCTCTTTGAAATGACCGCCAAATACGGTACTCCCTACTTCTCCAACTACATCAATTCCGATATGGAGCCTTCGGACGTGCGTTCCATGTGCTGCAGACTCCGTCTCGACCTTCGCGAGCTGCGCAAAAAGTCGGGCGGTTTCTTCGGAAGCGGTGAGTCCACCGGATCGGTAGGCGTTGTCACCATCAATATGCCCAGAATCGCTTATCTCGCAAAGGACAAGAAAGATTTCTTCGAGCGCCTCGACAAGCTTATGGACATTTCGGCAAGATCTCTTAAAATCAAGAGAACTGTTATTACCAAGCTTCTCGACAACGGCCTTTATCCCTACACCAAGCGTTATCTCGGCACCTTCAACAACCACTTTTCCACCATCGGTCTTGTGGGAATGAACGAGGCCGGACTCAACGCCAAATGGCTGAGAAAAGACCTTACCCACAAGGAGACCCAGGACTTCACGGTCGAAGTGCTCAACCATATGAGAGAGCGTCTTTCCGACTATCAGGAGCAGTACGGCGACCTTTACAACCTTGAAGCCACCCCTGCCGAATCCACCTCCTTCCGTCTTGCAAAGCACGATGTCAAGCGCTTCCCCGGCATCGTCACCGCCGCCAAGAGTTGCGACGACACTCCCTACTACACCAACAGCTCTCACCTGCCGGTCGGATACACCGAGGATATTTTCTCGGCTCTCGATGTTCAGGATGAGCTTCAGACACTTTACACCTCGGGTACGGTTTTCCACGCATTCTTAGGCGAAAAGCTTCCCGACTGGAAGGCGGCAGCCACCCTCGTTCGCAAGATAGCCGAGAATTACAAGCTCCCCTACTACACCATGTCACCCACCTACTCGGTCTGCAAAAACCACGGATATCTTTCGGGCGAGCAGAAAAAGTGCCCCATTTGCGGAGAAACCACCGAGATATACAGCCGTATCACCGGATACTATCGTCCGGTCCAGAACTGGAACGACGGCAAGACCCAGGAATACAAGGACCGCAAGGTTTACAACATCGGTGCTTCCAAGCTGACCCACAACGGCGTTATCGGCGGAGAAAACACCAAGGAAGTATGCGAGACGGTTATCGAGACCGAGCCCGAAAGCGAAGGCCTTAAGGACGGCAACCTGCTCTTTGTGACCGCCACCTGCCCCAACTGCAAGATCGCCTGTGCCACCCTCGACAAGGCCGGCGTTGAATATACCAAGATATATGCCAACGAACAGCCCGATTTTGCAAAAGAGCTGGGTGTTAAACAGGCTCCCACTCTTGTGGTGGTAAAGGACGGACAGACCGAGAAATTCTCCGGCGTTTCGGACATTAAAAAGCATCTTAACTGATAAAAGATTGCGGCCGACCGACTCGTATGCTTTGCAAAAAACAGACATGCGGATCGGTGCAGTGTTGTCGGCTGTTTACCATCGGCACAAGAAACAGCGGCCTGTTTAAACAGCGGCCATTTAAGCAACAGCAACCTATCAACTTGAATTTCAGGTGTATAGAATGTATGACATTATAATCATCGGCGGCGGCCCTGCGGGGCTGACCGCCGCTATATATGGAAAAAGAGCCGGAAAGTCGGTTCTTGTTATTGAAAAAGAAACCTTCGGCGGACAGATAACCTTTTCCCCAAAGGTTGAAAACATTCCCGGATTCATGCCCCTTTCGGGCAATGAATTTGCCGAAAAATTGGTCGAACAGGCCTTGGCTCTGGGCGCCGACGTAGAAATGACTAAAGCCGAAAAAATCAAAAACGGCAAGGTCAAAACCGTCGTCACCGAGGACGGAGATTTTGAAGGCAAGGCGGTCATAATCGCCTCGGGCGCAAAACACAGGCTTTTGGGCGCAAAGGGCGAGCAAAAATTCATCGGAGAAGGCATTTCATTTTGTGCCGTGTGCGACGGAGCCTTTTACAAGGGTCAGGATGTAGCCGTTATCGGCGGCGGGAATTCCGCTCTGCAGGAAGCACTGCTGCTCAGTGACCTTTGCAAAAAGGTGGCAGTCGTGCAAAATCTCGATTTTCTGACCGGCGAGCAGGCTCTCATAGATCAGCTTGAGTCGAAAGAAAATGTCCAGGTAATAACCGGAACGGTGGTAGAAAGTTTCGACGGGCAGGATGAGCTGTCGGCAATAACCATTAAACGCCTTAAGGACGGAGAAACCTCCTCCCTTACGGTAAACGGTGTATTTCTGGCGGTAGGTCTTGAACCGCAGAATCAGCCTTTCGGTGCCCTTGCGGGGCTTGACGAGCGGGGATACATTATTTCCGACGAGTGCTGTAAAACCAAGACCGACGGCATTTTTACGGCCGGAGACTGCCGCACAAAGAAGATAAGGCAGGTCACCACCGCCGCCGCCGACGGAAGCATTGCCGCCCTCGCAGCCTGTGAATATATAGATAACCTTTAATAAACTTTAAATCAACGGATAATATTTAATTTTTTCTGCGTATAATAAGCGCGCCCTTCCCGATGCTCGGAAAGGGCGCGCTTTTGCTGTATTAGCGGTTAAAATATGTTTGAATGTCAATTTTTATTTGTGGCCGGCAAAAAGTCTCGTTTAAAGCCGACAATTTGCAGATTTACGCCTTTTGCAGGCGGTTTCGTTTTGCCGGCTTTATCCTATCTCGCCTGCGATCTGATACTTTTGGGAATAGGCCTTATAATCCTCCTTAAACTGCTCACTTTGATGGCGGAGGGCGTGGAGGGTCTCGTGTACATTAAGATTGTGCACCGCCTTGTCGATTATACACACGGCCACATTGGAGCAATGATCGGACACCCGCTCGAGATTGGTTATAATGTCGGAAAGTACAAATCCCGCCTCGGGGCTGCAGTCTCCGCGTCTCATTCTCATAATGTGGCGGGTCCTGACCTCCTCTTTTATGGCGTCGATGACCTGCTCTAAAGGCTCGATTTTTTTGGCGGCGATGCTGTCTCCCTTTACAAAGGCGTTGACGGTCAGTCCCGTTATCTCATTGACGGCGTTTATCATAACCGAAAGGTCATTTTGAGCCTCTTTCGAGAAGGCCAGCTTTTTGTCGCTCAGCTCCTCGGCCGATTCGAGAATGTTAACGGCGTGATCGCCTATGCGCTCAAAATCTCCTATGACCTTTAAAAGGGCGGTGGCCTCCTCGCTGTCAGAATCGGAAAGGGCTTTGGAGGACAGCTTTATAAGATAAGTTCCGCAAATATCCTCATATTTATCGGTTTTTTGTTCCAACTTTTTAATGCTCTGAGAAAGCTCGGGAGAAAAATCCTTCAAGGCCTCGGCTGAAAGGGACAGGGCCTTTATCGCCATTTTGCCCATATCGGCAGTTACTCTTTTGCACTGCTCAAGAGCAAGAGGCGGGGTGGAAAGCAGTCTTTCGTCAAGTTTTTCGTCCTTTTCCTTTTGCTCGTTGTCCTTTATGACGTTAAGCGCCAGCCGTTCGAGCAGCGACGACAGAGGCATAAGGATTATAACGCAAAGGATATTAAAGGTGGAATGGGTAATTGCAATGCCCATTGTGGTGGCCGCCTGCCCTAATATTGCGGGATGTGCAAAAGCGCTTACCAGAGAAAACACCGACAGCCACACCACCGTTCCGATAACATTAAAGGAAAGATGGACAAATGCGGCCCGCTTGGCGTTTTTGTTGGCCCCGATGGCCGAAAGAACGGCAGTTATACAGGTGCCGATGTTTTGTCCCATAACGATGGGGATGGCGGAGGCATAGGTTATTTGACCGGTCATTGCGAGCGCCTGTAAAATACCTACCGACGCAGAGGAGGACTGAATGACAGCCGTTAAAAGCGCCCCCGCAAGCACCCCCAAAACAGGATTGGAAAAAGCCATAAAAAGCTGACGGAAGGCCGGCACCTCGGAAAGTCCCGAAACGGCCGAGGTCATGGTCTCCATTCCGTACATAAGGGTTGCAAACCCGAGGAATATCATACCTGTATCTTTCTTTTTGTCGCTTTTGGCGAACATAAAAAGCACTATTCCCACAAGGGCGAGGATAGGCGTAAAGGAAGAAGGCTTGAGCATTTTTACCCACACGTTATCACTGCTTATACCTGCAAGGGACAGTATCCAGCTGGTCACGGTGGTGCCCACATTGGCGCCCATAATTACATTTATAGCCTGTTTTAAGGTCATAAGGCCCGAGTTTACAAAACCTACGACCATAACCGTTGTGGCCGACGAGCTTTGTATTACCGAGGTCACGCCGCAGCCGGTTAAAAATCCTGCAAGTTTGCCGGTGGTCATTTTCCCGAGAACGGTGCGAAGCCCGCCTCCCGCTCTTTTTTCGAGAGCCTGGCCCATAAGAC
>CAKSDF010000039.1 GCA_934444695.1 uncultured Eubacteriales bacterium | reverse complement strand
TAGTAATTCCCGCCGCAGTCCTGCACGAATTGCAGATACTTCTCCTGCTGCTCCTTGGTCAGCGCATCGCGTACATAGGCGTCCTTTGGCACCACATCAGACAGCTTGAACTTGAACGGGTTCTTGCGGATGATGTCATCATCCACCGCCATTTCAAATGCCGGTCTGACAACGCTTTGCAGCACGCCGATGGTGTTTTGCTTGATGCCGCTGTCGTGCAGAAACACAAACCAGCCTTTTGCGTCGGATAGCTTTACGGTTTTGATCGGCTTCTGCCCAAAAGGGTCGGCATGAATCCGATTGACCGCAGAACCATACGACCGCAGGGAGTTTTGCTTCAAGCCCCGTTTCAGGTTCATGTAGCGGTCAACCAGCTCCGCCACGGTCATTTCTCCCGCAGCATAGTCGATGCCGTCTGCCATGTCGCGCCGCAGCTCATCCTCTTTCTTCCGCAGCTCTGTCAGGGATTTGGCGTAAATACAGCGCCGTTTCTTGTGTATATCGGTATAACGATAGTCATAAGTGCCGTTTGCTCTTTGGCTTTCGCCGTCCTTCAAAACACGACCTTTGCTATCTTTGCGCTTTTCAGACAATTCAGAAACTCCTTTCCGTGAAAAGCGCGATTATAGGGATTGATACAAGTATATCATACCGAATATGCGATTTCCACTGATCTTGAACGGAAACAGACAACTTTTTCAAAGCGTCTCTGTATCATGGTTTTCACATCACTTTTTCAAATAGAATACGCCTGCTCGATGAACTGATCGAACAGGCGGCGTTTAATCAAGCGCTTGTTTCCCACCCAGAGGACGAATTTGCACCGGTCCTCGTTGGTGATCTCGCGCAGTTTGTTGATACCAATGCCGGAGTAAGCCGCGGCCTCCTCCAAGCTCAGATTGCTCTTTTCCCAAATCGGGATTTCCTTCATAGGCAGTTTACCCTCCATACAAAAATAGCCAGACAGGGCGAGGCGGCAACGAAGTCCGGCAACGGACTTCCAAAAACCTCGAAACATACCCGGTCTGACGGTTGATTTACGATTATCCTTTTCTTCTATTTTTCTGTTGTTTTGGTTGTCAAAGGCAGAAAAAGCCTGACAGGACAGGGATTCTCCCGGCAACCAGCCCGGCAACAGGGCAACAACATGCTTTACAACAAGCCGCTCTTCTCAGAACGGCATCTCGATCTGCTCCGTGATCTCCACAAAGCCGTCCGGGATTTCTGCGGCATGGTTGCCGCTGTCGGTTGCAGCTCTTTCGCGCTCCCAGCCCTTTTGCCTACCGTATCCGGCAAAGCTGCGGGGGTTGGAGAAATACGTCCAGCCGGTCACACACTGGTTCATAATCTCGTTGATCTCGCGGATTTCCCACTGCTTCGGCTCGTCAAAAGCATGGTTCAGCGCCTCCTTGTAAAGCTGCTTGGAACAGACGGTATCGCCCGTGTAGCTGTCCAGAAACGCCTGAATCATGCCCGCTTTCGTGTCCTCCGGCATGAAGTCCTTCTGATGTTCTTTGAGATAGCGCACCATTTCCGGGCTGAACGTCAGCTTCCAGCCGCCTGCCCGGTAGATGGTCATTGCCTCCGCCCACACCTGCTGCAAGTAGGCTCTGGATGCGGCTTCGTCCTCCAAAATGTGAACCTCCGCCTGCTCCGGACAAACCTGCACCGGCAGAAAGCGTCGGTTGCCGGAACGGTCGAGGGGCAGAAAGTCCATTGCGTTGGACGTGCCTCCGAACACGCATTGCCGCAATCGGTCTGCCGGGTGGGTTTCATATGGAATTTTATAGACCTCCTTCTGGCGGCTCAGAAACGACTTGATTTCCTCAATGCTCTTGGCATTGGCGGTAGCAATCATCTCGGACATTTCGATGATCCAGTGCCCTTGCAGCTTGCGGTACACGTTTTCATCGTCCAGCTTCCGCAGATCATCCGAAAACCACTCGTCCTTGCCTGCCAGCAGCCGGAAGAAGGTGGATTTTCCCGCGCCCTGACCGCCCACCAGACAGAGCATAACCTCAAATTTGCAGCCGGGGTGAAATGCCCGATGAATCGCGCCAAGCAGGAACAGCCGCAGCGCCTGGAAGGTGTACTCATCTGCTTCCGCTCCCAGAAAATGATGCAGACAAAAGCGGATGCGCTCCGTGCCATCCCATGTGAGGCTGTTCAGAAAGTCCCTGACAGGGTGATAGCTGTTCTGATGGGCGGCAAGATCGGCGGCATCTATGATTTTCTTCTCACTTGTCAGGTCGTAATTCTCTTCCAGATACAGCCGGATGTACTTCATGTCCGTGTCGGTCATGGAGGCGCTGGGGCTTCGGTCGTAGCCGATGGGCTTGACAACGTCGGTGCGGTCGGTCAACAGATTGTAGGCAATCGCACCGGAGAGCAGCGGATCGTGCTGAAACACCGTCAGGCAGTTCTTGATACTGTTGCGGACGCCGCCTTTTTCCGTGGTGTCCAGCATGGCTTTTACTTCTTCAATGCTCATCGGCGGCGCTATACTGCCCGCCTGAATTTTGAGCTGCTGCCTCATCTGCGGCGGCAAGCTCTGCCATTCGCTGCTCAAGTTTCCTCACTTCCTCTCCATATTCGATCACAACGGATGCCCGCACATGTATATCCCCGCACAACAACTCATCCAACAGATATTCAATCAGCGAAATTCTCTGTAACGCTTCCACAAAGCGCGGATCAAAGCCATCCTCCGGCGTTTGCGGGGTATCCTCCTTCCAGCGGCATAACAGCCGGTAATAGTCCAACAGCACACGGAAACAGTAGCGTTCCATGTGCTGATAATTCTGTTCGTCCGTATTTTGTTGTCGCGGTCTATTTGTCTTGCCCGCGCTATCCTCATACGGAATGGCAAAATCCTGCGCCAGCAGAATTGCTGCCTCCTTGCTGCCGATCCCGCGAAGCTGGGAAACGAAGTCGATTACATCCCCGGTAGCCCCGCAGCCAAAGCAGTAATACCGGCGATCCAGCTTCATGCTGGGCGTACTGTCATCGTGGAATGGGCAGCGGCACATTCCGTTTCGCTCCACCCAGATGCCGTATCGCTCCGCAGCCTGCCGGGTGGTCACAGACTGCTTGACGGTTTCAAAAATATTCAATAGGCAATGCCCTCCTTAGCGTTCCATTTCCTGCTTTTTCTGCCGCGTCGCGGTGTTCTGACGCTCTTGCTCATGCTGCACCTCGTAGATGTTGTAGTGAATCGCCCAGAGCTTTTTTGCGTCGGCATGGAGCGGCGAAAGCTCCGTTTGGGTGTCCTTGTATTCCTGCTCCAACTGCTCCCGCTCTTTGCGCCATGCGGTGATGGGCAGCTTGCCATCCTTGAAATACGGCTTTAATTTACGCTCCGCCATGTAGAACGTCCGCAGCTCGTTATCGTGTTCCGCTTTGTACTTCTGCCGGGATTTCTCAAAGCGGATGGATTTCAGCTTATCTGCAGCGGGCTTGCCAGACTTGTAATAGTCCACCATGCGCAGCAGTTCATTCACCTCCTTGATGTGGGCTTGCTTTGCAGACGCAGAATTTTTCAGCGTATCAATCTTGTCCTGCATGGCGTGAAGCGTACTTTCCAGATCATCTACGGTGTAAAGATTCTTGGATTGCAGAAAGCTGAACGCCTCGGCATAGCGCTGCAAGTTGGCGTTCTTCGCCTTGGCACTGTACGCACCCTTGTTGCGATTGGCGCAATGCAGTGCCAGCAGATCGTTGAGCATGGGCGGCTGTGGCTTGGCGAGCTCGGCTTTTACGTCCCTGAGCCAGCCAATCAGCGCGGCGATCTTTTCCTTTGCCTCCCGCATCAGCGCGTTGGTTTTCCGAATGACGCGGTTGAGATCGCCCTTGTTGGTACGGATGCCCTTTGCCTCCATCGCCCGGACAGACGGCCCCTCGTGGACGGTAGGAATCTGCTCAATGCCTTGCCGCTCATAGCTGCGGTGGTCGATCCAGCAATCCAAGCCTTTCTCTGCAAACTTCGCGTTGCACAGTTCAGCCCATGCATGCCGCCAATGCTCCAAGGTGTCGGGACTGCCCCAATCGGTAGTCGGCACAGCGTTGAATACATAGTTTCCTGCTTCATCACGGATGCGCTCGCCATGTTCGTCGAGCACATATTCCCGCCGCTGCTTGTTGCCCCATCTGCCGTGTTCGTCCAAAGGACGAATGGGACACATGACATGAAAGTGCGGATTAGAAATGCCGCCGTCCTCGCGGTCTGGCTGATGCACGGCGAAGTCCGCCACCATGCCCCGGCTCACAAAATTGTCCGATAAAAATTGCCTTGCAAGGTCGATGTTCTCCTGCATGGAAAACTCATTCTGCAAGGCAATGTCAAAGCTGTATGCAAGCTGTGCTTTCTTCCCGCACTCGGCTTTTTCCACGGCGTTCCAGAGCGTTTCACGGTCTGCGTACTCTGGCGGGGCGTGGGAGGGCAGCAGGATTTCCGAGCAGATCACGCCGCCCTTGCGGGTGTAGTCGCTGTCCTCGCCGTAGTACTCACTGTGCAGCTTTTCCCCGGCGCGGTAGGCGGCAGCAGCCACAGCGGATTGTCCCGCACTGCGCTTGATCTGCGTCACATGAAAATGAAACAATGCGATACTCAGTCACCTCCCGCATGGTTGCCGACGGCTTCTGTGAGCAATCTTTGCGTGTCCGGCAGAGCGAAGACCTGTTCGGCAAAAGTGTAAAACGCGCGTTCACTCAAATCCTTCGTCTGCGGTGCGACGCTCTCGATGTCTGCGCCACGGGTGATAAGCCGGTGTGCCCGCTTGCGCCGTTCTCCCTTTTCATAGTAGGCGGCGCGGTTCTCAAGGCGCTGGATTTTGTGCTGTTCCTGCGCAAGCTGACGCTCGACCTTTTCTTTCTCGGTTTGCAGTTTCTCAATTTCTTTTTCGTGCATGATTTTGACCTCCTGACTGATAAATGAAGGGATGGATAGATGTAAAAAGACCGCCTACGTTCTCGGTAGACGGTCTGGGTAACGATATGGAATTTTCAGACTTTGCGGCGGGAACGATCTGTGCCAGCAGACCGTTTTCGCTGCAAAGTGCGCTGGGATAGCTGCTATGGCAGCGCAAGGGAGGCACTCCCTTGTTCGGAATGAAGTGACGCAAAACAGCCCGGACATTTGGTTGTCCGGGCTGTCTGCTCCACAGGACGCACGATACAGGGCTTGCCCTGTATAGAAGTGCGCCATTCCTGAAGAATGAATTCAGGATACATTAAATGATGAACGCGGAAACACCAACGCATCCCTTACTCCCGGATATCGCAAGTATGGAAAATACCTACCCTCGCTCGCAGACACGCAAGGGCCAAAGAACTATTGATTCCATGGTTTCAGCATGTAGCCATTCCAGGTGCCCGCTGCCTTGTCATAGGCACTGCCGGTCAGCCAACTGGTATTGTCTTGCGGGTAGTAGAGAATCATCTCCTTCGGGAATGACTGGTTGGAATCAGCCGCAGGCCGGGCGCTCGGAGCACTGTCAAGGAAGCGGATGCCCTTCAGCCCATTGCACCCATAAAATGCCCAGATGCCGACGTTTTTAACACCTGCCGGAATGGTCACCACTCCTTCCAGTCCGGTGCACGAGCTGAATGCAAAATCCGGGATCTCCTTCAGCCCGTCAGGAAGCTGCACAGACTTGAGCCCGGCGCAACCTGCAAATGCACCGTCTCCCAAGGTTTTGACGCTCTGCGGAATGATCAGCGTACCCGTCAGCCCTGCACATTGGCCAAAGGCTCGTCCGCCGATGGAGGTAATGCTGCCAGGAAGCTCAAGAGCAGTCAGTCCGGCGCAGTCAAAGAAGACATAGTCACCAATGCATGTCAGACTTTGCGGAATTTTGACGCTGCTCAGGCCGGAGCAGGCGTCGAACGCAGCTTCCTGAATGCTTGTGACGCCCACCGGAATATTCAAGTTTCCGGCAAATCCCTTGCATGCCATGAATGCAAATTTCCCGATCTCTTTCACGGTACTGGGGATGGTCAGCGTGCCGCTCAAATACCAGCAGCGTTCGAAGGCGTAATCGCCAATTCTGGTAATGCCTGCTTCCAGAACCAGTCTGGTCGGTTTGTTCTTCAGATACTTCCATGGCGCATCCGGCCTGGTGTCATCATTCACCACGCTGTTTTTGTAATTATACATTTCCCCTGTGCCGCTGATGGTCAGCGTACCATCCGAGGACACACTCCAGGTGAGGTTATCGCCGCACTTGCCGCTTGCCAAAATCTCGGAGCCTGTGGAACGCAGCGGCAGGAAGGTTTCCACCGTGGTTTCTTTATCTCTTTCAACCGTAATCACGACGGTTTTTGTTTCGTAACCAGACGCCGTAATCTCAAGGCGGTATTCTCCCTTCGGCAGGGTGATGCTGTAAGCGCCGTTGATGTCCGCCGTGAGAACGTCCTTGCTTCCGTCATTGTGATACACTGTGATCTGCGCGCCTGCCACCGGGGTCGGAACATCGGAATCGCGGTAGACTTTGCCCAACAGCGTTCCATTTGCCTGCACGCTTTCCAGAGCCGCCTTTGCCGCCATGCCGACATCGAGCATCGGATAGAGTATGTGGTCATTGTTTTTACTGTTGCCTGCGGCGCGTGTATTAGTTTCATGGGTCAACAGGTAACGAACTTTGCCAGCACTCAGGCCAGGGTTAATGCCCCAGACCAGAGCAGCTGCTCCCGATACCATGGGTGCAGCCCCCGAGGTGCCGGAAGCTGAGATGCAACCACTGAACTCGCGATCAGCATTCAGACTTATGATATCTTTTCCCGGTGCGCAAATGGTAACGCAAGAGCCATAGTTGGAACCCGCGCTCACTTTATAGAACCCTTCAGATGTACGCGCATTGTCCACTCCGCCGACAATGATAACATGCTCCAGAATATCTCCGAATGAAAGGCTGGTATGCTTGCGAAGCACTTCTTCTGCCACTTGCGCTGTAATGCTGGCAAAAAAGCCATTGCGAACTGCTTCGATTCCATCCTTATATTTGCCATTATAGCCGTTTCCGGCAGATTGCACGATCAGGAAATCCTTGTGTCCATGCTCCAGCAGTGAGCAGATTGTGCTTGCGGCAAGATTGGCTGTAAGCCGGGCGTCGTTTTCAAGCAGAAGAAGGTATCTGTCATAGGCATAGCCGTTCTTTAAGGCAAGCCAGGCGAATGGATCGCCCCCACTATTTACTTTGAGATATTCTGACTCTGAATTTGTAATGAGACCGAAGGAGCAATTGATGACTTTTACTCCGGCCGTCAGCATGCTTTCAATAATATGCAGATACTCTCCGGTGGCCAGCAAGTCCTCATCATGTGTTCGCCAGTCAGCACACACCAGATCACCGTCTGCAATGAAGTCCGCAACACCGCGTATGGCAATCTTATTGTTGCGTGCAGCAATGATTCCGGCGACATGCGTTCCATGGCTCATATCCTCACGTCCAGCAATTTCATTTGCCCGATACTCCGGCAAAAAGCTGAACGCGTCTTTGATATCCTTGTGTTCCAGATCAAAGAAGGTGTCAATGACGCCAACCTTAACAGACGAAGCATACTTGGAATATGTCCAGCCGGTGTAAGCGCGGATGGCTTCTGCCCACCAGTCATTTCCGTTTGGATTGTCTTCGATGCCGCGCTCTTCTTTCGGTTCCTCTCTTTTCTGAGAGTCCGGCCAGGGGTTTTCATCAGCCCCGTTGGCATTCATCGCAACAGGTACGTCACAGCAGGCATAAAGGACATCATTGCGCTCCATCAATCGATCCGCAAGCACCTGAAGCTCGGCATAGTTCTTTGCGTGGACGAGCAGCTGTAAAAACGGGATTGCTCCCGTCAGCTGCCCTGCAACCGTGCCGCCTACCGCTTCCGCAATCGCATTTGCTGTTTCTTCGGAATAATCCCCTGCCAGGAAAACGTCCAGCAGATTCGGATAATACACAGCATAGCCGTCGTCATCCAAACAGTAGGCGTTCATATCCTGCTCATAGAGATATTCGGAAGGCGATCCGTCTTCGCCCAATATGTTTTGCTTCCATGCGGCAAAGAGCACCGTATCGGCAGTAATCGCGGTGTCAAAATCGAAGATGTCACCATCCTCATCCAACCAGGCAATGAATACATAACCTTCACGCACGGGCGTGAGTGCCGGTTCAACCGCGCATGCGCCGGCACTGATTCTCTGCGCATCGGGCATGGCAGATACTTTGTCATCCCCGGCATTTTCCCGGAAGGTCACAGTATAAGTCGTGCCGGGCTTGGGGTCCGGATTGGGTGCGGGATTCGGAATCACCGTGCTGCCGGAAGAGCTGCCGCCGCTCTGCCCGGGGAGCGTGATGGATTTGCGCAGAGATGGGACAGCCATTCTGGAGATGATAGCAGCGGCCTCACAGCGGCTGATGCTGCTGTCCGGCGCGAAGGTCCCTTTTGCATCATTACCGATCAGAACTCCCGCGCGATACAGCTGATAGACTGCCGCAGCACAGGAATCTCCTGACTTGACATCCGGTATTGCGCCGTCCGCTATCGGATTGATCCGACTAAGGGCCTTCTTCGGCAGCGCTGCGGCAAGTATCTCCGCGAATTCCGCTCTGGATGCCGCTTCCCCATAGGCCAAATCCTCAAACAGCAGAATGCCGTTGGCTTTGGAATAATCCACATAGGTTTGATACCACGGGGTGCCTGACTGAAAACTTTCGCTTCCCGTCTGGTATATCGAATGCAGGCGGGCAGCTATGGTTACTGCTTCCGCAAGTGTGAGATTACCGTTCGGGTTAAATGTCGACGGGCTATTGCCTATCATCAGGCCCAGCTCGTAGACATTCCTGACGTTGTCGTAGAACCAGTCCCGGCTTTCCACATCGGTAAAGGTTTCCTCAGAAAAGGAGCGGCGCACAGAAAAACTGTTCAGGCCGCCCGCCGCAATCGCACTGAACGGCAGTATTCCCAGTATCATTACGACACACAGGAAAACCGAGATTGCTCTTTTGATCTTTTTCATATTCTCTCCTCCCATAATGTGAACTGCGATCAAACAGAATTCCGTTTCTTCCACTTTTTACAATATAGCACTATATCTGCCTGTTGCTTTCAAGATGCTTGTAAACTGAACCAATGTGAAATTGCATGCCGAGTATTTGCGCCTTCATATATCTCCCTTTGTTTTGCTGATCACAGCGCGGTGCCTGTCCCCCATTCCTCTGCTTCGCAAATTGCAGAACTATGTATTTCCGCGCTCTGCGGTTTGCTGTATATGGTATCGTCTCCTCTGCCCTCTTTTGCATGCAGGCTTGACTTTATGTCCTTCTCGTATATACTGGTTACAATACTACCAAAATAGACGCATTTTGGGCAACGCTTTTGCACAATCCGCACGATTTTCAACATAACTCGCACAGCGATTCAGGAGGAAAGCCCTATGACACGACTTACCCCTCTCGTGGTGGCCGGAAATGCCATCTTTTACCTCATTATGGCCACTGCATACTGCCGGATCCTCAAGCGCCGGTTTTCCTGGCCGGTCACGCTGTTCGGATTTCTGATCGGCTTTTTGGCCTATGTGCTCCCCCCAGAGTTGATGCCTTACGCGGACATTGAGCGGGTGTTGTTTGCGCTGGTCACCGTCCCTCTGACGCCCATTGTGCTGTTCCGGGACAAATGGTATAAATCCCTGCTCTGCGCCGCCGTCGCACTGGTATCCATGTCGGTATCGGATCTGTTCTCGGTCTCCGTTTTGCTGACGCCGGAGCAGCTCCAGCAGGGACTCAGCTTTCAGCCCTTCCCGGTGCAGCTGGCTGTTTTTGCCATCTTCTTAACGACGAACGCGTTTCTGATGTGGGCCTTTACACTGCTGATGAACCGCTATAAGAACCGGCTTTCGGGAAAGGAATGGCTGCTGTATCTGAGCTTTCCCATCAGCCAGTATCTCCTGCTGTATGGCTGGATCATCCTCTGCCGGGTGGATTTCAGCCTGCGCCGCGTTCTGGTCATGCTGCTGGGGCTGGCAGTCTGCGTCGTGGCGGACGCTGCGCTGTTCGCGGCAATCCGCGGCATGGCGCAGCGAAGCGAGCTGAAAGCGAAAAACGATCTTTTGACCAGACAGATCGACCTGCAAAAGGAACACTATTCCGCTATCACAGCACAATATGAGAATATCCGCCGAATCCGCCACGATATTTCCAGCCACCTGTATACCATGGAGGCCCTTTTGAAGAAGGGGCAATATGCAGAGGCCACTGCTTATTCCGCCGAGGTATCCGAGGCCTGCCGCTACAGGTCCAGTCTGGGAAGCTGTGAAAATCCAATCGTGGACGCCTTTCTCTTTTCCCGAACCGAGGAGCTGAGGGCGCAGGGCTATGAGATGCAGATACAGGTGCGTGTCCCAGCCTACACCGGCATCCCGGATGCCGACATGGTGGTGGCGTTCGGCAATCTGCTGGACAATGCCGCTGAGGCCTGTCAGGCCGCCGGGAGAAAGCAGATCGCCCTTTCCGCGCATATGGAAAAGGGGTATCTGCACATTGACGAGCGCAATCCCGCTCCCGTAGCCCCCAATTCCCGAAAGCGCCGCATCCCGGAGCTGGAACGGGGTATTGGTTTTCACATTCTTCAGGAGCTTGCCGAAACATATGACGGAAGTTTTTCCGTTTCTATGGAGCAGGGAGATTTTGCGGCAAGTCTGATTCTGAAAGGAGCTGCAGAGGTATGATTCCTATCGCCGTCTGTGACGATGAACGGGTACACGGCCTGCGGACCAGAGAGGTCATTCTTAGCCACGGCGGGGTGCAGGATCCCGAGGTTCAGCTCTTTGAAACGCCGGACGATCTTCTGGACGCCATCCGCCTGCGGGATTACTCCCCCCAGGTGGCTGTGCTGGACATCCGGATGGAGGGTACGGACGGGATCCAACTGGCAGAGCAGATCAACGACCTGCTGCCTCAGTGCTCCGTTATTTTCCTGACCGCGTTTCTGGAATACGCCACCGATGTCTATGAGACGCGGCATGTCTACTTTCTTTTGAAAAGTGAGCTGGAGCAGCGAATCGGCAGTGCACTAGAAAAGGCTGTAAACGGGAAGGGAATGCCCCCGCGACTGTATCTGTCTTCCGGTTCAGCAGTCAAAAGCATTCTGCTTCGGGATATTCTCTATCTGGAACGGATCCTGCACAAGACAAGGGTTTGTATGCGTAATGGCACAGAAATGGTGACTGCGCCCCCTGCTGAACTGCTGAAAGGCGTGCCGGAGGGCACTTTTATTCGCTGCCACCAAAGCTATTGGGTCAACTACAAACACATTGCGGCGATGAGGAAAAATGAGTTTGTGCTGTCCGACGGAATGCAAATCCCCATTAGCCGAACCTTTCGCAGCAGCGCAAGGGCTGCTTTTTTCTCTGACATGCGTGCACGATGATTTTTACAAACACTGTACAGAAAGTGCCACTGGAAAATATTTGTACGCTCTTGCTTTGAATCATTCAAATCGTCCCTTTCAGCCTCACCTCGCATCCATCCGCTTCTCCCACACAATGTCATACCCCAGCGCGTCCGCCAGCTCCACGGCCTCGCCATAGCGGAGCGAGCCGCGCTTGAGTTTACCGGAGAGATTGGGGACGCTGCGGCTCCAGCCGTATTCATCGGAGAGGTAGTCCACCACCTCGGTCATGGTCATGCCGGTGCGGACGATGTAGGACTTGATCTCGTTGCGATAGGTTTCAGATTTTCTCATGTTCGAATGTTCCTCCTGTTTTTTCGATGCGCTCTATGGTAAAATGGATTTGTCAAATCGTGACGCCTGTTCGCCATAGGGCGCTGGTTTTTGATGCACGGCTTTCGGCTGGAAATACTGCCAATGATACGTTGGTCATGGGCAACACCCGTAGCTTTTGCCGTTTGATGTGTCTTTGTGTGAAACGGCGAAATGTCAAACCAGACAGCAGACATCGTTCGCTGCCGGATAGCGCTCTATTCCGTGCAGATAACCGCACAGAATAGAAAACTACTTCACCGCTTTCACTTGCTTTGATTTTTCCATTTGATTTTGCCGCTCTTTCCGAACGTCGTTCCTGCCCGGAGGATCGCTCCCGGCGTTTCGTTCTCCTTGGTGCGCTGGATGCGGCACTTCGCCAGAGAACGTATCCCGTTCGGACGGTCATGCAATTTTCAAGGTTCAGGTGCGATTGCAAGACCATTTTAGCGAAAAATATAGCCTTCTCCCGTATATCCAAGAGGTCGGAAAACGCGCCGAAAAATGCAAATTTCCACGCTTATGGACAAGACCGGAAAAGGGCAGAAATTTGAAGGGAGGACACCGCTATGCAGCCAAAACTCACCATTCAGGAACGGCTCAAAGACCTGCGCGTAGAGCGCGGTCTGACGCTGGAACAGCTTTCTGCGGAAACAGGCATCTCAAAATCCGCGCTGGGAAAATACGAAGCCGACGATTTCAAGGACATCAGTCCGTTCAGCATGGTGGCGCTGGCAAAGTTCTACGGAGTGTCCACCGATTATCTGCTGGGGCTGACAGAACAAAAAAATCACCCAAACACAGAGCTGGAAGCTCTGCATTTGGGTGATGATGCAATCGAAGTATTGAGAACGGGCAAATTCAACCACCGACTGCTATCGGAGTTGATCTGCCATAAAGATTTCCAGCGGTTTATGCTGGATGCCGAAATTTACGTTGACCGGATCGCGGATATGCGGGTCAACGACATGAACGCCGTGCTGGAAGCAGTCCGGCAGATGGCATTGATAAAAAACGGCGGCGAAGAAAATGATCTGCATCTGCGGACGCTGGAAATCGCGCAGATTCGGGAAGATGAATATTTCGGAAGCCTGATTGCGGA
>CAKSDF010000038.1 GCA_934444695.1 uncultured Eubacteriales bacterium | reverse complement strand
GGAGCGGATTACGAGGCTCGAACTCGCTACCTCCACCTTGGCAAGGTGGCGCTCTACCAGATGAGCTAAATCCGCAACTGCAAAAGGTATTATAACGGCAAAGAGGCCGTTTGTCAACAGTTTTTTTAAAAAATAATGATACGGGTTTATCCGGAGCGGAAACGAGGGAAAAATAGGGTCTAATGACTTGCTTTTTTTACGTTATTATGATAGAATAATTTGAATAATTATATCGGAGGCGCTGTGTCGTGATAATTTTGGGTATCGACCCGGGATATGCCATCGTCGGCTTCGGTGCCGTCAGGTATGAAAAAAACCGCTTTACGACCCTTGGGTACGGTGCAATAACCACCAGTGCTCACACCGAGTTTACCTCCCGTCTCGAGGAAATTTACGACGGAATGGGAGAGCTTATCGAAAAATACCGTCCCGACTGTATCTCGGTGGAAAAGCTTTATTTCAACACTAATACCACAACGGCCATTGCCGTGGCCGAGGCGAGAGGCTGCATACTTCTTGCGGCAAAAAAGAATCTCATACCGATTTACGAATACACCCCTCTTCAGGTGAAATCGTCGGTCACCGGATACGGAAGGGCCGAAAAGAAGCAGATCATGGAGATGACGAGAATACTGCTGGGACTGGAGAAAATTCCCCGCCCCGATGACGCCGCCGACGCTCTTGCCCTTGCAATCTGCCATGGGCACAGCTCGGGCTCCCTGCTTTCCAACAACCGCCTTTAGCAAATAGTAGGCTTTGAAAACGTATGTGGAAGCACACGGGAATACACGCAAAACACGCGCAGAACACACAGAAAAGTACACGTAAACAAAACCGTACTGTCTTAAGTATAATTGCTTTGCCGCTTGTCTCGGCAAAATTTCAGCTGATCTCAACCGAGTTTAAACCCGGTCGGGACGAATTAAACCCAGTCAGGAGAAGAAAATGTTTTATTCTTTAACAGGAAAACTTATAATGCTCAGCCGCGAAAGGGCGGTTATAAGCTGCGGGGGAGTGGGATTCGACTGCCGCATAACCGAAACGACCTACCGCGAGCTTGTGGGAAGTGATGAGGACGTAACCCTCTTTACCCACCTTAACGTCAGGGAGGATGCCCTCGATCTTTTCGGATTTTACGACCGCGAGGAGCTTGAGCTTTTCAAACTGCTTACCGCCATTTCGGGCATTGGGCCAAAGGCAGGCATTTCGATACTCTCGGCCCTGTCTCCTCAGAGGTTGACGGTTGCGGTTATGTCGGGCGATTACAAGGCCATAAGCGCCGCTCAGGGAGTGGGTGCGAAAACCGCTCAAAGGGTGGTTATGGAGCTTAAGGATAAGCTTGGGAGGTCTGATATCGACATTTCGGACGATGTAAAAAGCGCGGGCGCGGTTTCTGCTTCGGAAAATGCCGCCGATGCGGTGGTGGCGCTTGAAGCTTTGGGATGTCAGCGGTCGGAGGCCTCTCTTGCGGTGGGAAAACTGGACAGCGGCCTCGATACCGAGATGCTCATAAAGCAGGCCTTAAAACTTCTTTCAAAGGGAAAATGACCGCCTGTAAAGAGCGACCGGCAAACCGCTTTTGAAAGCCCGCCGTTAGCCGCATTTTTTTGCAAGAATACTTTGCGGCAATCACAGAAACAGAAAACAGTGCAAAACCATTTATCATAGAATAAACCGATTAAATTAAAACAAAAACCGGAACAGTCACAGACGGCGTAATCACCGCCGACAACAAAAGCCGTTTAACCTAAAAGGAAAGTTGATATGATAGAAAACGAAATGGATTTTGAAAACCGAATGGTCTCGCCGGACTTTGCTCCGGCCGAGGGTGAGCTTGAAAATTCTCTTCGCCCCAAAACCCTCGACGACTATATCGGTCAGGAAAAAGCCAAGGAAAACCTTTCAATATACATAAAGGCGGCAAAGCAGAGAGGAGAGCCCCTCGACCACGTGCTGCTTCACGGCCCGCCCGGCCTCGGAAAGACCACCCTTTCGGGAATTATCGCAAATGAAATGGGAGTCAATCTGAGAATGACCTCGGGGCCCGCCATCGAAAAGCCGGGAGACCTTGCGGCGCTGCTCACAAACCTTAACGAGGGCGATGTGCTTTTTATCGACGAGATACACCGCATTTCCCGCAATGTTGAAGAGGTGCTTTATCCGGCAATGGAGGATTTTGCCGTTGATATAATCATCGGAAAGGGTCCTTCCGCCCGTTCGATACGCCTCGACCTTAATCGGTTTACGCTGGTCGGAGCAACCACCCGATCGGGTCAGCTCACAGCACCACTTCGCGACCGTTTCGGCGTCATACTCCGTCTTGAGCTTTACACACCTGAGCAGCTTGCCGAGATCGTCACCCGCTCGGCCGGGATATTAGGCATCGAAATAGATGCCGAAGGGGCTCTGGAAATCGCCTCCCGTTCGAGAGGAACACCGCGAATAGCCAACCGATTGCTAAAACGGGTCAGGGATGTGGCCGAGGTGCTTTATAACTCTAAAATTACCCTTGAGGTGGCGCGGGCGGCGCTCAGCCGATTTGAAATAGACGAGCTTGGTCTTGATGAATTCGACCGCAGAATGCTGAGTTCTATGATATTCAACTACGGCGGCGGTCCCGTAGGACTTGAGACGCTGGCGGCCTCCCTCGGAGAGGAAGCGGTCACAATCGAAGATGTTTACGAGCCGTATCTTATGCAGCTTGGATTTTTAACAAGAACACCAAGGGGAAGATGCGTTACCCCTGCGGCATACAGGCATCTTGATATTGATATTCCGGAAAATTAAATATAAATCACTGTACGGACAGCGCTGCAGCAATGGGAAAATTCTTTTTGTGAAAACCGCATTCATCGGATTTTCTCGCCTGCCGCAGCACGGGTGCAGCAACTGATAGGATAAAACGGCGCATAGCCTGTAAAAACAAATTACAAAACATAAAGCAAAAGCCGTTAAGCAAAAACTTATAAAAACCTATAAACCTATTTATCCTTGTGATGCTGCGCAAAACAAACAGACAAAGAACGGAGAAAAAACTATGCCAAGACTTTTTGGAACAGACGGGGCAAGAGGAGTTGCCAACAGCGAGCTTACCTGCGAGCTGGCCATGAAAATAGGCCGTGCGGCGGCAGTTGTGCTTGCGGGAGCGGGAAAAAGCCGCCCCAAAATACTCATTGGACAGGATCCGAGAATTTCTTCCCAGATGCTCGAAGCGGCGCTGACCGCAGGAATTTGTTCGGTGGGAGCCGATGTGCTCAGAATAGGCACCGTGCCTACCCCTGCGGTGGCCTACCTTGTTAAAAAATACGAGGCCGACGCCGGCGTTATGATCTCGGCTTCTCACAATTCCTGCGAATACAACGGGATCAAGCTGTTCAGCGGCACGGGATTCAAGCTTTCGGATGAGCTTGAGGACAAGATCGAGGAGCTGGTGAACAGCGGAGTGTATGACGGTGCACACCCGACCGGCGAAAATGTCGGACGGGTCATTGAAATGCCGAATGCCGTTGAGGACTATATAAACCACGTTGTTTCCACCGTGGATGTACGTTTCGACGGAATGAAGGTGGCGCTGGATTGCGCCAACGGTTCCTCATCGGTATGCGCCGAACAGCTTTACAGAAGGCTTGGCGCAGAGGTGTCGGTTATACATAATCATCCCGACGGAATAAACATAAACGACAAATGCGGCTCGACCCATATGGAGTCGCTCAAGTCATTTGTTAAAGCAAACGAAATGGATCTCGGCCTTGCTTTCGACGGAGACGCCGACAGATGCCTTGCGGTGGACAGCGATGGCAACCTTGTGGACGGAGATGTACTTATCGCCATTGCCGCCCTTGATATGAAAAAGCGCGGCAAGCTTAAAAATGATACGGCCGTCGTAACGGTTATGACCAATATGGGATTTTGGAAATTTGCCGAACAGAATGGCATTAATGTCAAGAAAACCGCGGTGGGCGACCGATATGTGCTTGAGGAAATGCTCAAAAACGATTATGTCATCGGCGGAGAGCAGTCGGGACATATAATTTTCCGCGAATTCGCCACCACCGGAGACGGGGAACTGACAGGCGTTCAGCTGCTTGCGGCGATGAAGCGAGAGGGTAAGACCCTGCGCCGCCTTGCGGAAGTGATGAAGATATATCCCCAGACCCTTAAAAATGTGGTGGTCACTCCTGAGGGCAAGGCTGCTTACGGGGAGGACTGCGAAATAAAGAGCGTCATCGAATCGGTGGAAAAGGAGCTTTCAAGCGACGGAAGGGTGCTTGTGCGCCTTTCGGGAACCGAGCCTAAGATTCGCGTTATGCTTGAAGGAACAAATCTTTCGGATATCGAAAGACTGGCCGATAAAATTGTGGACAAAATAAAGGAAAGACTGCTGTAATGAGAGCATCGCAAAACTGGAAGGACTACGAGCTTTTGGACGCCTCGTCGGGAGAACGGCTTGAAAGATGGGGAGACATTATTCTCATCCGTCCCGATCCTCAGGCCATTTGGAAAACGCCCCGCCTCGACCCGAGATGGAAGCAGGCTCACGGCCGCTATCATCGAAGCAAATCGGGAGGCGGAAGCTGGGAGTTTTACAAAAAGATTCCCGAGGTGTGGAGCGTAAGCTACGGCAACCTTAAATTCAATTTAAAGCCCATGGGATTTAAACATACCGGAGTTTTCCCCGAGCAGGCGGTAAACTGGGATCTGTGCGCCGACATAATAAAGAAATCGGATCATCAGCTCAGCATTTTAAACCTTTTCGGATACACCGGAGCGGCAACACTTTCGGCTCTTAGCGCCGGTGCAAAGGTGACCCATGTGGATGCCTCAAAAGGTATGGTGCTTTGGGGAAAGGAAAATGCCGAAGCCTCTCATCTTGCCGACCGCCCGGTCAGGTGGCTGGTGGACGACTGCATAAAGTTCGTCGAACGGGAAATAAGACGGGGAAATGTTTATGACGGCATAATTTTAGACCCTCCTTCCTACGGGCGCGGCCCGGGAGGAGAGGTATGGCAGCTTGAACAAAAGCTCTACGATTTCCTGCTCAGCTGCCGCAAAATAATGAACAGAAACAGCAGCTTTATAATGCTCAATTCCTACACCACCGGATTTTCGGCCGGCGTGTGCGGATATATGCTAAACGAGATATTTACGAAAAAATTCGGCGGAAAGGTTTTGTGTGACGAGATCGGTCTGCCGGTAACGGCCAGCGGGCAGGTGCTTCCCTGCGGAGCCACCACCGTTTGGACAAAGGAGGGTATTCTTTGAGTGAAATAATAAAGCTTGAGGGGGTATCCTTCTCTTACAGTGATCCTGAGGACGATAAAAAGATAGACATTTTCAAGGATCTTGATCTTTCGATCGAAAAGGGCAGCTTTGTGGCCGTTCTCGGGCACAACGGCTCGGGAAAATCCACCCTTTCAAGACTTCTTAACGGAATGATCGTCCCCGACAGCGGAACGGTCACGGTAAACGGCCTTTCCACCGCCGACGAAAAAAATCAGCTTGAAATCAGAAAAACCGTAGGCCTTGTTTTCCAAAATCCCGACAACCAGATTGTTTCCACCATTGTGGAGGAGGATGTGGCTTTCGGCCCGGAAAATTTAGGGGTCGAAAGGGAGGAAATAGTCTCACGCGTGGAAAAATCTCTTAAAGCGGTGGGAATGTACGAATATCGCCGCCACGCCACAACAAAGCTTTCGGGCGGTCAGAAACAGCGAATAGCCATTGCGGGAATACTTGCCATGAATCCTAAGTGCCTTGTACTTGACGAGGCTACCGCCATGCTCGATCCGAGAGGCCGAAGCGAGATAATCTCCATTGCCGAGCGCCTCAATAAGGAGCAGGGAATGACGGTCATAATGATAACCCACTATATGGACGAAGCGGTGCACACCGACCGCTGTATCGTTATGGAATCGGGAAAAATACTTCTCGACGGAAGTCCCGCCGACGTCTTTAAACAAAAGGACACCATAAGAAAAACCGGCCTTACACTGCCGGTGGCCTGTAAACTTACCGAAAAGCTTGCCGAAAGAGGCATTGAGCTTTCGGATGATCCCCTTGACGAACAACAAGCCGTCGAGGCTCTTACAAAATTACTTTCGTAAAAGAGGAAAAACATTGTCAATACTTTGCGCGCAAAAATTAAGCTTTGTTTACGGAGAGGGAACGCCTTTCCGTAAGGATGCGGTCACCGATGTTGATTTTTCGGCAGAACAAGGTGAGATCATCGGAATAATCGGCCATACCGGCTCGGGAAAATCCACCCTTATGCAGATGCTTTGCGGTCTTTTAAAGCCGGAAAGCGGAAAGGTGCTTTTATCGGGTGAGGATATTTTCGCCGACCCTAAAAAATCCCGCAAATACCGCTTTCAGATAGGAATGGTTTTTCAGTATCCCGAGTATCAGCTTTTCGACGAAACTGTGGCAAAGGATATTGCCTTCGGCCCGAGAAATATGGGACTTGACGAGGACGAAATAAAAAAACGTGTCGTTGAAGCCGCCGATCTCGTGGGACTTAAAAGGACACTGCTTGCAAAATCCCCCTTCGACCTTTCGGGAGGGGAAAAACGCCGCGCCGCCATTGCCGGAGTTATAGCCATGCGCCCCAAGGTGCTCATTTTAGACGAGCCTACCGCAGGCCTTGATCCCAGCGGTCGGGCAATGATACTTGATATGATAAGGAATTATAACAAAAAAACCGGGGCGACGGTTATTTTCGTTTCTCACAATATGGAGGACGTGGCAGGCCTTTCCCACCGTGTTTTTGTTATGAATAAGGGTAAAAACGAGGCTTTCGGCACCCCTGAGGAGGTCTTTTCCCAAAGCGAAAGGCTCATTTCCATGGGACTGGGTGTTCCCAAGGTCACACACATACTTTTTGAGCTTAAAAAGCGGGGATTTCCGGTAAAGGACGGAATTTATACCATTGACGGCGCCGCCGACGAAATAGAGAGACTTTTGAGAGAGCGGGGGAAAATCAATGCTTAACGACATAACCTTCGGGCAATTTTATCCCGCAAAATCGATTGTGCATAAGCTTGATCCCCGGTTTAAGCTTGTGCTTACGGTGGCATTTATCGTATTTACATTTGTTTCTCAAAATGCCATTGCTCTTATAGTTACCGGCGCGGCACTTGCACTGTTCATTTTTGCCACGAGAATCCCGGTTAAAATGTTTATAAAAACTTTAAAGCCCATTATACCCATCATCGTAATAACATCGGTGTTAAACGCCATTTACGTTTCCTCGGGAGACACCATTGTTTCCTTCTGGAAGATAACCATAACCACCGGCGGAGTGACAACGGCCATTTATATGTCGGTGAGAATATGCATACTCATTATGTGCAGCTCGATACTTACCTACACCACCTCTCCCACCGAGCTTACCGACGCAATAGAGCGGCTTTTTTCTCCCTTGAAGGCCATAAAGGTGGATGTCCATTCCCTTGCCATGATGATGACCATCGCGCTGAGATTCATCCCCACCCTTATTGAAGAAACCGATAAGATAATGAGCGCCCAAAAGGCCAGAGGAGCAGACATCGAAAGCGGCGGACTTATAAAGAGGGTCAAGGCTCTTGTGCCGATACTTATTCCGCTGCTCATTTCATCGTTCAGAAGGGCTTCCGAGCTTGCCGACGCAATGGAATGCCGTTGTTATCACGGAGGCGAGGGCAGAACGAGAATGAAGGTAATGAAGGCTTCCCTTGCCGATTATCTTTCTGTGGCGGCTTTTGCGCTGCTTCTTGCCGCCATAATTCTTTGCAACACCTATTGTCAGGGAATAATATATTCGCTTATAAAAGGATAAATTTTATGAGATATCTTTTGACCGTCAGCTATATCGGCACGGCCTACCATGGATGGCAGGTGCAAAAAAACGCCCGCTCGGTTCAGCAGGAAATGCAGGACGCTCTTGAAAATGTACTGGGATTCCGTCCCGCCCTTTCGGGATGCAGCCGTACCGACAGCGGCGTGCACGCAAAAAAATATTGCTGTCACTTCGACTGTGAAAATCCCCTTAACACCGAGAAAATTCTCGGCGGACTGAATCATTTTTTGCCGATCGATATAGGTGCGCTTGCTCTTGAAAATGTTGCCGAAGACTTTCACGCCCGTTATTCCTGCGTCGGTAAGGAATATAAATATGTAATATATAATTCCTATCGCAGAGATCCTTTTTTGGAGGGCAGAAGCTGCAAGTACCCTCATTTTCTTGATGAAAAACTGATGGACAAAGCCGCAAAGAGCTTTCTCGGAAAGCACGATTTTTCTGCCTTTTGCTCGGCAGGGGCGAAAGAGGGCGACAAAACCCGCACGGTTTACAAGGCGCAGGTCGAAAGGCAGGGCGACAAGATCATCTTTACCGTGGCGGCCGACGGATTTCTTTATAATATGGTAAGGATAATGGTCGGAACGCTTATCAGGGTGTGCGAAGGGAAAATCGACCCTGACGGCATAGCCGACATAATCATCCGAAAGGATCGCTCCCTTGCGGGACCGACGGCACCGGCTGAGGGCCTTTATCTGAACGAAATATTCTATGGGGAAGAGGATAATGGATAGTAACAATTCAAAAAAACCCGATTACCGGGTTATAAACATACCTTATGAATTTAAAAACAGCGTCCCCGAAACGACGGTTTTCGACAAACCTGCCGTAAGTGAAGACAGAGCAGACAGAGTGAAAACGGTCGAAAAGAACGAGCAAACAAACCATACACAAAAGGCGCAGAAAAACGACCGCATTCCAAGGAAAAATGGCGGCGCCATTTATAACATAATGAAAAAAAGCGGAGCGAAAAAGCAGCAAAAGGCCGCTCACGCAAAACAAAAGGAAGCGGTGCAAAGAACGGCCCGGCAAGATGACAGCGCAAATAGCGGCGTTAAGACCGATGCCGCAAAAAGCGTTGTTAAAACTGACGATGCAAAATGTGCCGTAAAATCGGGCAGGGCGCAAAAGGCAGGATCGCAAAAGGACGGCGGCACCGAAAAAACAGCCGGTGCGGGAATGACTTCGAAAAAGAAAGACTCTGCAAGCGCAGCATTGCTTTTCGGCCGAAAGAAAAAAACCGAAAAAAAGAAACCCGACAAGGCTTTTCCAAAAACGGCGGTTACCGGCAGCGGCAAAAAGATGAAGGTCATAATGGGCGGAAAGCTCAAGAGAATAGGCAGGTTTAAAAGGCTTATCGCCACGGTGGCGGTGCTTCTTGCGGTGTTTATTGCCGCAAATCTTGCCATCCCGGTAGGCCTTATCGATGCTACGGGTGAGTTTTTCGCGGGCTTTTCGGCGACCGGCGAGGGTTTCCCTCTTGAAATATCTTCGGCGGTGGGAAAAAATATTTCAACCGTCGGAAGCGACATTGCCGTGCTTTGCCAGTCGACCCTTATGCTTTATAAAGCCAACGGAAAACAGATATATAACCGTCCTCACGGATATTCCAACCCCGCCATAAGCACATCGGAATACCGCACCCTCGTTTACGATCGGGGAGGAAAGGGATATAAAATAGAAAAACGCGGCGGTACATTCATCGACTCCACCGCCCAAAACGACATTATAACGGCATCCATTTCCGACAACGGCGCCTTTGCGCTGGCCACTCGATCGGGAGATTATGTCTGTGATGTCACCGCCTTTGACAAAAAGGGCAGGCAGAAAATGCAGTGGCATTCCTCCGACAGACAGGTTGTTGCGCTGGCACTTTCGAGCGACGGCGGATATATGGGCGTCGGAACGCTCAGCGGACAAAACGGCAAAATGGTGTCGAGCATTCTCATCTTCCGTACAAACGACGGTACAGTTATCTGCGACAACAGCTTTGAAAATCACACGGTGGTTTCCATCGATTTTAAGGGAGATACACTGGTGGGAGTTTTCGAAAGTATGCTGACATCTATAAGCACCAAGGGGGTCAGAACCGATTTTGACCTTAAATCGGCAAAGGTTTCGTGCTTTGCTCAAAGCTCGTCGGCTGTGGCCGTGACGGTCGAAAAATATAACGATTCGGCAAATAATCAGCTTATGCTGTTTGATAAAAAGCTTACCCGGATTTACACCGCCGACATAGGCGCTCAGGCCATATCCCTTTCCCTTGCGGGAAATAAAGCGGTGGTGCTTTCAAACGAGAAGGTCATTTCCTTCGACGGCAAGGGAGGTCAGCAAAAATCCCTTGATGCCGGAGCGGATGCCCGTCAGATAGCCTCGTCGGGAGCGGGCACGGCAGTGCTCGGAACATCCCGCGTCGAATGGAGAAAGGTGTAGCCAATGAATATTGTTTTTGATTTGATTTCCCTTGCCATACTCGTACTCATAATAATAAACGGAGCAAAAAAAGGTCTCGCTTCCATGGCGGTATCCTGCATCGGAACGGTGGTTGCCGTGCTGCTTGCGCTGTCCCTTTCGGCTCCTGCGGCCGAGCTTGCATATAATGCCTTTTTCGAGAAAAAGATACAGGTGGAGGTAGATAATGCGGTGGCTTCAGCGGAAAACAGCCCCATAGGCTCACCCGACAGAGCAGCCGAGATACTTGTCGACGAAAACGGTGCGGTCGCAAGACTTTTTAAAACCTTTGGCATAACCGACGAGGATGTTAAAAATGCCGTATCGGGAGAGACGACCGAAAAAATCAAACAAAACATAATTACAAACGTGGTCAAACCGCCCCTTATGTCGCTCATAAAAACGGTCATGACACTTTTGCTTGCCACCATATTCCTGATACTTGTCTGGATACTTTCAAAGGCTGCGCGCAGGGTATTTAAGACCACACCGCTGAAAGGGGTCGACAAGGGTCTCGGCGGCACGCTGGGCTTTATAGAAGGGCTTGTCATCGTATACCTCTTTGTTATGCTTGTAAAGACCCTTACGGTGGCTTTGCCAAACGGATTCTGCGGTCTTACGGCCGAAAATCTCAACCTTTCATATTCATACAGACTTATGACCTCTTCGGTGCCCGAGGCGGTCGCTAAAATCTTTTCGGGAAGTTAAACGGAGGATATATGAATAAAAAAATATTTACCGTGCCGAATGTTCTTTCGGCCATACGAATTATTCTCATTCCCTTTATTGTTTATTTCTATCTAAAAAAATATGTGCTGACCGCTACCGTGCTGGTGCTTGTTTCGGGACTTTCGGATATGCTGGACGGATTTATCGCTCGCACCTTTAACCAGGTATCAGATCTGGGCAAAATTCTCGATCCCATTGCCGACAAGCTGACCATGGTGGCCATCGTCTTTCTCGTGGCCGTTCATCATATTCCGCTGAGAGTGATGCTTATTGTGCTTGCTTCAAAGGAACTTATAATGCTTGCGGGCGCGCTGGCACTTTTCGGATCGGGCGCAAGACCCTGCCAGGCAAAGCTTTTCGGCAAGCTTGCAACCGCCGCCCTTTACATAACTGTGTTTACGGTTATGCTGACCGATGTTATCGGTTTTGTTTCAAAAAACGGCCCGCTGCTTTCCGAAACGGTTTTTTGGATAATGGCGGGAATATGCTGTGTACTTATGGTGGCGGCGCTTGTGCAATATGCCGTGCTTTTTATAGCCATAAAGCAAGGTAAATACGACCTTGACAACGAAAAAATCAAAGGAGCTGCTAAATGAAACCTACACTTTGTTCAAGATGTAAAAAACGTCCCGCCGTGGTTTTTATAACCCGAATGGAGGGCGATAAATCCACTCCCGAGGGTCTTTGTCTCAAATGCGCCCGGGAGCTTAACATCGGCCCTGTGACCGATATGCTTAATAAAATGAACATTTCCGACGAGGATCTTGATTCCATGACCGATGAAATGATGAATATGTTCGGAATGGATCCCGACAATCCCGACGCTTCCGACGAGGATGGCTTTGAGGCAGGAGGCGCCGCCACTTTTCCGAATATGATAAACCAGTTTTTCGGCGGCAATAATAATTCCAAAGACGAGGAGCTTGCCGACCCCGAAACCGACATCGAAGAAAATCGCGAAAATCAGAATGGTAAAAAGAGCAAGGATAAAAAAACCTCCAAAAAGCGCAAATACCTGGGGCTTTACTGCACCGACCTTACCGGCAAGGCGAGAGCCGGCGGCCTCGACCGCATTATAGGCCGTGACAGAGAGCTTTACCGCGTTATACAGATACTTTGCCGCCGCACAAAAAACAACCCCTGCCTTATCGGTGAACCGGGCGTCGGTAAAACCGCCATTGCCGAGGGACTTGCCCTGAAAATTGCCGCGGGAGAGGTGCCCGCAAAGCTGATGGACAAGGAAATATTCCTGCTTGATATGACCGCTCTTGTGGCCGGAACCCAGTTCAGAGGTCAGTTTGAAAGCCGTATTAAGGGACTTATCGACGAGGTCAAGCGGGAAGGCAACATCATACTGTTTATCGATGAAGTACACTCCCTTGTGGGAACGGGAGACAGCGAAGGCTCCATGAATGCTGCCAATATCTTAAAGCCCGCCCTTTCGAGAGGTGAGGTGCAGGTCATCGGTGCCACAACCTTCAACGAATACCGCAAGCACATTGAAAAGGACAGCGCCCTCGAGCGCCGCTTCCAGCCGGTCAAGATCGAGGAACCCTCGGTTGAAGATACCGTTGCTGTGCTGACCGGAATTAAAGAATATTATGAAAAATACCACGGCGTGACCCTTTCGGAAGGTATAATCCGTCAGGCTGTCACCCTTTCAGAACGTTATATTAACGATCGCTTTTTGCCCGATAAGGCCATCGATCTTTTGGATGAATCCTGCGCCTGTGCGGCCCTCAGAAATAAGGCTGCCGACCGTTTTTTGATTGTTAAAAAGGATATGGATACCCTTGGCGAAGAGCTTGAGGAGCTTGAAAGCGAGACCGAAAACCCCGATTTTGAGCGCATTGCAGCGGTCAAGACCGAGCTTGCCGCAAGACAAAAGGAATCGGACGAGCTGAAGGAAAAGGTAAAGCAGAGCAGAGTTACCGAGGACGATCTTGCAAAGGTCATCGA
>CAKSDF010000037.1 GCA_934444695.1 uncultured Eubacteriales bacterium | reverse complement strand
TTTTTGTCAAGTATTTTGAAGCATTATGTCGCAATTATCTTGCAAAAAAGCGCTTATTCGCCCTGCTTTAATGCATATATTTCCTCTCTGACGGCGTTTGCTGCCTCATCGCCGTCGATTATCTCGACGCAGAGTCTGAATGTGATAGATTCAAAAGGTGCGATTTCCTTGAGTTTTCCGATCTTTCTCATATTGTCTCTGCCCTCAACGCGGCAGTTGGCAGGTTCAAGACCAAGCACATAATCCCTTGTGCCGGGCATTTTCCACTGGGTAAAGTGGTTCAAAGTATCGGCGTAAAAGCTGATTTTAACACCCACGCCAAGCTTTTGATTGTAAATGGCGACGGCGGTCTTTCCGTTTTTAACACCGAGGCGATGATAATAGCACTGCTCGTCGAATCCGGGGGTGGGTGCGGGGAAATAATCCCACTCGTCTATGCCCTCCTCGGCCCGTTTATCTCTCGGAAGGGTGTTTTTGGCCGGAATGAGCAGCTCAACCCCTTCATCAAGCAGCGGATAGCCCATATTCATATGATAAAGCTGCATAGAGGGCTGAGGCAGGCCGCTTTCATTTGTGACCGTATCGGTAATGTATATGGCGTTGTTCTCCATTTTTATTTCTCTGTGGAGAAGCATTTTTTCGGCAAAAACCGCGCCTTCTCTGACATTTGCCGAGGCGGTTATAACCGGATGATCTCCCGAGTAATCGGCATTGTAGCTGAGCTGTTCGCAGGGAGTGTTGCCAATGCGTCCGTGCATAACGCATTCGTCGCCGTTGTCGGTGCAGGGAGCGCCGGCGCTGTCGAGGCCGCAGGTGGTGAAGAATCCCGCCGTAAAGGAACGCAGAAATTCGTTTTTATCATAATATGCAGGAGCTACATATCCCGCGGGAGAGAAAAATCCGAGATTTATGCCCTTGTATTCGAGTCTGTAAAGATCGAGACAGCGATCGGGCACAAAGGTAGCCATAAGACCCTTGCCGTTTTTCATCTGGAGAATTCTCATTCCGTCGCCCTTTCCTCCGCAAAGGCGCATTTCCTCAACCGAAAAGAGCTGGCTGAGATGTCCTGTTTTTTCAAATCCGTTTATCATAAAAGTTATATCCTCCTTTTGGTACATTTGCAATGATATAATGTGGCAGCAAGGACACTTCCCCTACTACCTTACGTTATTATTATATAATTGCCCGGGTCGCAAGTCAAGGCCATTTGACAGGAATTCATTGAATTATAAAATTAAATATGTTAAAATAAACAGGAAAAACGGGGTGAAAGATATGCTTCAGCTGATACTCGGACGGGCAGGATTCGGAAAAACCGAGGCCATCCGCCGTCTCATCAAACAAACGGGACCTACCGCCAAGGCGCAGATACTTGTCGTTCCCGAGCAATTTTCTTTTGAAAGTGAAAGAGCCTTAATGGCCGTTGACGGGAAATGCAGTGACTTTGAGGTGCTTTCCTTTTCGCGGCTTTGCGACCGGCTTTTCAAGCTTTACGGCGGGATATGCTCAAAACGCATAGACGACGCGGGACGGGCGGTGTTTATGGCATCGGCCGTAAGTCAGCTTTCAGACGAGCTGAAGGTTTATAAAAGAATATGCAAAAAGCCCGATTTCATCCGCGGAATGGTCGGAACGGTTAAGGAATTTAAAAACTGCTCGGTTTCGACCGAGATGCTGAAAAAAGCCAAGGCTTCCCTTCCCGACGGTTCGCTCAAAAACCGCCTTTCGGAAATAACGCTGCTTTACGAGGGGTATTCCGCCCTTTTGTCGGCCGAGTATTCCGATCCTCTGGACGATGTGACAAAGGCCTGTGAGCTTATGGATGAGTACGGCTTTTTCGACGATAAAACCGTCTTTTTCGACGCCTTCAAGGGTTTCACCGGCCGCCAGTTTGAAATCATAGAACGGGCCATCGGCTCGGCCAGAGAGGTGTATATTTCGCTACCTTGCGACGATATGGAAAATACCGATCCCGACATTTTTTATTCGGTCAGGGAAACAGCCAGGGCGCTAAAAAGCATCTGTCTTTCGCAAAATGCCGAATTTAAAGAGCCCATTGTCCTTACCGAGGATCGCCGCCACCTTCCCCTTCTTAAAAAAATGGAAAGACAGGTTTTCTCGGGTCAAGGCAGCGGTTCCGACACTTCTGATTCTTCGGCAAACAACCAAAACGGTGATTTAAACGGTGCACAAACCGACCCACAAAACCAAGAACAAAGCAACGAACAAAACAACGGACAAAACAACGGACAAAGCATCAATTTAATTGACAATCAACCGGACGGACAAGGTAACAAACAAACCGCCATACATCAAATCAGCATCTGGGACGATGTGCAAGCAGACGGACAAATCGGGGAAAACAATTTTCCTGACAGTGAGAACGGTTTAGACACAGAAAAAAGCCTTGTCGCAGAAAACAGTCTTGATACAGAGAACAATTTTGACGGAGAAATAACCGTTTTTGAAGCCGACACAAAATATGACGAGGTGGATTTTGCCGCTTCGCAGATTTCAAGACTGGTCAGAGAAGAAGGTTACCGCTTTCGGGAAATCTCGGTTATTGCCCGAAAGGCCGAGGATTACGCGCCCCTTATCGAACAGCTTTTCACCCGACGCGGCATTCCTTACTTTTTGGATGCAAGGCGGCCGGTATCGGGCCAGCCTCTTATGATCGCGGCCTGTACTGCCTTTGACGTTATCCGCTCCTCCTTTTCAACCGAAAAGCTGCTCACCCTTTTAAAAAGCGGCATCATAAGCATCGACGACACCGATCTGTTTGAGCTTGAAAACTATTGTTTCATCTGGAAAATAGATAAAAGCGATTGGAAAAACGATTTTGAAAAAAATCCGAGGGGCATGGAGGAAAAGTTTTTGGAAGAGGACAAAGCCGCCCTCGAAAGACTCAACGCTTTAAGAAAAAATATAATGTCACCCCTCCTCAATTTTGAAAAATCCCTCAAGGCTGCCGAAAGCTTAAAGCAATGCGCCGCCGCACTTTTTGATTTTTTGCGTGACATAAATGCCGCCGAGAATCTTAAAAGTATTGCCCAAAGCTTTTCACAAAGCGGCGATGAGCAAACGGCCGACCTTGTCGAAAGATCGTGGGATATGCTTATCTCGGCTCTCGACCGCATAGCCCTGCTCAGCAGCGAGCAAAGCGGCGATGCCGATGACTTCTACAATCTCTTCTTAAATCTCGTTTCGCTTATGGATATGGGATCGGCACCCAAGGGCATCGATCAGGTGAGCATCGGCTCCGCTCCCCGCACACGTCCGGCCGAGCCCCGTGCTGTTTTCGTGCTCGGTGCAGACGACGGCATTTTTCCTGCTTCGTCGATATCGGGCGGTCTTTTAAGCGATGCCGACCGCATAAAGCTATGCCGCTGCAATCTTCCCATCAGCGACCATTCGACCAAAAGCCTGTGTGAGGAAGGATTCCTTTTCTATTCGGCAGTTTGCGCCCCTTCGGAAAGGCTTTACATCTCGTATTTCCTTTCGGGAGATGGTTTTCCCTCTTCTCAGGTCACTCAGATAGAAGCGCTTGCAGGGGTTAAAAAGCTTTCAAAAGAAGCCTTGAAAACATCAATAGATTGCGAGCATACCGCCTTTGAAAAGCTGGCGGCAAACTATCATTGCCCCACCGACGAAACAAATGCCCTCAACGCCTTTTTTAAGCAAAGTGGCAGTAAAAAATTCGAGACACTTAAAAACTTCAGAAAAATCAACGACACAAATCTTTCGCCTGCCACCGCAAAGGCCCTTTTTTCCGACAACATAAAGGTTTCCCCCACCTCGGTAGAATTCTTTCACCGCTGCGGTTTTATGTACCTTTGCCGCGCAGGATTCAAGGCAAAATACTTAAAGCCGGTGGAGATAGACAACCAGATACGCGGCACACTTGTACATTTTGTATTTGAAAAGATGTTTTTAAAGCACGGTTCAAAGGAGCTTTCGCTTTTGTCGGATGAGCAGCTCAGATCCGAGATTCACGAGCTTGTTTTCGGCTTTGCGAAGGAAAGAATGGGTCAGGACGATATATCCGGAAGCTTTGAATATCAGCTTTTAAATACCGAGGAGCTGCTTTTCCTCATAATAAAGCATATGGCCGAGGAAATGGCAGACGGAAAATTTGTCACCGCACGATGTGAGCTTCCTATCGGAAGAAACGAACAGGGCTCGATTCCCGCGTTCTCGGTAGCATTCGACCGAGGGCTCATCAGCGTGACCGGCGTGGTCGATAGGGTGGACATATACGAGCACGACCAAAAGACCTATTTCAGAGTTGTTGACTATAAAACCGGCACAAAGACCTTCAGCCCCGATGAGCTTCCCTACGGTCTTGGACTTCAGATGCTCATATATCTTTTCGCCATCGAAAAGCATTTAAAGCAGCTTGGCAAAAATCCCGTGCCTTCGGGAGTGCTCTATATGCCGGCCAGAGATGTTTCGGCAAATGCTGCAAGCGGCGAGGACGAGCAAAGCATCCACAAAAAGCTAAGAATGAAGGGCATCGTTCTCAACGACATCGACATAATCGACGCCATGGATCCCGCCCACACGGGAAAATACATCCCGGTCAATTTTGTAAAGGGCGGAAATATACACGGCAATTCTATTTCAAACATCGCATATCCGCAATTTTTTGAAACCGCCGAACACCACATAGAAAGCATTCTTGAAAAAATGGGACAAAAAATTATGGACGGCTGTTTCCCTGCCTCCCCACTCGATTCGGGAGGACAGAGCGGCTGTAAATACTGCGATTACACCTCGGTTTGCCCAAATTCCGGCACCGTCGTCCATCGCACGGTCAAAAAACTCAGCAAAGATCAACAGCTTGAAATTCTGAAAGGAGGGTCGTTTGATGAGCAATAAACCCGCACCCACAGCAAATCAGCAAAAAGCCATCGACGGATCGGGCTCGCTGCTCATATCGGCCGCCGCAGGATCGGGAAAAACCGCCACCCTGGTCAACCGGGTCATAAAAAAGCTTACCGATCCCGATGATATGTATGAAATAACCGATTTTCTGATAGTGACCTTCACCATTTCTGCCGCCGCGGAAATGCGTTCCCGTATTTCCGCCGCCATAAGCAGCAAGCTTTCGGAGGATATCTCTCCCGCCCTTCGCCGCCACCTGAGAAAGCAAACGATACTGCTTGCCAAGGCCAACATATCCACCGTCCATTCATACTGCAAAAACCTTATTTCCGACAACTTCGACAAGCTGGATCTGCCCCCAGATTTTAAAATAATTTCCGAACCGAGAGCCGAACTTTTTAAGCAGCAGGCCCTTGCCGATACGGTGGAGCACTTTCTTGAAACCGACAAGAAACAATTCACCGATCTTATGAAGCTTCTATCCACCGATTCCCGCCTTACAAACATAAAATCGGCCGTCAGCGACCTTTACAACTATATGAATTCCCTTCCCTTTCCCGAGGAATGGAAACAGCGCTGCATAGAAATGTATAAGGATTTTTCCGATCTTAAAAGCTCTCCCTGGGGAAAATATCTCATCGGAAAACTTCTCGACCGCTGCAACAACGCCGTCGATTTGCTTGAAACGACAATCAGCGACATTTCCCGGGATGAGGTGCTTGCATCCACCCGAGGAATCGACCTTTCCGACGGGCTCAACTGCGCGGTTTTAATGCTTAAATGCCTGCAGTCGGGCGATCTTGAAGGCTGCAGAAAATATGCCAAAAAAGAAAGCGAAATAGGCTGGTCACACGGTCTGCCCAAAAAGGCGGTCTACGACCTTAACCTTAATGACAGATGCGGACTTGCAAGGAATATGTATAATTCTTTTTTGAAAAAAACGCAGGATGTTCTTTGCTATACCGAGCATCAGTGTAAAGCCACCGCCCAGCAGCTCACCCCGTTTATCGAGCTTTTGTTTTCGGCTGCCGATTATTTTGCGCAGCTTTTCACGGCTCAAAAGCGGGAAATAAACGCACTTGACTTTTCCGATCTCGAGCACATTTCCTTAAAGCTACTTGCAAAGCGGGAAAACAAAACCACCTATCCCACCGATTTTGCAAAATCTCTGTCGGAAGGATTCAAAGAGATTCTCGTGGACGAATATCAGGATACAAACGACCTTCAGGACGAGCTTTTCCGCATACTTTCAGACGATCGCAAAAAGCTGTTCTGCGTCGGTGATGTTAAACAAAGCATCTACGGTTTTCGTCTTTCCAACCCCAAAAACTTCATCAAAATGCTCGATCAATATCCCGATTTTGAACAGGGCTCAGAATGTTCAAAAATCATTCTTTCGGAAAATTTCCGAAGCCGCAAGGGCATATGCGGCCTTGTAAACTTTATTTTTGAAAGGGTAATGTCCAAAAAAATCGGAGACATCGAATATAATGCCGATCACGCCCTCAACGCTGCAGCCTCCTTCCCCGAAAGAGATTTGCCCGACACCGAGATCGACATCATCGACATATCCAAAGAGGATGAGCGCACCGTCATTCAGGTGGAGGCCGACCGAATAGCCGAAATCATAGAGGATATGATGCAAAAGGAATGTATAACCGACGGTAAAGTCCTAAAAAAACCGGGCTACGACGATTTCTGCATTTTGCTGCGCGCTACCAAAACATCCGCAAAGCCTCTGGCCGACCGCCTTTTCGAGCACGGCATTCCGGCAGTCTTTTCCCACGACGAAGCTTTTTTTGACATTCCCGAAGTGTCAAAAATGATGGCGCTTTTAAAGGTCATCAGCAACCCGCTTGATGATGTAGCGCTGCTTTCGGCCATGATGAATCCCATTTTCGGATTTTCGGCCGATCACATCGGTATAATCTGTTCACAAAAGAAGCGGCTGTCGATATACGCTGCACTTTGCAATGCTGCCGAAAGCGGCGACACAAAGGCATCAGAATTTCTCTCGCAGATAGCCTATTTAAGAAAATTTTCGGCCACCCATACCGCCCGGCAGCTCATTTCCGAGATATACGAAAAAACCGGCCTGCCTGAGGTATATCTCACGGCCGAGGACGGCGAAAAAAAGGCAAAAAATCTCAAGAGGCTGCTTGAAGTGGCAACAGAATGTGCCGACGGCGGATATGAGACGGTTTACGAGTTTCTCCGCTTTGCCGAAAGGGTCAAAAAAGGAGAAATAAAATTATCCGGTACTTCCGACGCCTCAGCCGGAGGGGTCAAAATAATGACCGTCCACCATTCAAAAGGTCTTCAGTTTCCGGTAGTATTTATGGCGGGACTTACATCCGGTTCCCCGATCGACGCTGCAGCCTTCAAATATGATCAGGAATACGGTGTAGGTCTTAAAATTTACGATTCCAAAACCCGCACAAAAACCGTTACCCCTATGTTTGAAGCCGTTCGTCAGGCAAAAAAGCAAAGCGATATTTCCGAAACACTGAGGATATATTATGTGGCCGCCACCCGCCCCAAGGACAATCTGTTTATAATATCGGCCAAGGAAGGAGCGGAAAAAGATCTTTCATCCGCCGCATCCCGCCTTTCTCCCGACTATTTCTCCAAGGGCGAGGCACTTGATCCGGTGCTTGTGGAGGACGCCAAAAATTTCGGCGAACTTATAAACTACTGTGCCCTGCTCCATCCGTCGGGGAAGGAGCTCAGAGCCATCGTCGGCGCAAACATAATTCCCGACAGCGATGATGACGGAAGCACTGAGATAAAATACATTCTGTCAGATCAAATTAAAAGAAGCGAAGAAAAGGAAATTTCCGAGCAGATTCCGGATGAAAGCTTTGACCAAACACAGCTTGACGAAATAAAGGAACAGCTTGATTTTGAGTATAAATACAGTGCACTTTCAAAGCTTGCGGCAAAGGTGTCGGTCTCGGCACTGACCCACAAAAGCCCGTCAAACAGCGGCTGCGCTCTTCGGCCGGCCTTTCTGAAAAACGAGCGTCTGAATGTAGCCGAAAAGGGTACGGCCATGCACGAGTTTATGCAATACGCCGATTATCTTTCGGCCGAGCACGACCTGGAAAATGAGATTTCTCTGCTAAAAGAACAGCAGTTCATCTCTCCTGCCGCGGCCGATTCTTTAAACCGGGAAAAACTCGGCGATTTCTTCTCGAGCGAGCTTTTCGGCAGAATAAAGTCCTGTGAAAAGGTGCTCAGAGAGCAGCGTTTTATAATCGAAGTACCTGCAATTACCCTCGACCCATCCCTTCCCGAAATTGCGGCAAACGAACCTATCGCCGTTCAGGGTATTACCGACTGCATTTTTTTTGAAAACGACGGTGCGGTAATAGTCGATTACAAAACCGACCGGGTGGAGAATGAGCATACCCTCATCGATCGATATTCCGCCCAGCTCAACCTTTACGCAAAGGCCTTTGAAAAGATTCTGAATATGCCCATAAAGCAAAAGATTATATATTCATTTCATCTTTCAAAAGCCATAACCCTTTAGTCCCCTTTTTGCTTTTGCTGCTTTCGCTCGGTTTAAAGGTAGTCACATTTTTGTCCTGCTTCTGCTGTTTATTTTCTGCGCGAAGAAGCGTGAAATCGCTTATAAGGCTTTACGCTGCCGAGCGATGAACGTGATGCCGCACGGGAAAAGGGATGAGCGAAACCGCACGGGAAAGAAATGAACGAAACCGCACATTGTTCGACCCCTGCAAACCGTATTCCCGTTCAACAACATTTATCTTTACTATATCAAAATAAAAATGAAAAAGCGGTCCTTTCTTTTCGGAAAGGCCGCTTTTTACGCAAAAGTGGGGATGCCGCAGCGCATAAGCGCTGCGGCATCCCTTTAGCATAGCTTCAAGGTCTGATTTTTGACCTTAAAATTATTTGTTGTAGGGGAAAGAGGTGATCTTTCCGGTAGCATACTGGAGGATAAGCAGTGCGTCAACAGCGGTGACCTTGCCGTCGCCGTTAACATCTGCAATCTTAGCCTGCCATTCGCTGAACTCTCTTGTCTTAACAACAAACTGGAGAACCATAAGTGCGTCGCTTGTGGTTACACCGTCAGCCTCGTCGACATTTCCAAGGTTGTCAAACAGCTTGACAAGTTCCTCAGCTTCGGTAAGACGATCTTTGTTTGTAACGCGTGCTTTACCGGTCTCATCAAGAGCATCGAAAGCGTTGCGTGCAGCCTTAACATCATTGCGCATATCATCGGTGAGAGGATATTTAATGCTGTCAAGTTTGTTTATAAGACCGATAACCTTTTCAACCTCTTCTGCTCTCTTGTCGTTGGCAGCGATGGTGTTCTTGGCATCCTCAAGAGCCTTGGCATTGGTAATCTTGCTTGTGTCTCTTGCATCAACGGCTGCGACCTTTTCCTCAGCATTGGCAACCGCGCTGCGGTTAGCGTCGGTTACGGGATCGCCGATGGTTCCGATGGCATCGATAGCTGCAATAGCTTCCTCAACCTTCTTCATTCTTTCGTCGTATGCCTTAATGGCGGCCTTTGCGGCATCAAGATCAGCGATATTGGTGATCTTATCGGTGTCTCTGGCGTCAACAGCGGCAACCTTTGCTTCTGCATTAGCAACTGCGCTGCGGTTAGCATCGGTTACTTCGTCGCCGATGGTGCCGATAGCCTTGATGGCTGCGATGGCTTCGTCGACCTTCTTCATTCTTTCGTCGTATGCCTTAATGGCATCCTTGGCAGCATTAAGAGCATCCATATTGGTGATCTTGCTTGTGTCTCTTGCGTCAACGGCGGCAACCTTTGCTTCTGCGGCGGCAACTGCGCTGCGGTTAGCTTCGGTTACTTCGTCGCCGATTGTGCCGATGGCCTTGATGGCATCAATGGCTTCGTTTACCTTAGCCATTCTTGCATCATATGCCTTAACTGCATATTCGGCAGCGGTAAGATCGGCATAATTTTTAACGCTGGGACGGAGGCCCTCTGCCAGTGCATCATAAGCGGCGCGGGCAGCGGTAATAGCGTTGCGGTTGGCAGTGGTGATATCATCGCCAAGAGTGCCGATAGCAGCAATCTTGTCTTCAACAGCCTTGATGGCCTCGAGATTTGCGATGGTGGTTTCTGCTCCGGTCAGCTTGTTATAGTTTATAACCTGAGTCTTTTCGGATTCGCTGAGTGCATCATAGAGATTGCGGGCAGCGGCAACCTTGTCCTTATCTGTGAGGGCCACGGGATCGGGAAGGTTTGCAATAGCTTCGATACAATCCTTAACCTTCTGGCTGCTGGCCTTAAGCTCGGCAAGAGCAAGCTCGGCAGCGGTGAGTCTTGTAATGTTGGTAACAAGATTCATATCGCCTGTGGACAGGGCATTATAAGCATTGCGGGCGGCAACGATTGCAGCCTCGTCGGTAAGAGCAACCTTGTCTGCATCGGGCAGAGCGGCAATCTTTGCAATAACGTCCTGAACAGCTGCCATTCTGTCGTCGTATGCCTTGATAGCGGCCTCGGCGGCGGTAAGGGTTGCATAGTTGCTGACCCTTGCGCGAAGATCGGTGCTCAGTGCGTCATATGCGGTGCGGGCAGCCGAAACGGCCGAACGGTTAGCCGCAGTAACAGGCTCGCCGATGGTGCCGATGGCTTTAATGAGATTTTCAAGAGTTGCAATCTTCTTGAGATTGTCAAGCTCGGTTTCTGCCGCGGTGAGAACGGCATAGTTTGTAACCTTGCCCTTTTCTTCGGTCGACAGAGCGTCGTAAGCCTTGCGGGCAGCGGTTATCTTGCTTTCAGAATCAAGTGTGATGGGAGTGCCGATGGCATTGATAAGAGCAATAACCTCGTCGGCGGGAGTGGTAGCCTTAACAATGCTGATGGTAGAAGCGGTGGTTCTTACATCGTCAAGAATAATAAGATCTTCTGTTGCGGTGTCTTCGCAAGCGGTCAAAGAAACGGTGGTCGAGGAACCTGCTGCAGCGCCCGATGCAACCGTGAAGTTGATGGCACCGTAGTTTCCGGTTCCGATGGCCTCGCTGCTGATCATAACGATCTCAGCCTTGCCGGCACCGACTTCGGCGGTATTGGTGTTAACAACGAGCATAACACCGCTGCCGATAAGCGAGCTTTTGGTGAAGAATCCGTCTCCCGAAACAGGAGTAAGAACAGAAGCATCGTAATTAACGACAATGTGGAAGCAAGCAATCTTCTTTGCAACATCTCCACCGTCAAGGGTGAGAGGAATGCTTATAGACTGGCCGGGATTTGCGGTCAGGCTTCCGAGGGTGACATTGAGAACGCCCTCTCCGCTGATGAGTGCCTTAAGAGCAGCCTCGGCAGCGGTAAGCTTGCTGTAATTGTCGACATAGGCTTTTTCTTCGGTGCTCAGTGCTTCATAAGCGGCACGGGCATTTTCGATAGCGGCCTTGTCGGCGGTGGAAATGGTCTGGGGAAGCGCAGCGATCAGCGAAGTGACATTTGCCACGTCAGGATATGTTACTGCCCAAACACCGTAAATGCAGGTGGAGGTAGGATTGTTTGAACGGTCTTTACCGACAATAGCAACTGCGGTAACGGCCGAAGGATCAAATTTAGCACCTGCTGTGGTGTAATCGATTTCAAAGGTGTTCATACCTTTGACGATATCGGATGTTGCCTTTACTCTGACCGCATAGTCGGTCCAGGCTTCGCCCGAAAGGACAAGATCTTCCTGAGCGTTTTCGGTTCCAGAAGGAAGTGTTCCGGTGTAGGAGGTAAGAGCGATACCCATCTCTCCGCCGCCGTTGATAACGTCCTTGTTTATGGCGTCTGACCATTCGGTACCGTCGCCGTCCCAGTAAGAACGGGTAAAGTCAATCTTAAGCTGTCTTGCGCCGGTGATGTCCTTGGGAGTGTCGAACTTGCCGATGGTACGTGCAAGCCACCAGAACCAGATGTGTCCGTCCTGTGCTTCACCAAAGCAAGAACCGTCACCGCCGATTGCCCAATGCTCCTGATTGGTACCGTCATCGAGAAGCACTTCATTTTTGTTTGCGGTCTTGGAAAGAGCAGCCTCAGCAGCTGTAAGCTTATCATAATTCTTTATAAGGGCCTTTTTGACGTCCGAAAGGGCATCATATGCGGCTCTTGCGGCTTCAACGGCAGCCTTATCAGAAGCGGTAACCGTGGTGGGCAGTGCATCGATAAGGGCTGCAGCAGCCTTATAATCGTCATAGTCAAGGTTTACACGGACATTGTCGATCCACTGGGTGTGGGATCCGGGGTAGTTTGCACAGCTCCAATGCTGGAAGCCGGTAATGTCGGTATAATCAAAGTTCTCACCGATGGCCGTAGGAGTTGCGGTAACGGTGGTAAAGGTTGCTCCGTCGGTGGGAAGGGTAACGGCTATTTCTTCAACATTGAACTGCATTATCTTGGAAACAAGATCGGCATCGTTCATTATTGCACCGTCGCCGTTGAAAACATCCTGGAATCCAAAGGTGCCGGGATTTCCGCGGCTGAAGAGCAGCAGAGCTCTTTCGGTAGGCTGGGTAAGGATTCCGTCGTTATCAGAAGCAATATCAAAGCTAAGGGATTTAATTCCGGTAATGTCAACGTGATTGACCGATGCGCCCCAACCGACACCGCCGCCAAAGTGATACTTAAAGCTTCCGGTGCCTTCGGTTTTGATCTCGGTGTCTGTCTCGGCATATTCGCCGTCGCCGAAATCAAAGGTCCACCAACTGCTGCTGTCATCGCAGTTGTTGAGCATAACGGTAAATTCTTCGGGATCCGCAACATTCTTGGAAGCAGCAACAGCAGCATCAAGCTTTGCCTTTACGGCAACATCAACCTGAGCCTTCTGAGCGTCGGTAAGTGCATTGTATGCAACGCTTGCAAGGGCAACGGCTATTCTGTCGCCGGAGGTCACGGTTTCGGGAAGAGCGTTGATCTTCTTGTTGACGGCTGTAACGGCGGCGTCAATAGCCTGGCCGGATATGTTGGCAACAACATTGTCAAGCCACTGCTCGTGGTCGCCGCTGTAATCGGTGCAGCCCCAGAAATAGAAGCCGGTAACATTGGTGATATCAAAGTTTTCACCGATAGATTCGACAGGAGCGGTAATGGTTGCAAAGGATTCGTCGCTCTTGCCGTATCCTGCACGGATGGCGGCAACATTAAAGGACAGAACCTTCGATGTGTCAACTTCGTTAAGCTCCTGATAGCCAATATAATCGTCGCCGCTGAAAAGATAGAAAGCGACATCGCTTGGGCCGGAAAGAGCCTCGGCGGTGTTGGCCGCGAAGTCAAAAGATATGGATTCGATACCGGTAAGGTTAAGACCTGCAATAGGTCCGCCCTGGGTAAATCCGCCACCCTGCCATGTGTGGATGGCGCCGGTGCCTTCGGTTTTCTTTGCGGTGGTCAATTCAAGATTGTCACCGGGGAAGGGTTCCCAACCGCTGGCACTGTCACAGTTGTTAAGCATTACCTGGGTGGTGACCGCGTTAACGGTAAACATACCAGCCGAGAAAACACTAACAACCATCATCAGCGAAAGTAGTAACGCCAATGATTTTCTGAAAGTTTTTTTCATCATATTTCCTCCTTAAAATTTACCGCGCGGCGCTTGCTCCTCACCTTAGCGGGCGCGGCATTAAAGAAATGTACCCGCACTTCTTTATCATTGCCATTCTAATACTTTATTGTGCAAAAGTCAAGATTATTCTAAAGTGTTTATATATTTTTCGTCAATATGCACAAGCAACAAACTTTTGATGTATTATCCTGCCTTTTTTCTTTCCATAAATTAATACTTGTTTAAGGTCGGTTTTATGCCGTTTTGCGAAAAAACACGGCACGGTCAGAAAAATCTTTCCAACCGTGCCGTGCAAAAAAATAACATATTCAATTGTTAAATATTGTGGGCCCCACAACGGGTCTCACACCCCAATATAATTCCGATTTGTCAATTTCGGCAGACACATCGCAGCCGACCGACCATTAATTATCGAAATATTTAAAGCAGGGCATATATTCAAGCTTGAATTTGCTGATTTTCCGCATATGGTCGATCTTTTTCTTGGTTTCGGCATCAGGCTCAATGCCCTCGCGGATATATTTGTCGAGGGTATCGTATGTAAATCCCAAGTTATCCTCGTCGGTTTTGCCGGTCAGACCGTCGGAGGGCGGCTTGATGAGGAAGCGTTCAGGCAGACCAAGCGCACGGCCGATCTCAATAACCTCCTCGGTCGTGTACATGCCGATAGGGGAGAAAGCGCCCGCGCTGTCGCCGTAAATGGTGCAGTAACCCACCCAGTCCTCGCT
>CAKSDF010000036.1 GCA_934444695.1 uncultured Eubacteriales bacterium | reverse complement strand
CTATGATCCTCAGCAGGAGGTAAAGGATCTGGGCGAGACCGCTCTGGTCACCTTCCGCAAGGGTCAGCAGGATGCAGACGGAGACATCATTCTCCAGGGCGCGGCCGATGTTGAAAGCGCTTCGGCAAGCTATGACGCCGAGCAGGGCTACTATGTCGCCCTTAACCTCACAAGTGAGGGAAGCACCAAGTTTGCCACCGCCACCACCGAGCTTCAGGGTCAGTACATATCCATTTATATGGACGATAACTGCATCTCGGCACCCCGCGTAAACAGCGCCATAACAAACGGCCAGGCCATGATAACCGGAATGACCAGCGCCGAGGATGCAAAGTCCCTGGCCGATAAGATCAACGCCGGTTCGCTGCCTTTCGCCCTTACGATAGATGACACCATCCGCGTCATCAATCCCACCCTCGGAGAGGCTTCGCTCAGTGTTATGCTTCTTGCGGGTATCATTGCTTTTGCCGCTATCGTTATCATTATGATCGTAAAATACCGCGTTCCCGGATTTGTGGCTTGCATAGCCCTTCTCGGACAGATCGCCGGTATGCTGGCCTGCACAAGCGGATTCTTCAACGGAGTGGATAGCTTCACACTTACCATCCCCGGTATCGCCGGTATCATCCTTTCGATAGGTATGGGTGTTGACGCCAACGTTCTTACCTCCGAGTTCATCCGCGAAGAGCTTCGCCACAATAATAAGACCATCGACGGCGCCATCGACGCCGGCTATGCCCACGCCTTCTCGGCAATATTCGACGGTAACGTTACCAACATCATCGTTGCCATCCTTCTTATGGGCATATTCGGACCCAGCGACGGACTTTGGGCCAAAATATTCTATCCCATCCTTTGGGTCTACAATCACACAATCGGTCTTATCCCCGGTCTTTCGGTTGCAAACTCGATCACCGGCTCGATATATTCCTTCGGTTACACCCTGCTCATAGGCGTTATCTTCAACTTCGTTATGGGTGTATTCGCCTCCCGCGTTATGCTTAAGGGCGTTTCCCGCTTTAAGTTCTTACGCAAGCCCACTTTATACGGAGGTGTAAAGACTGATGAATAAGATAAACAAAGAATTCGATTTTATAAAGCACAGAAAAACCTTTGCCATAATCGCCGCTTGCTTCCTCCTTTTCGGAGTTGTGTTCAACATAATCTTCGGAGTAAAGCTTGACACCAACTTTAAGGGCGGTACCATCTACACCTACTCCTACAGCGGAGATATGGATAAAGACGCGGTAAAAGACATTGCCGCATCGGTTCTCGGAGACGAGGTTACCCTTTCCTTCAGCAAGGAACTGACCGGTAATGCAAGCCAGGTCACAATGACCACAAACACCATTCCCCCCACTGTTTTAACATATTCCTACACGGCAGGCGAGGACGCTGCCCAGTCGGTTGACGCTGAAAAGGCCGCTTCCATTGCCGCCGAGACCATCGGCAGAGATGCCACCGCCGAAGTAGTTGACGGAAAGCTTGTTATAACTCCTTCCGAGGGCGCAAGAATCGCCACCTCGGTTGAAGATAATCTGACCACCGCTCTGGGCGAAGGCATCACCGGTTACACCTTTACCCTTGATTCTTCCAACGATGTAAACGATGTGGCCGATAAGCTTAAAACCGAGCTTGTTTCCAACTTCGGCACAAAGCTTGTCTACGACTATGCAGCCGACAGCGAGGATCAGGCAACCCTTAAAACCGCATTTGAAGAGGTTCTCGGCTTCAGCGTAACCGTAACCGTCGATTCAAACGAAAAGACCGTAACGGTCGTTCCCGCCGACGCTTCCGAGTCGGACGGCGCATTCTCCGAGCAGAGCCAGACCGATCTTGCAACCGTTCTTTCGGATAACGGCCTCACCCTTAAAGAGGCTCGCTACAATTCGGTCAAGCTTATCACCTCCAACAGCGTTAAACCCACAGTCGGTAAGGGCTTCTTCATTAAGTGCCTTGTGGCTATGGTCATCGGCGCTCTCATAATCACCATATACATCTCCCTCCGTTTCCGCAGAATCGGCGGACTTTCGGCAGCAATGTTTGCTTCCCTTGCTCTTGTCCACGATATTCTCATTTCCTACTTTGTATATGTTGTGTTTAGAATTCCCCTTGACGATAACTTTATCGCCGTCGTGCTTACCATTCTCGGTTACTCCATCAACGGCACCATCGTTATCTACGACCGAATCCGCTCCAACGAGAAGAAATACGGCTCTTCAAAGACCGTTTCTGAAATCGTTAATATGAGCGTCAACGGCTCCTTCACACGAAATGTATTTACATCTCTTTCGACCCTCATTGCGGTTGTTGCAATCTGCATTATCGCCAAGATAAAGAACCTCGATTCGATAATCAGCTTTGCTTTCCCGATGTGCGTCGGTATTTGCGCCGGTTTCTATTCCTCTCTCTTCCTTTCCAGTCCCCTGTGGGCACTGTGGAGAGACCACAAGCTCAAAAAGCAGGCTGAAAACGGCAACAAAAAGAAATAATTTCTTTAAATCAAAGAGACCCGATTTATATCGGGTCTCTTTTTTGTCGTTTGCTATGCGGTTGTTGCGAATTATAAAACAGCTGTTAAAATAGGCTTTTTAACCGCTCGTGATGATGGGTGAACGGGTATAAAACAATATTAAAATAAACACCCCGTATGATCGTTTTCAATCATACGGGGCGTTATTAGGTTGAGCGATGTCTTAACAATTGTTAAGGCATCGTAGACGGTTATAAACCTGCTGCGGCCTCTATCGTCCTATTAGCAGACAATAAAGGCAGACAGCGAGTAATCAACAACCATTGTTAATCAGGTTAATCTATTAGACAATACCCTGAGCCATCATGGCGTTCGCGACCTTTTCGAAGCCGGCAATGTTGGCGCCCATGATGTAGTTGCCCTCGTGGCCGTAGCGGGCTGCGGCGTCGATAGCATTGTTATGAATGTTGATCATAATGTTGTGGAGCTTCTCGTCAACCTCGTCGAAGGTCCAGGAGAGTCTCTCGGAGTTCTGGGACATCTCAAGAGCGGAGGTTGCCACGCCGCCGGCGTTGGAAGCCTTGCCAGGGGTGAAGATGAGGCCGCCGTTTACGATGATGTTGGTGGCTTCGAGGGTGGTGGGCATATTAGCGCCTTCGCAAACTGCCATACAGCCGTTCTTAACAAGCAGTTTAGCGTCGTCCTCAAGCAGCTCGTTCTGTGTGGCGCAGGGAAGCGCGATGTCGCAGTTTACGCTCCAAACACCTCTGCCCTCGGTGTATTTGGCGTCGCCGTGATAGTTGAGATATTCCTTGATTCTGCCGCGCTTAACTTCTTTGATCTCTTTAACTGCGGCGAGATCGATGCCGTTTTCGTCGTAGATCCAGCCGTTGGAATCGCTCATGGTAACAACCTTTGCGCCGAGCTGCTGTGCCTTTTCGCAGGCATAGATGGCAACGTTGCCCGAGCCGGAAATTGCAACAACCTTTCCGTCGAAGCTGGTGCCCTTAAGCTTAAGAGCTTCCTCGGCGAAATAGATAAGGCCGTAACCGGTTGCCTCGGTGCGGGCGAGAGAGCCGCCAAAGGTCAGGCCCTTGCCGGTGAGAACGCCTTCGTAGTTGCCGGTGATGCGTTTATACTGGCCGTAAAGATAGCCGATCTCGCGTCCGCCGGTACCGATGTCGCCAGCGGGAACGTCGACAAACTGGCCGATGTGCTTATAAAGCTCGGTCATAAAGCTCTGGCAGAAACGCATAACCTCATTGTCGGACTTGCCCTTAGGATCGAAATCCGAGCCGCCCTTACCGCCGCCGATGGGCAGACCGGTCAGGGAGTTTTTGAAGACCTGCTCGAAACCGAGGAACTTAAGAATTCCGAGGTTTACCGAAGGATGAAGACGAAGACCGCCCTTGTAGGGTCCGATAGCGCTGTTGAACTGAACGCGATAACCTTTGTTTACATGAACCTTGCCGTTGTCGTCGACCCAGGGAACGCGGAACATAACGGTACGCTCGGGCTCGACAAGTCTTTCGAGCAGTGCGCACTCCTCATATTCGGGATGAGCTTCCACAACAGGGGAGAGGGATTCGAGAACCTCTGTGGCTGCCTGATGGAATTCCTTTTCGCCGGGGTTTTTGGCTTTGAGCTCTTCAAGAACTCTTTGCGTATATGACATTATTAACACTCCTTTAAGGGATTTTTTAACTGTTTTATTATATTGCTAAAAGTATTTTTTTTCAATAGGATTTTGAATAAAAATTCGCATTTCACTGCAATTTTAACATAATGTTCATTATTTATGCACTTTAAAATGCAACTTAATTGAAAATTATACGCAAAACTGCGGGTTTCTGAAAATAGCATGTGAATTTTTATACATTGAATCTGAATAGAATAATGTCGCCGTCTTTAACTACATAATCCTTGCCCTCGCTTCTCACAAGACCCTTTTCCTTTGCGGCAGCCATAGAGCCAACCGCCATAAATTCGTCGTATCCGATAACTTCCGCACGGATAAATCCCCGCTCAAAGTCAGAATGGATTTTTCCGGCCGCCTGGGGAGCCTTAGTGCCCTTTTTAATGGTCCAGGCTCTGACCTCGGGCTTGCCGGCGGTCAGGTAGGAAATGAGGCCGAGAAGGTCATAACAGGCCGATATGAGGCGGTCGAGTCCCGATTCCTTAAGGCCGATCTCGTCGAGAAATGCTCTTTGCTCCTCCCGGTCGAGAGAGGCAATCTCGGCTTCTATCTCGGCACAAACGGGTATAACCCCTGCACCTTCTTCGGCGGCAATGTTTTTGACTGTCTGATAATATTTGTTGTTATCAAGGTCGCCGGCAATCTCGTCCTCGCCCATATTACAGGCGTAAATGACCGGTTTATCGGAAATGAGGGCCACTTCCTTTATCATCTTATCGCCGTCCTCATCCCGTTCGAAGGAACGGGCGGTTTTTCCGCTTTCAAGGTGGGCGTAGAGCGCCTTTAAAAGGTCAACCTCTTTGGCAAGGGATTTGTCGCCCTTCATCATTTTGGAAACGCGGTCGATTCTGCGTTCGAGCATTTCCATATCGGCGAAGATAAGCTCTAGGTTTATGGTCTCAATGTCTCTTGCAGGGTCAACGCTTCCTTCAACGTGGACAATGTCGTCGTTTTCAAAGCATCTGACCACGTGCACAACGGCGTCAACCTCGCGGATGTGGGAAAGGAATTTGTTGCCCAGTCCCTCGCCCTTTGACGCGCCCTTAACAAGGCCGGCAATATCGACAAATTCCACCGTGGCGGGGGTTATTTTGTCGGGCTGATGAATTTTTGCAAGCTCATCAAGACGCTTGTCGGGAACGGCCACCATTCCCACATTGGGTTCAATTGTGCAAAAGGGGAAATTGGCCGATTGGGCTCCCGCGTTTGTTATGGCGTTGAAAAGTGTGGATTTGCCCACGTTTGGCAGGCCTATTATTCCAAGCTTCATTTATTATATCTCCTTAAGATTTAATTGCGTCGGTATAAGCGTTATAAGCAGCGTGTCCGCAGTTCGGTTTGTCTTTGACCGACGGGCACAATTTCAACAATTTATTATAAACCATAAAGACTACAATTTCAATATTATGCATCGAAAAAATACCGACGGATGATATTTTTTTGCAAAAAATCCCTCCCGTGCCTTGCATTTGCAAAGTTTATCGGGAGGGAATTTTTATTTTTGTTTAGCTGTTTATCCTTTAGTCTGCTTTAACGGATAAGGGTAAGATGTGATCCGACAAAATATCGAAAACTATTTGTTATCGAGGAATCATCGGTCGCGTCATCTGCATCGGCATTAGCGCCGACGTTAGCGTTAATTTTAACGTTAGCGGCTATATCTGTAACTTAAACAGTGGGAAGCTTGTCGCGGAGTTTAACAGCAAACTGCAGGATGGCAAGAGCATCGGAAGTGGTGATTTCTCCGTCGAGGTTTACATCGGCTGCTTTTTTAGCTACTTCGCCAAGCTGTCTTGAGCCAACATATGCCTGAAGTGCCCACAGAGCGTCGGTAGCATTGACATCTCCGCTTCCGTCAACGTCTCCGTATATAACTGCGTTAACGTCCTGGAAGGTAAGACCGTTATCGGTTGCATAGGTCTCGGCATAGCTTCCGGGAACACCGACGATAACAATTCCGTCGATATCTTCAAAGTTGCCGACACCGATGTCGGTGACCTGCTCGCCGATGGTAACCATCTTTAAGTCTTTGCCGGCGAAAACGTCATCGTCAATGGTGAATACCTGCTGGGGAAGGGTGATGGCAGAATCTGTTCCGTTGTATTTAACAAGCTTGTTGACATCGCTGATATCATACTCGTAGGTCTTTACGATGGGGGTGAAGTCGAGTGTATCGGCCTTTGCGGGATCGTCTCCTCTGGTGATGCGGAGATCATCGAAATAGAAGTAAACTTCCTCGGGGCCGTTGCCGGTGGCGGGATCGGTTGCAGCGTCGATCTCAAAACGGATACGCTGAGCGCAAGTGAGACCGTATTTTGCAGTGCTGTCGGTGGGGACTTCTGCTTCGGGGTTTCCGCCGAAAGAGCTGTCGGTGCCGTATTCAAAGTCATTTACGGGAATTGCAATGTGGTACCAGGTCTTGCCCTTAAATTTAACGTTGGTTCTGGTGGCGTTGTAACCGTGCCAGGCTTCAACGTCGCCGCAAAGGCATACCATAAGTCTTCCGACATCGATGTCATACTCGGAAGCTATATCAAATTCGAGATATTTGTATCCGTTTCCGATGATGTTAACGCCGAGAACGCCTTCTTTGCCGTGAGGATCTGACTTAATAAGAGCAAGATCGTCGTCCCAAACAAAGTTATGGAAGAAGGAAGCGCGGGGAATAAAGGGAGCCTGAATACCGCAGGAGAAGCTACCCTCGGTGAATTTGTTTACGCTCTGGCCGTTGACATTCCATACGCCGCCTTCCTGACCGGTAAGGTTGCCCCAGTTTCTGTTGGCTCCGTTTCCGATATAGTTTTCAAAGTCGAAAAGCTGGAGGTTGTCCTGAGTGTAGTCGGGGTCGGCAGAAGCAGTCAGATTTACACAGAAAACGGTGACGGTAACTGCTATGGCGAGCATTATCGAAATGATTTTTTTCATATAAATATCCTCCTTGAAGTAAATCTCATTTCTCGAATATATAATAACGCACAAAGCCCCTTGTGTCAAGAGAAAAACGCTAAAATGCACAAAAAAACGCGGTATATCAAATCATTATTTAACAATTTGAAATGAAAGAAAATTTGAAAACAAATACCATTGTGATGAAAAAATTAATGCTGTATGCGGAGAAAAAATTATGAAAAGAGTTTGATCTTACGTAAGGACGAAAATGAGATTTTAATCAGTATATAAAAACCCGCTCCGACAAGACAACTGCTCATCGGGGCGGGAAAGTATTGTTTTTTACGGGTGTGTCGGCTGCCGTTTTGCTTTGATGTGTAAACAGGGATTAAACGGTGTCCGGCAGACATTAAAATAATCAGAAGTTGATTATCAGACCGACCGAATACTGAAGAATTTTGAGAGCATCGGAAGTGGTAATTTCGCCGTCCTTATCCACATCTGCGCGGGTGGTCTGAGCATCGTCGAGATTTCTCGATCCAACGAATGCCTGAAGGGCCCAGAGAGCGTCGGTGGCTTCAATGTCTGTGGAACCGTCCAGATCACCGATGCGGTCGTTGTAGTCCACAAAGGTTACGCCGTTTTCGTTGCAATAGGTTTCAAGGTAGGTTCCGCCGAAACCGTAAACAACAACGTTTTCAAGGCTGTCAAAGTTGTTGTCGCCGATAGAGGCAATTTTGGTGGCGTTGCGGGCTTCAACCTTTAAAAGATCGGTCTTCCCGGTGAAAACATTGTCGGAAATGTTGGCAATCTGCTCGGGAAGAACGAGGGTATTGCCGGTGCCGTTGTACTCAACAAGGGTGGATTCATCGTTTTTGTCGTAAACAAAGGTGGGACGCTCGTAAACCATGGTGTCAGCCTTAAGGGGCTGATCGTATTTTACGATTCTGAGATCGTCAATGTTGAAATAAAGCTCCTCGGGAACGTTGCCGTCAAGATCCTTAGCATAGTTTATTTCAAGACGCATACGCTGCGCACAGGAAAGACCGTACTGAGAATGCTGATAAGAGCTGCTGGGATCGGGAACATCGGGGTTGGGGGAGAAGGTGTCGGGCTGGAAGACAAAGTCCTCGATTTTCATTGCCACGTGATACCATGTGCCGGCTTTAAACTCGGCATTGTTGCGTGTCAGGTCCCATCCGTGCCAAGCATCGGTACTTCCGCAGAAGCAGAAGGTAAAGGCACCGGCCACCACATCATATTTTGAAGCAACATCGAATTCAACATATTTGTAGCCGTTACCGACAATGTCGAGGCCTTCCTTGTTGATATTCTGGGTAGGCTCAGCTTTAATAAGAGCGCCGTCCTCGTCCCACACGAAATTGTGGAAGAAGGAAAGGTGATCTCTGAAAGAAATGTAGATACCGGCAGATTTTTTACCTTCGGTAAACATATTTGTGCCGTTGTCGTATTTGCCGTTGTCGCCGCCCGAGAGGGTTCCCCACTGATCGTTGGCGCCGTCGCCGACATCGTTATCAAATCCGGTGAGCTGGAAGTCGTCGGGATACTCAATGTTTGAAGCAGCAGAAACCGGTACCACCAGTGCGGTTAAAATAACCGCTGCCGCAATAAGTACGGAAATAAGTTTTTTCATTGGATTTTATCCTCCTTTAATGTTATAAAAATGATACAACATAAATGAAAATATGTCAAGATAAAATATAGATTTATAATGACAAATCTACCAAAAATGTGATAAAAGACACTTGTAAAAAATCGGATGATAACTTGTTAACTATTCCTTCTCATACAAGGGATCAAGCGGATTTGCGATGATCTTTCCTCCCGAAAGTTCAAATATCAGGTCGGAAAAACTTTTGGAATTCTCGGGCGGAAGCGAGACCGACAGGGAAACGGTGTTTGAAAAATCGGAATCAAGAATTTTTCCGCCGTATTTTGATAAAATGCTTGGAACACGGTTGTAAAAGGTGTATTCGCAGCATAGGAAAAATCTGTTTTTAAGTGTCATTTTAACGGGGTTGCATTGTTCTATCGCGTTTGCTGCCGCTGCGGAATAGGCTCTCAAAAGGCCTCCCGTTCCAAGCAGAATACCGCCGAAATATCTTGTTACGGTGAGGGCGCAGTTGCAATAATCCTTTTTCTCCAAAATCTCGGTTATGGGAGCTCCCGCCGTTCCCGAAGGCTCGCCGTCGTCGGAATAGCGCTTTTTACCGTCGATCAGCAGGTAGGAGAAAACCGTGTGGCGGGCGTCGCGGTGTTTTGAGCGCACCTCTTCAATGAAGGCTGCCGCTTCCTGCTCGTCACAAACGGGGCGTATTTCGGCGATGAATTTCGAGCGCTTTTCGGTTATTTCTCCGAAAGCGGTTTTTTGAGGGGTCAAAAAGAATTCTTTCACAAAATCACCTTTGAAAAAAGATTGGAAAACAGCCGATGACCGGACGGCTTGCAGCAACGGATTTTATCAGAGTATCACGTTGGAACATAACGTCAAGGAACCGTCCGATGTCATCATAACAGAGTCCTGCAAACGGGGGGAGATAACGATGGGTAAAAAAAGACCGTTCTCTTGGAAAATCCGAAAGAACGGTCTGTTTCGTTTGTTACTTGGAGATGTTGAAACGTTTGTTGAAGCGCTCAACGCGTCCGCCGGTGTCGACCAGCTTCTGTCTTCCGGTAAAGAACGGATGGCAGTTTGAGCAAATATCAACACGGATGTCCTTCTTAGTGGAACGAGTTTTGATCTCGTTACCGCAGGCACACTTGATGGTGGTCTCCTCATAAGCGGGATGTATTCCTTCCTTCAAACCAGTCACCTCTTTCTCTACTTCAAATAAACAGTGCTATCATACTATCACAGTCGGCGGGAAATTGCAAGTCTTTTTTTCAAGTTTTTTTATTTTTTTATTAGAAAGCCGATTAAAGGCAGGCGCAGAGGCCTTTAATCGACAGCACTATGATGTCCAAATGCCGGTGCGGACCCACTTAAATGACAGTACTATAACGTCTATATGCCGGTGCCGAGAACCGCAAAGTCGGTCGAAGGCCCGACGAAAAAATCTATGATGCTTTATATTATGACGCTTTAATTGAAACCGCTTTTAAAAATAAAGCCGTTTTTAAATCAAACGCTGCCTGCCGCACGCAGCACCCTCGATGCTATGCTTGACGCAACGCCCAGTCCCGATCCTGCGTTTTCGGCCACTACCACGAAGGCATACGGTTTTTCGGGCAGATCGGAAAAACCTACAAACCAGGAATGGGGAGTGGCATTTTCACCCACCTCTGCCGTGCCGGTCTTGGCGCAGAGCTCAAGCCCCGGGAAAGAAGAATCTCCGTAGGTAGTTTTAACGTTGTTGCGCATATATTCTTTAAGAACCTTGGCGCTGTCGGCGCTTATAAGACGCTGCTCGGAGGAGCTTTCGCCCCTTATTTCTGTGCCGTCGGGGGAAGTTATGGATTTGACGACGTGGGGAGAAACGCTGACCCCGCCGTTTGCAACGGCCGCCATAAATCTCATATACTGATAGGGATTTGCAATGTCGTTATACTGGCCGATTCCCGCCCAGCCGAGATCAATGTCTCCGGCCGAGGAAACGTCGAATTTACTTTCGGCGCATTTTATTCCGTCCATATAAAGGGTTTTGTTAAAGCCGATTTCGTTTGCGGTGTTTGTGAGAGCGGTTTTGCCTACATCAAGAGCAACCTGGGAAAACACGGCATTGCAGGACTGAGCAAGACCGTCCTTTATGCCGAGGGTCCCGTGATTCGAAAGACAGCTCAGCCATTCGTTCGACAGGGTAACGCCCCTTTGGCAGGTGTATTTCCGCTGAGAAAAATCGGAGAAATTCTCGAGCGCCGAAAGGCAGGTTACAAGCTTGAAAACCGAGCCGGGGGTGTATTGTCCCGAAAGCAGACGGTTGACGTATACGCCTTCCTTTTGCTCGTCCAATGTGGATTTTTCCTCGGGATCGAAGGTGTAGGAGCTTACCATACAAATTATTTCACCGGTTTTGTAGTTGCACACTCCCACCGCACCTGCGCGGTTTCCGAGACTTCGAAGGGCGGTTACGCAAAGGTCGGAATCGATGGTAAGAGTGATGTCGTTGCCTTTTCCGCTTTCGTTATATGTCCCGTTTATGACGTCGTAGCCGGTAAGCTCGGGCAAAAATGCCGAATGTATGCCGGTTGAAACAAATCCTTCGAGATCGCCGACGGTGTGGGCGGTAGCAACCCTTGTGTAATAATTTTCGTTAAAATGCCGCTGGCCGTCTCTGGTGCTGGCAAGCACTATGCCGCTGCGGTCGGTTATATCGCCGGCTCTGAGCAGGCGGCCGTCGGAATAGAGGTGGCTGTTTGAAGGGTGGGTGGCCCATTTTCCGCCGTTTATGAAAAGACGGCCGTAATAAAAGAATATTCCGGTAACAAAAAGGACCGTTATGACAATAACCGTAAACGAGCGGGTAATTACCTGTTTCAGAACGCTTCATCTCCTTTGTTTGAAAGTTTAGAGGAATATTCGGATATGGGGCGATCGTCGTCGCTGTCGTCGTAATCGTGATGCTCTCCCGACAGCTTTTTGGGCGGTACTTCGGCGCCCTTGAAAAAGGCCATAAGCAGGAAAGCAGCCACAAGACTTGTTCCGCCGCGGCTTACAAACATTATGGTAACGCCGGTGAGGGGGAGAATATCGGACGAACCGAAGATATTAAGGGCGGTTTGGAACACCATTATGGCGGCCGCGGCACAGACCGAAATGGCGAAATAAGGGGAGCGGCAGCCCTTTGCAAGTCTTACGGCGTAAAGCCCCAGCCCCACAAAGCAGGCGGCCACGCAGAAGGCGATAAGCCAGCCCCATTCCTCGCACACGATACCGTAAACAAGGTCGGTGTCGGCTGCGATGATGTTATAAAGCATACCGTTTCCGCCGCCGAGACCTAAAAGTCCTCCGCTTGCGGCGGCAACCAGAGTGCGCGTTTGCTGATAACCGGCGTCGTTTGCCTGTTCCCATATGTGTCCCCATACGCCAAAACGGGAGGCAATGTGTGGGAACACCGCAATAAGCAGTGTGGCGGCAAGCACGGCCGCGGCGATTATGGCCAAAACAAATTTAACATCGGTTTGGCGCATAAGCAGAATGACTATCATGGCCACAAAGAATATGGCCACGGCGCCGAAATCCACCATTTTTGCAAGAGCAGCCATACAGGCTCCCGCAAAGCCCAAGAAAAACAAACGGCTTTTAAGCTTTAAGTCGGCGGGATAAAGGGCGGCCGAACCGGAAAAGACAAAGGCCACCTTTGCAAATTCCGAGGGCTGAAAGGTAAGTCCGCCGATGTTGAGCCAGTTTCTCGAACCGTTGATATTAACGCCGAAAAGTGCGGTTGCAAAAAGAATGACCACGGTAAATATGGCCACATAGGGACGAAGGGTCAGCGCAAAGCTTTGGTGGGTCAAAACCAAGGTCAGAAGCAAAAAGCCCACAAAACCCATAAATACGCAGGCTACCTGTTTTACAAGGCTGTCGGGATCGATACAGGCGGTTATGGCAAGGCCGACGGTGCAAAGAAAAAGCACGGCGCTTTCGGCTATGATCGAAAAGCTTTTGAAAAAGCGTGTGACGGCAAAATACAGCCACTGGGTGGCTATGAGAAGGCCAAAAGCAAGGGGAATGTTCATATTTAGATCGGACTCAAACCGCAGGCATATCTGCCCGCACATAACAAGCTGGAAAAGGGTCAGAACCACCAGCAAAAGCCCGCCCGAAGGAAGCCGCTCATCTTTTTCGACCGACAGCGGCGCGCGCAGAAAACGAAAGACTGTTCCGGCAATTTCCACCGTGTCGTTTTCGTAAAGCTCGGAAGGCTCGTCTATTTCCTGACCGTTTAAAATAACCGAGCCGTCAAGGGGACAGATAAACCATCCGTTGTCCCGCTCAAAAAGCATGGCGTGCTTTCTCGAAACCGTCCGCGCGGGAATCTGAATGTCGCAGCTTCTCGAACGGCCGATTATCGACTGGGCGGCGTATACGTTAAAGGAGTTTTGACCCGCCGAAAGCTCGCAAAGAACTGTTTTTTTCTTTTTTGAGCCGATGTAAAGTCTGCACCATAAAAAGGCGCAGAGTATGGCCAAAGTGGGAAGGACTATGCGGGATATTTCAAGGTATATTCGGTAGGTATCTGACATAGATATTTTCCTCCGTTTAAGGTTGCTTAAAATGCTGCGCCGGGCAGAATGAAAGGCGGCCTTTTTACCTGACAGGCAATGTCCGCCGTGCAGATGATGGATAGGTCTTAAATTAAAGGGTGAATCGAACGCACACGCCTATCCGCTGTTTTTAGGAATGTTTTTCGCTCGAACTTTTTGTTTTTTGCCTGATTTTCGAGGGATCCTCGTCGGTCCAGCCATCGATGCGGCGGCGTTCAAGTGCACCGATAACCTTTTCGTAGACCTTACCGTAGGTTTTGTCAAGATCCTCGGCAAATATCTTTGCCTGTTCTCTGGCGGTGTTTCCGTCGGCGGGACAGGGACTTTTTATGACCGGAAGATGAAGTCTTTTTGCCGTATTTGCTGTCTGCCGCTCGCTGACGTAAATAAGAGGCCTTATCATGGTTATATCTTTTCTCGAAAGATATGTTACCGGCTGAAAACAGCCTATTTTGCCGCCCTGCAGAAGGTTCATAAAAAAGGTTTCGACCGCGTCGTCGGTGTTGTGACCGAGAGCGATTTTGTTGCAGCCTGCGGCCTTTGCGGTGTCGTGGATAATGCCGCGCCTCATTCTGGCACACATACTGCATGGGTTGCTCTCTTTTCTTACCTCAAATATTATATCGTAAAGCTCGGTAGTTTTTATGATAGGCTCGATGTAAAGCCGGCGGCAAAGCTCGATTATTTCGGAATAATCGGTGGGCTTTCCGAAAAAGCAGGGGTCGACCATAATTGCTTTCAGGGTGAATTTTTTCGGATAAAATCTTTTCAGTTCTCCGAGAGCCGCCAAAAGGCAAAGGGAATCCTTACCTCCCGACACTCCCACCGCAATGCAGTCGCCTTCGTCGATCATACCGTATTTGTCGATTGCCTTGCGGACAATGCTTAAAAATTCGTTCAGGGTAGTTCTCCTCCTGTTCGGACGTTAAGAAACCGGCGGTTAAGCAACGGACGGTCGAACACCGTACGGTTTCGCTCGTCCCTTTTTCCGTGCGGCATTGCGTTCATCAATCATAGGCGCCAGCCTTATAACCGATTTC
>CAKSDF010000035.1 GCA_934444695.1 uncultured Eubacteriales bacterium | reverse complement strand
ATCATCGGCATCGTTAAAGAGCGCATCGCCCAGGATGACTGCAAAAACGGCTTTATTCTCGACGGTTTCCCGAGAACCATTCCCCAGGCCGAGGCTTTGGAGAAGCTGGTTCCCGATATAACCGCCACAATAGAGATCGACCTTTCGGACGAAAAAATCGTCGAAAGAATGTCGGGACGGCGCACCTGCCCCGGCTGCGGAGCCTCCTACCATACGGTATATAAGGCGCCCAAAGCCGAAGGAAAATGCGACGCCTGCGGAGCCGATCTTACCATCCGGGCAGACGACAAGCCCGAGACCGTTCTCGAACGCCTTAAGGTCTACCACGACCAGACCGAGCCGCTTAAAGCCTTCTATAAGGAGCGCGGAATGCTGCATACGGTTGAGAGTCAGGAAGAACTTAAGGATACAACGGCACTAATGTTAAAAACCATTGAGGCGTTAGTATGATCGTTTTTAAAACCACCCGTGAGCTTGAACTTATGACCGAGGCTTGTCAGCTTTCGGCCAGAGCCCTGAAAATCGCCGGCGAGGCGGTCAGACCGGGTATCTCCACTTGGGAGATAGATAAAATAGCTTACGATTATATTATCAGTCAGGGCGGAAAACCGAATTTCCTGCACTATGCAGGCTATCCGGCCACCGCTTGTATCTCGGTAAACGACGAGGTTATCCACGGAATCCCCAGCAAACACCGCATCCTTGAGGAGGGCGACATTGTCTCTATCGACCTTGGCGCCGAGCTTCACGGATACAACGGCGATAACGCCGCCACTTTTGCGGTCGGAAAGATTTCTTCCGAAGCACAGCGGCTGATCGACACCACCGAGCAGTGCCTTTATAAGGGCATCGAGGCGGCTGTCGCAGGCGGCAGAATCGGCGACATCGGAGCGGCTGTTCAGGCACACGCCGAAGCAAACGGCTTCTCGGTCGTAAGACAGTTTGTGGGGCACGGAGTGGGTAAAAAGCTTCACGAGGATCCGGAGGTTCCCAATTTTGGAAAGGCCGGACACGGAGCGCGGCTTTTACCGGGTATGACCATAGCCATTGAACCGATGATTAATGCGGGTACATTCGATGTCCGCACGCTTAAAGACGGTTGGACGGTTAAAACCGCCGACGGCAAATTGTCCGCTCATTTTGAGCATTCCGTTGCCATCTCCACCAAAGGACCGGTCATTCTGACCAGGCCCTGAGGCAAAGGGAGGAAGCTATGGATTTAAAGGTCGGACAGCTTGTGTATTCGAGGGCGGGGCGCGACCGGGGGAAATTTCTCGCGGTTGTTGATGTTACCGAAAGAGGCGTAATTCTCGCCGACGGTAAGGAGCGTCCGCTGGAGCGGCCCAAATGCAAAAACCCAAAGCATTTGGCGGCCACTGCCACCGTATTAGACAGCGGCTCAATGTCCACAAACCGAGCATTGCGGCAGGCGATTGCAAAATTTATCGCTGCCAACAACTAATGTGAGGGGGATATTCAATTGTCAAAAGAAGATATGATCGAGGTTGAGGGTACCGTCCGCGAGGCACTGCCCAACGCAGTGTTTAAGGTCGAACTGCCCAACGGCCACCTGATCACAGCCCACATTTCCGGAAAGCTTCGTATGAACTTCATCCGTATTCTTCCGGGAGATAAGGTCACGGTCGAGATGTCGCCATACGATCTGACCAAGGGCCGCATAACATGGCGATCGAAATAACCCTAAAACGGGTTGAAGATTTTTTGGGAGGTATAAATTAATGAAAGTCAGACCTTCTGTCAAAAAGATTTGCGACAAATGCAAAATTATCAAGCGCAAGGGAAAAGTAATGGTTATCTGTGAAAATCCCAAGCACAAACAGCGTCAGGGCTAATCCCGACAACTCAAATATGGAGGTGCGAAAGTAAATGGCACGTATTTCAGGTGTAGACCTGCCCCGTGAAAAAAGGGTGGAGATCGGACTGACATATATCTTTGGTATCGGTCTTAAGACCTCTAAGGATATTCTCGCCGCCACCGGAGTCAATCCCGACACAAGAGTCAAGGATCTGACCGAAGATGACATTGCAAAGCTTCGTGAGTATATAGATCACAACCTTCACGTAGAAGGAGATCTTCGTCGCGATGTAGCTTTCGATATTAAACGGCTTATAGAAATTGGTTGCTACCGCGGTGTTCGTCACCGCAAGGGTCTGCCCGTTCGAGGACAGCGCTCCAAGACCAATGCACGTACCCGCAAGGGTCCCCGCAAGACCATAGCAAACAAGAAGAAGTAAGCAGGAGGAATTTAATATGGCAACAAAGGGTAAAGCAAACATCACCCGCCGCCGCGACCGCAAGAACATTGAACGCGGTGCAGCACATATTCAATCGACCTTCAACAACACCATCGTTACCATTTCCGACGTTCAGGGCAACGCAATTTCCTGGGCATCCGCCGGAGAGATGGGATTCAGAGGATCCAAGAAATCCACTCCCTTCGCAGCACAGACCGCGGCCGAGACCGCAGCCAAAGCAGCTATGGAACATGGTCTTAAAACTGTTGAAGTTTATGTTAAGGGACCCGGTTCGGGCCGTGAAGCCGCAATCCGCGCACTTCAGGCAGCAGGCCTTGATGTAACCATGATCAAGGATGTTACCCCGATCCCGCACAACGGATGCCGTCCGCCTAAGCGCCGTCGCGTCTGATTTTTTGGAGGTGTAATAATATGGCAAGATATACAGGTGCTGTTTGCAGATTATGCCGCCGTGAAGGCCAGAAGCTCTTTTTGAAGGGCGACAGATGCTATTCAGGCAAATGCTCCCTCGACCGTCGTGGCTATGCCCCCGGTCAGCACGGACAGAGCCGCAAGAAGGTTTCTGAATACGGTCTTCAGCTGCGCATGAAGCAGAAAGCAAGAAGATATTACGGTGTTCTGGAAAGCCAGTTCCACCACTATTTTGAAATAGCAGAGCGCAAGACCGGCGTTACCGGTGAAAACTTGCTCCGTCTGCTTGAAAGCCGTCTCGACAACGTGGTTTACCGCTGCGGTTGGGCATCTTCCCGTGCCGAAGCCCGTCAGCTGGTTGTTCACAACCACTATACCGTAAACGGCAAAAAGGTTAACATTCCTTCCTACCTGGTAAAGGCAGGAGATGTTGTTGCAATCGGTGAAAAGAGCCGCGGCTCCGAGAAGATCAAGGCCGTTGTTGAGGCCTGTGGCGCTCGTCCCAAGCCCGAATGGCTCAGCGTTAACGCCGACACTCTTGAGGCAAAGGTCGTAAACCTTCCCACCCGTGAACAGATCGATGCTCCTATCGAGGAACATCTCATCGTCGAGTTCTACAGTAAATAATCTCTGCGGGTTTGACGGTTTAATTTTCAATATTAGGCGGTTTATCCGCCAATTTAAGGAGGGTTCCGAATGATAGAAATTGAGAAGCCCAGAATTGAGACCGAGGAACTTTCGGAAGACGGCTCTTATGGCCGCTTCGTTGTTGAACCTCTTGAGAGAGGCTACGGCACCACGCTCGGCAACAGCCTGAGAAGGGTACTCCTTTCCAGTCTGCCCGGTGTCGCCGCCACATATCTGAAGCTGGACGGCGTTGTTCACGAGTTTTCCACCATTCCCGGGGTTAAAGAGGACGTTACCGAAATCGTTCTTAACCTTAAGGGACTGACCGCAAAGATTCTGTCCGACGGTCCCAAAGTCGTATACATCGACGCCGAAGGACCCTGCGAGGTCACCGCTGCCGACATCAAGGCCGACAGTGAGGTTGAAATACTCAATCCCGATATGCACATTGCCACCCTGTCGGCGGGAGGAAAGCTCGGAATGGAGCTGACCATCGACAAGGGCAGAGGCTATGTACCGGCCGAACGCAACAAACAGCTCAACAACACCATCGGAGTCATTCCCATGGACTCTATATATACACCGGTCACCAAGGTAAATTATAAAATAGATAACACCCGTGTAGGTCAGGTCACCGACTTTGACAAGCTTACCCTTGAGGTTTGGACAAACGGCGTTATCTCGGCAGAGGATGCAGTTTCCCTGGCCGCAAAAATAATTACCGAGCACCTCAACCTCTTTGTCAATCTCTCGGCCGAAGGCGCCGGAGCCGACATTATGGTTGAAAAGGGCGACGCCGGTAAGGAAAAGGTCCTTGAAATGACCATTGAAGAGCTTGACCTTTCGGTCCGTAGTTTCAACTGCCTTAAGAGGGCGGGAATAAACACGGTCGAAGATCTGATCTCGAGAACCGAGGACGATATGATGAAGGTCAGAAACCTCGGAAGAAAGTCTCTCGAAGAGGTCATCAACAAGCTCGATTCGCTGGGATTTACCCTCAGCAAAGAAGAAGTCTAACACACTACCAAGTAAAGGAGTGAATATCAATGCCAGGAAGCAGAAAGCTGGGCAAAAAGACCGACAGCAGAAAAGCAATGCTCAGATGCATGGTCACCTGCCTGCTCGAAAACGGTAAGATCGAGACCACTGTCACCCGAGCCAAAGAGGTTCGCGCAATGGCAGAAAAATATATCACTTTGGCTAAGGATAACACCTTGACCTCAAAGCGTCAGGCAATGGCATTCATAACCAAAGAGGATGTTATAAAGAAGCTTTATGAGGACATCGCTCCCACATACGCTTCGAGAAACGGCGGTTACACCCGCATCACCAGAATCGGACCCCGCCGCGGCGACGCAGCCGAGATGTGCGTTATCGAGCTGCTCTAATTAATAGATTTAAAGCTCGATGAAGTTGCCTTTAACCGACGGAAGAAACCTCTTCCGTCGGTTAATAAGGGCAATGCGGCGCAAGACGACGGTCAAAACCGATTTAATGCCTTGTTTGATTCCCCGGACATTGACAATGAGGACGAGGCGTGATAAAATACAGAAAAATATTTTAGCTATGGAGAGATGTCCGAGTGGTTTAAGGAGCTAGTCTTGAAAACTAGTGACTCGAAAGAGCCCAGGGTTCGAATCCCTGTCTCTCCGCCAAAAATCCCGTTCACTTTAGTGGGCGGGATTTTTACTTATCACTTATTACTTCTTCACTCTTACTTCAAAATAAGATCCACGGCGGGATTTTAGGGAGATAACAGGCAATAAGTTAGGGAAGAAGTAAGAGGTAATAGGTAACAGGTACGGTATCCGCTGCGCGGATGATTTAAAAATGGGAGTAGTTTATAATTAAAGCTATCAGCAACGATATGAAGCTTTTGCGAACCATAGGTAATAGACAATTAGTGCTGTGCGGCACCGACAACCATTGTAAATGCAGGGTTTTACACCTTGTTTCTTTTCACCATTGTGATATAATTATTTCAAATAAAGCGGTGGTAATATGTCGGACAGTCCGCTTTTAACCGTGCCAATGGCCGAATGTGAATGGTGTATTCATTGTCGTTGTGGTTGTCAACGATTTTTGGTTTATGGAACGAAACCTTTGCGCTTATTTTGATCGTTGCAAGTTGCGTTGTCGGACTTCCGATTCTTGCAATTGTATACAAGCGGATATATGAGAAATATAAATCTTAAACAAATCCGTGATTTTGATAAAAAACTTTACACATTTCCCTTGGTGACAGATTTTTTGTCACCGAGGGGTTTTTGTTTATTGTAAAATAAATTCGGCGGGGTATACTTAAAACATAACCATAGCGAACATATCCAAACACGCCTGAAATGGCCTATTAATGGTGCTTTTCGGTTTGTCGTCGCATAGTAGCGATAAGCCTTATATGTTCCTCCGCACCGAAAACCCCTCATTACTACGCTCATTTCAGGTCGGAGAATTTTGTCGGTAAGAAAAATGCTCAGATACAAGGCAAAAGCGCAGTTCATCCTGTCGGATTAACGAGCATTTTAACGCAGTATGTGGGGATTTTTCTCCGCCAAAATCGTGTTCGGATATGTGCGCTATGGTTAAAGAAAAACCGCTCACAGCAAAAAATCCGGGCGGACAATTAAACAGGAGGCTTATATATGTATTACTCTGCAGGAACTTATGAATCGTTTGCTCATCCCGAGAAGCCGAAGGATGTCGATAAAAAATCCGCATACATCATCGGCACCGGTCTTGCCGGCCTGACCGCAGCCTTTTATCTTGTCCGCGACGGACAGATGAGGGGCGAGAAAATCCACCTTCTCGAAAAACTGGAGCTTGCCGGCGGTAGCTGCGACGGCAGAAAGGACGTTACTAAGGGCTTCTTTATGAGAGGCGGCCGTGAAATGGACAATCATTTCGAGGTTATGTGGGACACCTTCCGCGATGTGCCGTCCATCGAAACTCCCGGCGTATCGGTGCTTGATGAGTATTATTGGCTCAATAAGCACGATCCAAACTATTCCCTCTGCCGTGCCAGCATAAACCGCGGCGAGGACGCCCACACCGACAAGCAGTTCAAGCTTGACAAGGACTCGGCCATGGCGCTGTCAAAGCTGTTTTTGACCCCCGAAAAGGATCTTGAGGACAAGAAAATTTCCGATATACTGCCCGATTCATTTTGGAGCACAAACTTTTGGCTTTATTGGCAGACAATGTTTGCATTCCAGCGTTGGTCAAGCGCACTTGAAATGAAGCGCTATCTCTGCCGCTATGTCCATCACATCGACGGACTGCCCGATTTCAGCGCCCTGCGTTTTACAAAGTATAATCAGTATGAAAGTATGATTCTCCCTCTCGTGAAATATCTTGAGGCTCACGGCGTGTCTATCGAATACGGTATGGATGTTAAAAATGTAATCATCAAAGCAGACGGCGATAAAAGGACGGCCGAGAAGATCGTTTATGTTAAAGACGGCAGGGAGCAGACCATCGACCTTACCGAAAACGACCTTGTGTTTATCACCAACGGCTGCTGCACCGACACCTCCTGCTACGGAGATCAGACCCATGCGCCCGACCTTTCCGGCGTTAAAAACGGCGCGGGGGAATCCTTTGATATGTGGAAAGCAATTGCCGCTCAGGCAAAGGACGGCGAATACGGCAATCCCGATAAATTCTGCTCGGATGTGGACGCTACCAACTGGATGAGCGCCACCGTCGCCACCTCCAACGAAGAGATCATTCAGCACATTATGAATATATGCAAGCGCGATCCCCGCTCGGGCAAGGTGACCACAGGCGGAATCGTCACCGTTAAGGACAGCACCGACAACTGGTATCTTTCCTGGACCATCAACCGTCAGCCGCAGTTTAAGGCGCAGGATAAAAACACCGTGCTTGTGTGGCTCTATTCGCTGAACACGAACAAAGAGGGCAATTATGTTAAAAAGGCCATGAGGGACTGTACCGGCGAGGAGGTCTGCCGCGAGTGGCTGTACCACATCGGCGTGCCCACCGAGAAAATCGACGATCTTGCAAAGAATGCCTGCAACACCACCACCTGCTTTATGCCCTATATCAACGCCTTCTTCCAGCCGAGAAAGGAGTCCGACCGCCCCAAGGTGGTTCCCGACGGTGCCATAAACTTTGCCTTCATCGGCCAGTTTGCCGAGACCCCGAGAGACACCATTTTTACCACCGAATATTCCATGAGAACGGGTATGGAGTCGGTTTATACGCTGCTTGATGTCGACCGCGGCGTGCCGGAGGTATGGGGCAGTAAATATGACGTTCGCGAACTGCTGCGCGCCTGCTATTATGCCATCGACAAAAAGCCCATAAGCGAGGCGCCTCTTTCCTTTGCCGAAAAGGAAATGTTCAAGCTTGCGATTAAGAAGGTCAAGGGCACCGACATTGAGCTTTTGCTTAAAGAAAGCGGGCTTGTCGAGTGACCTTATAATAAACCAGCTTTAAAAGCCGGTTGCAGAATATCGAACGAGAAAAGCGTAAAAGCCTCTGTGCGTTATGTGCAGGGGCTTTTTGGTTGAAAAATTGTTTCCGTTGCGGTAAAATAAATTCAAAAGAACGGGAGGCGGAAATATGATTTTTCAGAATTGCGGTGCAAAACAAAAACAGGATTTAAAAACCCGTGCTTTTGAAAAAGGGCAGGCATTGCGAAAATATATCGATCTGCATCTTCATCTTGACGGAGCGGTGACTCCGTCTATTGCAAAGCGGCTTTGCTTGGTGCAGGGGATTTCCCTTGCAGCTGCCGAAAGTGAGCTTGAAAGCCGTCTGACGGTGAGAAAGGACTGCAAAAGCCTTAACGATTTTTTGCGGTGCTTTGAACTGCCCCTTTCTCTGCTTCAAACCGAGATCGGCATAGAAACGGCGGTTAAAGAGGTGCTTTTTGAGCAGAAAAGGCAGGGTGTTTTATACGCCGAGCTGCGTTTTGCACCTCAGCTGCACTGCGAAAAGGGACTGACTCAGAAAAAGGTCATCGAAGCGGCTTTAAAGGGAATTGAAGCGGCCGATATTCGCTCAAATCTCATACTCTGTTTAATGCGGGGAAAGGGAAACGAGCGGCAAAACGCCGAGACGGTCAAGCTTTGCGAAAAATATCTGACAAACGAGCAGGGGGTCGCTGCCCTTGATCTTGCGGGAGCGGAGGGCCTTTTCCCCACAAGGGATTATACCGAACTTTTTGAGAAAGCGGCCGAAAAAAAGATACCCTTTACCATCCACGCCGGCGAGGCGGGAAGTGCCGAGGACGTTATGCTGGCGGTAAAGGCGGGAGCAAGGCGCATCGGTCACGGGGTGAGAGCGGCGGACGACGAGCAAGCCGTCGAGCTTTTGAAAAACGAGGGCGTCACCCTTGAAATGTGCCCCACAAGCAACCTTTTAACCGGGGCCTATGATATGAAAAAATATCCTTTGAAAAAATTTGTTGAGAAGGGCGTTGCCGTTACCGTAAACACCGACGATCCCGCCATTGAAAACACCGATATAAAGCGGGAATTTGAATACGCGGCAGAGCTTTGCGGTCTTTCGGCCGATGAGCAAAAAACGCTTTTAAATAATGCCGCGGCGGCCGCTTTTGCTTCGGATGCCGTCAGAAAAGAAATTATCCGCGCCCTTTGACAAAAACCGCCATATTATGTGTTTGACATACGGCGCCAAAGGTGATAAAATAGACCGAGAATACTCTAAGAAAGAGGAATTGATATGAAAGACAAGACATTTTACATTACCACGCCGATTTACTATCCGTCGGGCAAGCTGCACATAGGCCATTCTTATACCACCGTTGCGGCCGACGCTATGGCGAGGTATAAACGAATGCAGGGCTTTGATACAATGTTCCTTACCGGCACCGACGAGCATGGCCTTAAAATCGAGCAGAAGGCGGCTGCCAAAGGGGTTTCGCCCAAAGAGTATGTGGACGAGATCGTGGCCGGAATAAAGGACCTCTGGAAGCTGCTCAACATCTCCAACGATAAATTCATCCGCACCACCGACGATTACCATGAAAAGGCGGTGCAGAAGATTTTTGAAAAGCTCTATGAACAGGGCGACATATACAAGGGCCATTACGAGGGGCATTACTGTACCCCCTGCGAGGCCTTTTGGACCGAGACTCAGCTAAAAGACGGCAAATGCCCCGACTGCGGCGGCGAGGTGCACCTTGCAAAGGAGGAGGCTTATTTCTTTAAGCTTTCCAAATACGCCGATAAACTTGTGGAATATTATGAGGCGCATCCCGATTTCATCCAGCCCATCACCCGCAAAAACGAAATGATAAACAACTTTATAAAGCCCGGTCTTGAGGATCTGTGCGTTTCGAGAACCTCCTTTACCTGGGGAATCCCCGTGACCTTCGACAAGGGACACATCGTTTATGTGTGGATGGACGCTCTTTCAAACTACATAACCGCATTGGGCGCATTTTCCGACGACGACAGCAATTTTAAAAAATACTGGCCGGCCGACGTTCATCTCGTCGGAAAGGAGATCGTCCGTTTCCACACCATCATCTGGCCCGCCATTCTTATGGCCCTTGATCTCCCCCTGCCGAAGCAGGTATACGGTCACGGATGGCTGCTTTTAGAGGGCGGAAAGATGTCCAAATCCAAGGGCAATGTGGTCGATCCCGTGGTGCTTTGCGACCGTTACGGCGTGGATGCCATCCGCTACTTCCTGCTCAGAGAAGTGCCTTTCGGCGCCGACGGCGTTTTCACCAACGAAGCCCTTATAAACCGCATAAATTCCGATCTTGCCAACGACCTCGGAAATCTGCTTTCGAGAACCTCCTCCATGGTGGGTAAATATTTCGGCGGAAAGCTGCCCGAGGAACAGGCTGCAGGAGATTTTGACGACAGTCTTACCGAGCTTGCGCGTGAGACCAAGGCTCTTGTGGAAGCGAGCATGGATGCCATGCAGTTTTCCACCGCACTGACCGACCTTTGGAAATTTGTTTCGAGAACCAACAAATATATCGACGAAACCGCTCCCTGGGTGCTTGCAAAGGATGAAGGCAATGCACCGAGGCTGGGACGGGTTATGTATAACCTTTGCGAGGCACTGCGCCATATTTCGGTAATGCTTGCCCCCTTCCTTCCAGATACTTCCGATAAAATCGCGGCGGTACTGGGACTTTCGCAGGAGCAGCGCACATGGCAGTCTCTTGAAAAATGGGGAGGCCTTTGCGCCACAGCCGAGATCGGCAAAACCGAGCCTATCTTCCCGAGAATAGATGCCGCAAAGGAGCTTGCCGAGCTTGAGGCAGCCGAGGCCAAGACCAAGGCTGAAGCCAAAGCCGCAAACGAAGGAAAGACCGCAGAGGGCAAAAAGGCCAAGGAAAATGTGGCCGCCCTTTCGGAAATATCCATCGAGGATTTTGCTAAAATCGAGCTTAGAGTGGCAAAGGTCACAGCCTGCGAGCCGGTTAAAAGAGCCAAAAAGCTTTTAAAACTGACCCTCGACGACGGCAGCGGAAATGAGCGCACCGTTGCATCGGGCATTGCCGCATACTATACTCCCGATGATCTTGTGGGACATAACATAATCGTTGTTGCCAACCTTAAACCCGCCACACTTTGCGGAGTCGAAAGCTGCGGAATGATTCTTGCGGCCGACAGCGGCGACGGCGTTAAGGTCATTTTTGCCGACGATGTGGAAATCGGATCGAAGGTGCGCTGATAAAAAGAGCGCAAAACCGACCGGCGCGCCGACCGATTGCCGATGAGAAAACCGGCTTAAAGGTGGTGCACCGACCGGCTGACGCTTAAACCGACCGTCTGTTGCTTAAACCGACCGGCTGTTGCTTAAAAGGTGCACCGTGCGGCTGACGCGAAAAATCCAATCGATGATATGCTGACCGGCTGCCGATGAGAAAACAAAAATGAAGGCACATTGATTTGCCGCGATGCCACGAAAGACAATGTGCAGACTTACGGCCGCCATGCCGCTAAAGGCGATGTGCAGGCCCCACCGCTGAGGCTGTCCCGGCAAAGCCGGGACCGGAGGGAGCGTCATCCTGTAACGCTTCCGAAAAAGGGTAAGCGGATTTTTGAAGGCGGGCGTATGTTTCATCATAGCCTCCCTCCCATCGGCTTGCGCCGATTGCCTCAGCTCACCTAAACTGCGTGAAATAAATATCGGAGCAAGGGTGAGACCGCTTGCGGCATTGGGCGAAAAGCTTTTCGGAAAAGACGCAACTTATCCCGTCAGCTTTAACTGCCTTTTTAAATATCTTTTTAGGAGGATGTTTTTATGAAAGCCATTATAAACCGAAAAACCTACAATACCGAAACGGCCGAAAAACAGGGAGAAATCTTTGTGTCGGTATTCGGCGATCCCGCAGGATACGAGGAAAGCCTTTTTAAAACCAAAAAGGGAGCCTTCTTCCTTTACGGTAAGGGCGGAAGCGAAAGCAAGTATAAAGAGGAAACCATCACTCCCCTGACCAAAGAGCAGGCCGAGCAGTGGAAAAAACAAAACGCATAATAAAAAGCTGCCGCAAAATGGAAGGGTGTCGGCTGAGACCGATAAATTTCTGCCGATAAAGCAGATAAGCCTTTGCATCGGGCGGCAAAAACCATAAAATCTGAAAAGAGGCGCAAAACCGCCGCTTTTCGGACGTGACGCAGCAAAAGCGCACCGGATAACGGCTTTGAACTTAAAGTGCCGCGCGGTATGGGGGTCGGTGAATTTGACCCTATACGGCAGATTTAAGTCCGAAAAACCTTGTCGGTGCGCTTTTTTCAGAGGTGATTTTTTTGAAAAAATTAAACGACAAACAAAAAAGCTTTATAAAAGACCTTATCTCCAAAATGACACTTGAAGAAAAAGCGGGTCAGCTAAACCAGCTTGCGCCGTCTTCTCTCGGCGGATTTACCATCGACGAGCAGGAACAGCAAAAGCTGCTCAAGGCCGGCCGCATAACAAAAGAGGACATCGAGCGGGCCAAAAACGCCCGTGAGAGCTTTAAGGAGCAGGAGCAGTGGGTCAGAGAAGGAAAAATCGGTTCCTTCCTCGGCCTTTACGACCGCAAGGATATTGACCATCTTCAGCACATTGCCGTGGAGCAAAGCCGTCTTAAAATTCCGCTGATTTTTGGATTTGACGTTATACACGGACATAGGGTGGTAGGCCCCATTCCTCTGGCCGAGAGCTGCTGCTTTGATGATGAGCTGTGGGAGCAAAATGCCGCCGTCGCCGCAAAAGAAGCGGCCGCCGACGGACTCAACTGGACCTTTGATCCCATGGTCGACATCGCAAGAGATGCACGTTGGGGCAGAATCGCCGAAGGAGCGGGAGAGGATACATATCTCGGCTGCCGCTGCGCCGCCGCAAGGGTAAAAGGCTTTCAGGGAGACGATCCCGCAAGCAGAGATCGGGTGGCTGCCTGCGCCAAGCATTTTACCGCCTACGGTGCGGGAGAAAGCGGCCGCGACTATAACACCGTCGATATGAGCGAGCAAAAGCTTTTTGAAACATATCTTCCGCCCTTTAAAGCGGCCATTGATGCAGGTGCCGTAACGGTAATGGCGGCCTTCAACGATTTTTGCGGAGTGCCCTGTACCGAAAACAGCTATCTTTTAAAGGATGTACTGAGAAAGGCTCTCGGATTTGAAGGTTTTGTGGTAAGCGATGCCACCGCCATTTTAGAGCTGATTGCCCATCGCTCGGCCGCCGACCTTAAAGAGGCCTGCGAGCACGCAATAAACGCCGGCGTGGATATGGATATGAATTCCCGCGGATATGTGGCATACCTACCCGAGCTTGTGAGGGAAGGCAAGGTCAGCCAACAGCGGCTTGATGAAGCGGTGGAAAATGTACTTAGCATAAAAATGCTGCTGGGACTTTTCGATCATCCCTTCGACCGCATAACATGGGATGAAATAGACCTTGATGCCCATCGCGCCGCCGCAAGAAAAACCGCCTGCGAATCGGCGGTGCTTCTTAAAAACGACCGGGATACGCTGCCCCTTTCGGATGACCGACAGATGCTGCTTGTGGGTGCTCTCTCAGACAACGGCCCCGAGATGGCCGGAACCTGGAGCATGGCGGTGGATAATTCGAGAACAGTCAGCATAAAGCGCGGCCTTGAAAATGCAGGGGTAGACCTTTGCTATTTGCCGGTGTGCGCTCCCGGGGGAGGTATAAACGAGGACGAGCTTTCGAGAATAATCGCCCATCCCGCAAAAACGGTTGTGGCCGTGGTGGGAGAATATCAGGTGCTCAGCGGAGAGGGCGCCGCCCTTTCAAATATCGACCTTTCGGGACAGCAAAACCGTATGTTAAGAGAGCTTAAAGCGGCCGGAAAAACCGTTATAACAGTGCTTGTAAACGGTCGGCCTATGGCTGTTGCAGAGGCGGTGAGAAATTCCGATGCATTTTTAGAGCTTTGGAACGCCGGAAGCGAGGCCGGAAACGCCTGCGCCGATCTGCTGCTCGGAAGGTTGAGTCCGTCGGGACGTCTGACCACCACCTTCCCCAACACCTCGGGAGAATGCCCCATATACTATAACCACCCCGCCACCGGCCGCCCGGCAAGCGAGACACTTTATTCCGCCCGTTTTGCCGATAGCCCGGTCGAACCTCTTTTCCCCTTCGGATACGGCCTTTCCTACACCGAGTTTGAGTATTCCGATCTTGAAATAAGCGAGAAGGACGACGGCGTGAATGTGTCGGTAAAGGTTAAAAACGTCGGAAAAAGGGAAGGCAAAGAGGTGGTACAGCTTTATGTCAGCGATCTTGTGGCCGAGAGGGTCAGGCCGGTAAAGGAGCTTAAAAACTTCAAAAAAATCAGCCTTGAAAGCGGCGAGCAAAAGACCGTCACCCTTAGCCTCAAAAAGGATCAGCTTAAATACTATCATCGGGATATGTCCTTTAAGGCCGACAGCGGCGAGTTTTTGATACAGATCGGTCACGATTCGAGGAGCGGCCTTTCGCAAAAGATTTTTATAGAGGTGTAAACGGGCATAACGCCGTGCATAGCGCAGGTAAAATCCCGTCAAAAAAGTGATAAAAACCGAGGAGAAAGAGCGGGCACAAGGGCTGCTGCCGGAGGCAGGTAACCGGATAAAAATAGTGCAAAATTAACAATGGCCGTTGTTATGTCAACTTGCACAATATGTGAGGCTCAAATTTGGTTAAAATTACATCGTTGTAACCGGATTTTTTATGTGTTATAATAAGATGAAGTTTCTCTATTAAGGAGATGTAAAAATGAGAAAAAAGAT
>CAKSDF010000034.1 GCA_934444695.1 uncultured Eubacteriales bacterium | reverse complement strand
CTCCAGCCCTCTCTGACCTTGACCCAGCAGGTAAGGTTGACCTGACAGCCGAAAAAGTTCTCAAGATCCCGTCTTGCAAGAATGCCGATACGTTTAAGGGTTTGCCCGCCCTTGCCGATTATTATGCCCTTGTGGGTCTTTTTCTCGCAAAAGATGGTGGCGTCGATGTCGAGAATGCCGTCCTCCCGATCCTTAAACCGTTCGATGACCACCGCCGTACCGTGGGGTATCTCCTTATCGAGGGTCAAAAGCAGCTTTTCCCTTATAAACTCGGCTGCAAGCACCCGCTCGGGCTGATCGGTAAGGGTGTCGCTGTCGAACATATGAATGCCGTCGTGAGCGAATTTTTTGACCTCGCCCATAAGATCGGAAAAACCGTCTCCGTTTTTGGCCGAAACAGGCACAACGGCGGCGAAGTCATAAAGGACATTGTATTTTAAAATAATCGAAATAAGATCGGATTTATCCTTTATCAGATCGATCTTGTTTATGACAAGGACGGCCGCCTGTTTTGAAGCCTTAAGCTTTTTGCAAAGTTCCTTTTCAATTTCCGAAGGTTCCTTTTCGGCGTCGACAATGAGCAGACAAAGCTCAACGCCGGTCATTCCGTCGCCCACCGCCTTGACCATATTTTCACCGAGCACCGTTCTCGGCTTGTGAAAGCCGGGAGTGTCCACAAAGACATACTGAATATCATCCTCGGTCAGCACGCCCATAACCCGTGTGCGGGTGGTCTGCGGTTTGTTTGAGACAATGACGATTTTTTGCCCCATTACCCTGTTCATAACCGATGATTTGCCGGCGTTGGGACGTCCGATTATTGCGATAAATTCCGATTTTTGTTTACCCAATTTAATTTTCTCCGTTTATTTCTTTGATCTTTTGATTTTTCCGTTTTTGTTCTGGGATAAGACCAACCGCAGCGCATTCTTCAAAGTTTCCGAAGCAGCACAAGCAAGCAGACCCGATGGCGCCATCAGCAGGTCTCTTAAGTTTTTATATGTACTTAGACGCACCGCGCTTAGTTAAGGGTATAATTCGACGATCTGGGAAGTCCCAGCTGTTCCATAACCGTTTCTTCCTTTTCGCGCATATGAACCGCCTCTATGCCGCCGGCCTCGTGGTCATATCCCAAAAGGTGAAGCATGGAATGAGCGGTCAGATATGCCATTTCGCGACGGAAGGAATGGCCATATTCCTCGGCCTGAGCATAGGCTCGGGGGATAGATATAACAATGTCGCCCAAAAGCTTTGCTCCGGTTTCGGGATTTTCGTCGTACACTCCGTTTTCCCCGAGGGGGAAGGAAAGCACGTCGGTCGAGCTGTCAACGCCCCTGTGTTTAAAATTTATTTCGTGCATCTGCTTGTCGTCCACAAAGGAAATATCCACCTCGGCACTGCCCTCAAAATCTTCCATAATGAGCACCGCATTGCAGCATCTTCTCAGCAGCATTCTGATTCCCGTGGGGATCTTTCTCTCCTTTTGATTGTCGCTGAAAATAACCTTTGCCTTTTCCATTTTTGTTCTCCTTTCGCCTTTTTGCGTTCATTTTTATTTCCGTTTTAATTAATTCCTTTTTGTAATTTTGAGCCGCCAAAATCGTGTTAGTATGTGTGCGCTATGGTTGACCATAACGCATATGTCCGAACACGCCTGAAATAGCCTTATTAAGTTGCTTTTCGGCTTGTCGTTGCATAGACTTAAGCAACAGATTGCTCAAACGCCGTACGGCTTTGCGCGTCATTTTTTTCGGCCGATGTTATCTGTTCTTTTTGCTTTGATTATATCGGTCGTAGGCCTTAATTATCGACTGAACAAGCTTATGACGGACAACATCCTTTTCGTTAAGGGTTATAACCGCCACATCGTCGATATTTTTAAGCACCTTGGTGGCCTCCACAAGTCCCGAGCGGTGACTGTCGGCCAGATCTATCTGGGTTATATCTCCCGTTACCACTATCTTTGAGTTAAATCCGAGTCTGGTCAAAAACATCTTCATCTGCTCGGGGGTGGTGTTCTGCGCTTCGTCAAGTATGATAAAGCTGTCGTCCAGCGTTCTTCCGCGCATATATGCAAGGGGTGCAACCTCGATGTTTCCCCGCTCCTGATATTTGGTAAAGCTCTCGGCTCCCAGCATATCAAAAAGCCCGTCGTAAAGAGGACGAAGGTAAGGATCAACCTTTTGCTGAAGATCTCCGGGAAGAAATCCCAGCTTTTCTCCCGCTTCAACGGCGGGGCGGGTGAGCACGATACGGCTTATATCCCCCGCTCTGAAGGCCATGACCGCCATTGCCACCGCAAGATAGGTCTTACCCGTTCCGGCAGGACCCACCGCCAGAGTTATGGTATTGTCCTTTATAGCCTCGACATATTTCTGCTGACCGAGGGTCTTGGGCTTTACCGGCCGTCCCTTTGATGTAATGCAGATGCAGCCGTTTTCCGAAAGGCGGGACAGCTTATCCTCGTCTCCGTCGTCCACAAGAGAAAGCACATATCCCACATTCTGTTCATTAAGGGTTTCTCCCTTGTTGAGCATAAGAAGCAGGCTGTTGACCGCCCTTGCCGCTCTCGAGACGTTTTCCGCATCGCCGGAAATTTTCATCTCTCCGCCCCTGACCGTAACGGTCACCGAGTAGGCATTTTCAATCTGCTTTATGTTGGAATCAAAACTGCCGAAAAGGGCTACCGCCTGTTCCATTCTGTCAATATTGAGTATCTGTTCTGCCATTAGGTCTGTCATTCATCGCCTTTGAAAAATTTTGTTGCCTTTCAACAATAAAAAAAATAATTTTTATGTATTATATCACAAAATCTGCAGGTTAGTCAAGAGGAAGAATTTGATTATCCATCTCTATTTTTTGTTTTTCGGCAATATTTTCAATACAAATGCAATCAACCGTTATTTCGGCCCCGTCATCCCGCAAAGCAAGACTTTGTTCCCTTGAAACAATATGCTGCCCGGCAAAATTTTCGTCCTGCTGTTCATATTGGTAGTTTTGAATAATTCTCTGCTTGATTTCCTCGTCGGCCTTTTGCTCTGCAAGCTGCACTGCCTGCTCCTGTGAAATGGTCACGGTCAGCTCCTTTAGTTCGTAAAAAACCGTTTTATATATACCGACAGGCAGCTTCTTTCCGGCCAAAGAAAGTGCCTTAAAGCTTTGTTCCTTTTGGTAATTTTCAAACCCGCTCGAGATAAAAAGAGGTATGTCGATTCCGAAAAAATGAACAAGCCGACCGATCTTTGTTTTGCCTGTTCTTAAGCTTTCGGTTTTTTCAAAAGGTTCAAACACCGTTGCCCGCTCGTGCACCTGCGCCTGAGCCTGCCCGTCGGCCGGCCTGATGACCGTCGTGCCGTTTTTAAGGGTTACAATGCCGCTTATAAGCACCTGACCCTTTGTCACGGCATCCCCCGCTTTAACAAGAGCGTCCCCGGCATTTGCTTTGATGGATGTGATCACTCCATCCCCTGCTGCCACGATGTTTTGAGGTGTTTTGTCCGAAAGCTCGGGAGCGTATTTTCGTTCCTTAATATCCACGTAAAGCGTGGATCCCATGGGATTTATCGAAAGCCAGGATATTTCAGGATTGTTCAGAATGACCCTCTGAGCGGTGTTGTGTTCGTCGATGTCCGCAACCCGTGTTCCTTCCTTTACACCTGCATCCGACAGCATTTTAACAACCTGCTCTTCGGTCAGCTTTTCGTTTCCCGAAACGGTTATGTTCCACACCGATCCTGAAAGCAAACTTACAAGCAGCACAAAACACACCGCCCCCACGGCAAGCCCTTTCCTTTTTCGGTATTTAAAAATAAAAAAAGGCAGACCGTGTTTTTCGGCCACACGCATTTTAACCCCCGTCCGCCTGGCCGGCAAACGGAGGTTTTTATATTCTCTTATATCGGCGCAAAAGCTTATGCCGTCCTTTTCGGTCTTTACCTGCCAGATGTCCCGATTTGCGGCGGCACAAAGGTTTAAGAATCTTTCGGGAAATCCGCCGGTGGCCCTTACCTTTATATATCCCTTTAAAAAAGCGATTATTTTAAGAAGCATATACTATCCCCTATTCAAATTCCAGAGATGTAAATATCCCGCTTACCTCGGCGTGATTTTTCTCAAAGCTGTCGATGGAAAGCTCGCAGCCTCTGAAGATTATATCCTTACTCCCGAGGTTTAATCTGATGATATCGCAGTCATATTCCACCACCGCCCTGCATCCGTCCACCACCGCCCTGCGGTTTGAAAACATCTCTATACCGGGCTGTTCACAAAGGCTTTGAGCAGCTGCGGCAAAAGCCCCCTTGACCGACCCGCGTCCCTTTTCTGCTTTAGGCACATTTCCACCTCCCGTTTTTCCGTGGGAAATTTCCCCGCAATCAGAGTTTAAGCAGTTACCGCGGCGCTGTTTTCAAAGCAAAAACAAGAATGGAAAGACACGCCGTCAGGCACATTTCCTTGCATCACAAATACACCTTAAATCCTTTTCACCGATTTGCAAATCAAGGCGCTTCCCGCTTGCAGGCTTTACTTAATATATGCTTTTTCCGCCCTTTTAATGCTTTTTAACCACTTTTAAAATCGCTTTAAAATGTCTGAAAGAATGTCCTTCTGATATTTTTTGCACCTTTCAAAATCCATTGCCGAAACATAGTAGCTTTCTATTCTGTCGTGCACTTTTTTTGCCTCATACAGCGTTTCGCAGGCTGCCTTTAAAAGTTCATCAGATGCCCGTCTGTTAAATTTCAGCCGCTCTGAATATTCCTTAAGCTCGGCCGTGTTTTTAAATCGCCGTGCGTGTATCTTGCGCTGGCTTTGAGACTCTATTTTAAGCTTTGGACCGGTTGTGCAAAAGGCGATACTCTTTTCGGGAATAATAATATGATCGATCTTTCTCATGGGATGGATGGCGCAGGGGCAAACATAAATCGTGCAGCCCGCCTCAAGAGCTCTTTTTCTCAGCACCGCCATAATAACCGACGACGCCCCGCCGTATGCGTCCTCAACGGTTATAACCCTTTGGCACAGCTTTAAGGGTGTGTCTGAAAACACCGTGTGTCCTTTAGGGGTTATACCCGATAAAAAACGCCGCTTTTCGCATCCCTCTTTTCCCCTTTCCTTTCCAAATACCCTGTCGGCCAGCTTTTTGGCAAATTCCGCCGCCCTGTCGAGATCGGTGCATCGGCAATCCACGGCAAAGCTGTCGTCAAGCAGTCTACCGGCCGCTTTTATCAGGCGGGATGCCTTTTTGTGCAAAAGCGAATTGGCGTTAAAAAGAGGAAGCAGTTCCTGCCGTTTTTCATAAAGTGCGTCACCGTTTAGGCATTCCCCGAGAGGCACGATGTTCTCGCAAAGACCGGGGAATTTAGGATCCATGGTATGGGGCGCCGTTCCGTCGGCAATGCCGGTGCCTGTTTTTTCGAAGGTCACTCCGTCGAGAGACTCGGGATCGGAGGAACAATAAAATAGGGTGGGCGCCTCCCCATTTTCGCTCATTTTCACGGCCGTTTCCTTCATAAGAGTGGATTTCCCCGTTCCCGGCCCGCCTTTAAGTATGTAAAACCGATCGCCCGAAAAGGGGTCATAAAGGTCGTCAAAGCAGGAAAAAAATCCGTCGGCCGAATTTGCTCCGGCAAAAAACTCGGGAGCCGATTTTCTTAAAGCCTCAAAAATTTCAAGCATAAAAAAACACCTCTGAACAGTTTTTATACCATACTATTCAAAGGTGTTTTCAATTGTTACGCAAAAGGCTTTGTTCTATTGTTCTATTATTCTATAAGGAATACTTTTCCTCGTATTCGTTGAACTTGTGGGCAAATTCTCCGTTTTCCTCGTTTCGTATTTTCTTAAGGAACTTATGAGAATCGAGCTTTGAAGATCTGAGCTGGAGGGTGTATACCGCGATGTTGGAACAGTGATCCGATACCCTTTCAAAGTTGGTCAGAAGATCGGAAAATACAAATCCCATCTGTATGGTGCATTCACCCTTTTGAAGTCGGTCGACATGGCGCTCCATCATTTCCTTTTTGAGCTTGTCGATGACCTGCTCAAGAGGCTCAACATTTCTTGCAAGCTCAAGATCGTCCTTGACAAAAGAATCGATGGTTATGGTCAGCGTTTCCTTAAGAGCCGAGACAATGACCCTCAGCTCCTCCTTTGCGGGAATAGAAAACACGATCTTCTTTTCCTTTATCTCCCTGGCCGCTTCGCTTATGTTGCGAGCGTGGTCGCCTATTCGTTCGAGATCGCCGATGGTGTGAAGCAGGCGGGATACCGAATGAGACTCACTGTCGGTAAGCTCTCCGCGGGACAGCCGCACAAGGTAGGTTCCGAGCTTGTCCTCGTATTTGTCGGTCAGCTTTTCAAGCTCTCTGATGTGGTCGGCCTTTTGTTCGTCGAATTCTTCTATAATTTCAAGGGATTCGAGCAGCGCCGTGCGGGTGTGCTCGGCCATTTCGTTGGTAAGTCGATGACATTCCGAAACGGCAAGGGCGGAATTTTGAAAAAGGCGTTCGTCCAAAAACACAGTATGGGAATTTTTCTTTCCATTTTTGACCGTCTTTTCGCAAAGTCTGATCATGGGTTTCTTCAAAGGTGCAAAGGCCACGGTGTTGACAAAGTTAAATGCCGTATGCACCACCGCAACGCCGATCATCGAAATTGGAGCGGCGAAAATATCGGGGGACATGGCCATTGCAATGTACATCAAAATAACACATACAAATCCGCCTATGGCGTTGGTGTAAATGTGCATGGCAACCACCCGTTTGGCGTCTCTGCTTGTGCCGATACTGGAAAGCAGGGCAGTCATACATGTGCCGATATTTGCACCGAGCACCAGCGGAATGGCCACCTGATAGGAAATGGGGTTGCCCGTGGTCGCTGCGGCAAGGGTCATGGCCTGAACAATGGCGACCGTTGCGGCCGAGGACTGAATTATTCCGGTGAAAACGGTGGAAACAAGGAAAGCAAGCATGGGACTTGTAAAGGCCACAAGCATACTTTGGAAGGCAGGATCTTCCTTAAAGCGCTCCATAGAACCGCTCATCATATCCATTCCGGTCATTAAAACGGCGAATCCGATGAGGATAAGACCAAGGTTTCTCTTGCGCTCCCTTTTTGAGAACATTCTGAAGGCAACGCCCACAAGAGCAAGTATCGGGGCAAAGGTCATGGGCTTTAAAAGGGTCAAAAAGAAATTTTCGCCCTGTATGCCGGTAAGGGTCAGTATCCAGGAGGTAAGAGTGGTGCCCACGTGGGAACCCATTATCATTCCAAATGTATCGGCAAACTCCATTATTCCCGAATTAACAAGTCCCACAAGCATAACCGTCAAAGCCGACGACGACTGGATGGCTATGGTCATTCCCGCGCCCACAAGGAAGCTGATAAAATCGTTTTTCGTAACCTTTTTAAGGGTGCGGTCGAGGGCTCCGCCGGCCATTTGTTCAAGTCCGGCAGACATTGCGCTCATTCCGTAAAGGAAAAAGGCCAGTCCTCCGAACAGCTCGGCAAACATTAAAAGCAGATCTGATGATGTCATACATTTCCTCCGTTTTTCAAAAGGCGCCATTGATTTCGCTCTCCGTTTTCCCGTGCGGCATGGTGTTCATCACTTATAGCGTTACATATTTCTACAAATTAAACGCTATCGTAACCATTAAGAATTTTTCCGCAAAAAGGCGCCATAATGCAAACAGCCCCAAAAACACATCCCAAAAGGAAGGCGTTTTCAGAGCCGTTTAATTTTTTTCTTCTTTTTTGAGAAAAGCCGCAATACCCGTTTTCGAGCAAAGCGAAAACAGAACAATCGAGCCTATGGTATTGTTATGAAGATAACTTTCTCGGCAGTTCTCAAAAACAATCATAAAATCGTCCTATCTGTCCAAATTACATCTCCACTTTACTACATTTTTGCCCGATTTTCAAGTAAGGTTTCCGACTTGTTACATTTTTGTTGCAACAGGCACAAAAAAGAGGTATTTAAATTCAAAAATCATATATATTTTTTTGCATTTTCAAACATCATATAAAGTGTCGTAAACTCTCGGTAAAAACTTCTCTGCGGCACTGCCTTTGACCTTTTCTCAGCGGTTTCATTTCCCCGCGATCCGCCGAAAAGCCGCATTTTTCAAAGGTGCGTTAATCCTCGTACATATCGACTATCTTCCACTTGTTAGAGAGCACATTCGAGGCCCTTGAACCGCAGTAGGCGCACACCTCTCCGACGGTTGAGGAAAGAGGCGCTCCGCAATTGGGACAATTGGCCGCAAGGGTACCGTCTCCCTTGCTTTCGGGGGAAAAATTATAAACCACGCAATAGCGCCTTTGCTCCTTTTGCCCCTGCTTTTCGATCTCCACCGCCGCCTGAAAAACAATTTCTCTGGAAATGCCGGCAGAGGTATAATTTTTAATGACAATATTGTGCACCGTCACCCTTCCCCTGTCCGAAAGCTGATTTTTTATGTACTCGGAAACGGTTCTTTTAACATCCGAAAGATTAAATTCGGGAAAATCCTTTAAAATTCTCGGCAAGAATATAGAATCGGCGCCGCTTAAGGATTTAGGCTTTTGCTCGACCATCTGCTCGGTACCTGCGGCATTTAAAAGCTGACGGACAAGCGACCGTGCCCTTGCCGTCTGCCGTTTTACCGATCTCACTATAACCCCAACAGCAATAACAGCTGCGACGATTATAACTATCCGCAAAGCATGCTCGGATAAAAATTCAAGCATTTTTCATTCTCCTTAAAAAGCCGACGAAAAAGCCAAAAGCTGTCTCGCCGGCAAAGTGTATGTTTTTTAAATAAGGTTTCCCTTTCGTTTTCCCAAAGCAGTGGGAAATGCGGCAGGGTAGGAAATTATTTAAACAGCTTGGCGATGTCGGGCACCAGCTTTTTAATTTCCAGGAAGCTTGTATTGATGCAAAGATCGTAGTTCAGCTTGTCGCCCCAACGGCGGTCGGTATAAAATTCGTAATACTTTGACCGTTCTTTATCAAGAGCGAGAATGTGGCGCTTCATTTCCTTTTCGGTAAGCTTTTCACCTTCCGCCGCGCGTTCCATACAGCGCTTTACGCGGCTTTCGATGTCGGCGTAAACAAACAGTCTGAAAGGATGATAGTCACGCAGAATATAGTCGGCACATCTTCCGACGATAACACAATCGGATTTTTCGGCCATACTCTTGATTATTTCGCTCTGAGCACCGTAAATGGTCTGCACCTGCTGGAAGGCATATTCTCCTACATAGGAAATGCTCTGCCCGGTGGTTATGGGATAGAGATAATGAGGGCGGTGCTCGATAACCTGCTTAACATATTCCTCCGAAAGGGATGTGTGCTTTGAAATCTCGGTTATAATTTCCTTGTCGTAGTAATCCATATTAAGATTTTCGGCCAGGCGGCGGGCAAGCTCTCTTCCTCCGCTTCCGAATTCACGACCGACCGTAATAATTTTATTCATAAGATCAGCTCCTTTGATACCAACCGTTATTTTTTTGCAGGGCATTTAAAAGGGTCTTTTTGCCGATTTTTAAACATCGGCAGACTCATTTTTTCGTCCGCAAGGTAATTATAGCACAAAAATGGCCCTTCGTCAAAGAGATTTTTATACTTTTTCGTTAAATTTCTGTACTTTCATTTTAAATTCTTTCCCCTTGTTGACATTTATCGACTCCGCTGATATAATCAAAACGAATAGAATATTCGACAGAGTATTTTTGCTTAAATAAGCAGGTGGTCGGACACCGATTGCTTGCGGATTCCCGGCCGCAACAAACCGTTTCAGTCGGTTTTTAACTCCCGTATCAGAAAAAAGCATAAATTAAGAGGGAAGTTCGGTGAAAATCCGTCGCAACTGCCATTACCGTTAAAGTCGGAATACTCACTCTGCCGAGGGCGGCGGTTTACCGCGACATTTTTGGGCAATGAAGAATGCAGCCGATAGAGCTTAAAAAGCAGGGGCTTTTTGGGCTTTTGTAGGGTTGCATTTTTTGTTTTATTACAAGAAATGCTTTTTTTATTGCCCCATTTAAAAATCTTGCATTATGGTGAAGAAATGGAAGAAACAAAAGGTACACTTACAAAAGGTGACTGCATAGACCTTATCAGAAAAAAGGCCGCAGAGCTTGAAAGCAAGGGAGAGCATCGGCTACCGAAGCGGTCGGATTTTTCCGAATTTGAAGTAATGATGATAAAATCCTATTTCGGCCCCTTCCCCCGTGCCCTCGAAGCCGCGGGAGTAAAGCAAAAGCGCCGGGGCGCCGAGCAAAAGCGGCTGGAAAAGCGAATAAAGGCAAAACGAAACAAGCTTAAATATAAACTGGCTAAAAAACAGGCCAAAGAGACCAAAAAGCAGGACGAAAAACAAGGCTGAAAGCAATCCGAAACAAACACCCGACAGCAAGCTGAAAAAAATAAAAATCAAAAAGGTTTTAACGGCCGAAAGCCGCAAACATAAAAACAAAAAAGGAGAAACAAAAATGAAAAAAACACTTTGCATTATCGTTGCCGCAGTTGTTGCGCTTTGTGCAATGGGCGTTTCGGCCGCAGCCGAGACCGGGCTGAAGGTTTATGTAACCATTGCAAACGGCGAACTTGAGATTGCCAACGATGAGGTTACCGTAAAGGATCTTAACGGCGACGGAAAGTTCACCATAGACGAGGCTCTTTATGCCGCACACGAAGCATATTATGAAGGCGGAGCCGCTGCAGGCTATGCTTCCGAAATGACCGAATACGGCCTTTCGCTCACCAAGCTTTGGGGAGTACAAAACGGCGGCAGCTACGGCTACTATGTAAACAACGCCTCTGCATGGAGCCTCGGCGACGAGGTAAAAGCAGGCGACTTCATCAACGCCTTTGTTTACCAGGACACCAAGACCTTCTCGGATACATATTGCTATTTCGATCACAATTTCAGCAATATAGGCGGATGCCTGTATGATTACTACACCCTTTACGGCGTGTATTTTGACGAAAATTACGCCGCATACTCGGCTCCCATCGCAGATGCAATCATAACCGTTGACGGAAAAGAAACAAATGTCAGAACAGCCAAAGACGGCAGCGTTGCCGGTCTTTCCATTCCCTTCGGTGAAAGCGGAACATATATTGTCAGCGCAAAATCCGAAAGCGCAATTCTCGTTCCCGCCGCCCTCACGGTCCATTATAACGCCAATCAGCAGCCTGTCGACAGCGTTATTTCGGAAGTTTCGGAAATTTCCGAAGTAAACTCCCCCGTTTCCGACGCCAAGGGCGGCATTAATGACGATACCACTCCCACCGTCACCCCCGACAGCACCAAAGTCTCAAGTGCTCCCGCAAACCCCAAATCGGGCGACAGCTCGGCTGTTCTTTTCTCCTGCGCTGCTCTTGTAGTTTCCTGCGGAGCTCTCGTTCTTTTAAATAAGAAGAAGTAATAAGTATTATATAAAATGAAAAAAATTGCTTTTTCTATCCTCTCATTTCTTTGCTGTGCCTGCATAATTTTTGCGGGCACAGCGCCGTCCCTTGCCGTCGACGAGACCGAGAGTCTTATCGACGGTATTGTTGATTTTAAGCTTAAAGAAAGCGGCAGCTCCTCGGTTTCGGAGCTTGCGAAAAACGGACTTTCATCGGGTGCGGGAAAGGGTGCGGCCGAATGGTATGCCATAGGCCTTTCGGCATATTACGGCGGGCTTGACCTTTCGGGATACGGCTCGGCGCTCAGCTCCTACCTTTCAAAGAACACCATATCCTCCGCCGTTTCCCGCCAACGGTGTGCTCTTGCGCTCATGGCCTGCAAAATGCCGGGCGACCCCTTCGTTTCTGCCACTGCAAAGGACTCGGTGGGAAGTCTCGGAATAATGAGCTACATTTTCGGCCTTGAGCTTTCAAACAACGGTGCCGCCGTTTCGCTGTCAAAGGACGATATAATTTCCGAGCTTTTATCCCTTAAAAATTCCGACGGCGGATGGTCGGTAAGCGGCGGGAATTCCGATGTGGATGTCACCGCTATGGCTCTTACCGCCCTTGCTCCACACAAGGGTGAGCAGCGGGTAAGCTCGGCCATAAACGACGGGCTGTCCTTTATTTCGTCAAGGCAGCTTTCAAGCGGCGGATTTTCAAGCTACGGCACCGAAAACGCCGAAAGCTCGGCTCAGGTAATAGTAGCCCTTACCGCCCTTTCGATAAATCCCAAAACCGACAGCCGATTTTTGAAAAACGGAAACTCGGTTTTTTCCGCTCTTTCAAAATTCCGTTTGTCCGACGGCAGCTTCAGCCATGCAATGGGCGGCTCGTCAAACGGTACCGCCACCGTTCAGGCCTTTTATTCCCTTGTGGCTCTCTGGCGGTATGAACACGGCCTGCCCTCGCTTTTTAACCTTTCGGTAAAGGGCACAAAGGCCGTCCCCGCAAAAAGCCCTGCCGCCGATCCTTCGGGAAATAATAATGGCAGCGGCTCAAACACAGGCGGCAAAAACGACAGTCATAACAACGGTCATAACGGCAGCACAGGCACGACAGGTAACCAAGGCGGCCAAAACGGTCAAAACGATACAGGCTCACCGGATCAAACCGATCAAAGCCCATTACCCGACGGCCAGGATGCTCCCGCCGACGGTTCAGCCGACCAAACGGCGGAAGAAGGCAATCAATCGGAAGGCCTTGTGACGGCCGACAGCAGTCCCCTTTCCGCAGATTCCGACCGTTCGAACGGCGGAAAAACAGGTTTTTTTAGTAGCTACAAGCCCGTTGCCATAGGCGTTATCCTGATTTTAGCGGTCGCAGCAGCGCTCATACTTTTTCTTAAAAAGAAGCTGAACAAAAAAAACGCCGTATTTCTTGCAATTTCGGCGGCGGTGCTCTCTCTTGCGGTACTGCTGACATCATTTAAGACGGCAGGTAATTATTACAGTCCCGTTTCAAAGCCCGATTCGGTGGGAAAGGCGTTCATTTCCATTCGATGCGATACGGTTTTGGGCAAATCCGAATCAAGCCACATTCCGCAAGACGGAATCATTCTCGACACGACCGAGCTTGACATAACCGAAAGCCAAACGGTTTACGACCTTTTGACCGACGCCGCAAAGACCTACAACATACAGGTGGAAAACAGCGGAGTCAACGGCCAAAACATCTCCATGGCATATATAAGGGGAATAAACTATATTTATGAATTTGATTTCGGCGATTTGTCGGGCTGGATGTATAAGGTCAACGGCCAGACCCCGTCGGTAGGCTGCGGAGAATATGTTCTTTCCCCGGGGGACAAGGTCGAATGGCTTTATACCTGCGATCTCGGCAAGGATATTGAATGATCTCCCGGTAACTCTCTTCTACATTAACCATCTCGTTACTATCATCACCCTCATTTTAGTTTTTTAATGAACCGACATTTGATATTTTTCTTAAATCCAATTAAAATTGTATGAAAGGATGGCGGCAATGAAAGATTTTGAGCACCTGAATCCACTGTGCGTTTTTTTCTTCTTTTTGTCGGTCGTGTTCGTTACCGCCTTTTTTCCTCATCCGATTTTTACGGCCGTTTCCCTTTTGGGTGCGGTCATTTCTCTATTTTTTTATTGCAAAAAAGGCGGTTTAAAACAATATCTTCCCTATCTTTTCATCTTTATCATAACCGCCCTTATAAACCCGCTCATAAGCCACAACGGCAAAACCGTTTTGTTCGTTTTAAACGACAACCCCATAACCCTCGAAGCTCTGCTTTTTGGAATAAACTCGGCAGGAATGATACTTGCGGTGCTTTTGTGGTTTAGGTGCTTTTCGGCAATAATGACCTCAGACAAGCTGCTTTACATTTTTTCTGCGTTTTCTCCGAAAGCCGCCCTTATCCTTTCGATAGCTTTAAGATATGTTCCTCTTTTCTTTAAAAAGCGAAGGGAAATTTCCGACAGTGCAAAGGGAATGGGCATTTTCAAGGCCGACAATGTTCCCGACCGATTAAAGGGGCATATGGGCGTTTTTTCGGCCCTTGTGACATGGGGACTTGAAAAGGGCATAATCACCGCCGACAGTATGGAGGCCAGAGGTTACGGCACGGGAAAGCGCAGTCGATTTTCGCTTTTCGCTTTTAAGCTCAAGGACGGCCTGTTTTTGGCGGCATCGGGGCTGCTGTTCCTTTTTGTGCTTTTAGGGCAAATTTTTTGCGGGATAGATTATTCCTTTTATCCGAGCCTTTCTGTCGGCCTTGATCCGCCGGTGCTCATTGTTTCGGCGGTATTTTTCATTTTGTGCTTTTTACCCTGTTTTATCAATGCAAAGGAGGAATTAAAATGGCGGCATTTACAGCAAAAAATTTAAGTTTCACATATTCCGGCTCGAAAGCTCCCGCCCTTTTTGACCTTTCCTTTGAAATACAAGACGGGGAATTTATAACCCTTGCAGGCGAAACGGGAAGCGGCAAATCCACCCTCTTGCGATGCTTAAAGCCCGAGCTTACGCCAAACGGAGAACTTTGCGGAAATCTTCTTTTTAGCGGGCAGGATATTTCTAAAGCAAAGGGGCGGCTGTCGGCCGAAAAAATCGGTTTTGTGGGACAGCATCCCGAGCATCAGATTGTTACCGACAAG
>CAKSDF010000033.1 GCA_934444695.1 uncultured Eubacteriales bacterium | reverse complement strand
TGATTGAAATTGAAAACGAAGCAAGAATTTCCTCCGAAACGGTCAGTCCTATGGAGCAGGTTGTTTACACAAACAAAAACCTTAACGGAGTATATTGGGATAATGACAAAAACAATTTTAATTTTGTTCCGTATATAACAAGCAATTTTGTAAACAGAGATCATTGCACTCCGGTAGCGGCTACAAATATGATATATTATTGGGGAACAATTAAACCAGGCGGTCATTACGGCCTTTGGAATGGTAGTGAATCGGCAAGAAATCCATCGAATTCGGTGTTTTGTATGTTATATGCAGGATTACGCACAGAATATATCAAGGGTACATACTTTAATCAAATTATTCCGGGACTAACGGCTTTTTCCAGGTCAAGATATGACCACATTTCTGGTAGCGGATACCAGCAGAATGGGCTGTTGAGTGGTGTGACTTGGAGTTTTATAAAAGACAATATTGATCAAAGCTATCCAGTAATTATTGGTACACATAACGATAGTAAATATGGCAATCACTCCTTACTTTGTGTTGGATATCAGGAGTGCAGTGACGGTAATTACCTACGAGTGGCAGATGGTTGGTCGGCTACTATATCTAACTTTTATTACTTCAAGGGAAGCATCAATTATGCAGGTTATGTGAGGTGGTAATATAATGAAAAAAGGTGTAAAAATTCTTATCATCTGTCTTGTTATTGTTGCGGTGGTTGCAGGCGGGGCGGCGTATACCTTCCGTCCGCTGACCTTTTCCCAGGCCATAGGCGGGGTAAAGGCCGAGAACATCGAAAGGATTGAGCTTATCGACGGAAGCACGGGAATGGTTACTCAAACCATCGAGCCTTCGGATGTTAACGAGATATACAACAAGATAGGCTCGGTAAAGCTTAAGGCCTCTTTGCCAAAAAACAGCGTGGGCTGGAGCTACGGACTGCGTATTTATGTTAAGGGCGCCGACGGATACATTTCTTATATTTGCGATGACAGCTTTAAGAAAGCAGAGGGCTATAAGGGAAAGGTCAGTACGCTGCTTTGCTATTCCGACGGCTCGGGAGATTTAGAGAAGGTTATCGCCGAGTACAGCAAAAAGCTCGGTTGAGCGATCAGGTAAACGATTGTCGTACAACTTAATATTTCAAAAAAATAAGTCCCGCTTATCCCATAAAGGATAGGCGGGACTTGCTGTCTTTATACGACTTATTTAAGGCCGTTTTCGTAAGACTGGATCATCTTTTTGACCATCTGTCCGCCGATAGAGCCTGCCTGCTTGGAGGTCAGGTCGCCGTTGTAGCCCTGCTTAAGATTTACGCCGACTTCACCGGCAGATTCCATCTTAAAGCGATTGAGAGCCTCGCGAGCCTCGGGAACGAGAGTCTTATTGCTCTTTGCCATCTTTAGCACTCCTTTACGGTATTTGCGTTTGCAAAATTATTGTGTGTTTTATATTTAATATTATTATAGAAAATTTATGGTAAATAAAGAAATTGTCGGAAAGGGATAAAATCCGAGAAAAGGGGTGTCGGGAGTGATGTGTCTTGCAAAGGCAGGACGCTTGTTGATATATTAAGGGCGGCGGGTCGGCTGTCGGTCTTCGTTAAACCGTGCGGTTGGTTTTTCCTACCCGATAGATCTCGGCCCGGGCGTCGATGTTTATTTTCCAATCGGATTTTTCAAGCTTCTTATATTTCTCGCTTTGATAAAGCTTTGGGCAGTCCCGCCTGACATATTTGCCGAATTCAAAAATGTCGCTGTCAAGCTGGTAAAAGGCACGGTTGACCGACTGCTCGGCCCTTTCCTTAACCTTTTCGGAAAGCAGAGGGGTTATATCTAAAATGTCCTTTTCGGAAATGACATCCTTTTTTGAATTAATCTCGGTTACATTAAATTTAAGTCTTAAATCTATGTCGATCTCGGGGACGGTATCGGCCAAAGTGTTAGAATCGGATGAAAAAACGGCGGCGGAATCGGATAAAAAAACGGCGGCGGGACAAAGCGGGACGGAATGCCCGAAGCACCGGGAAGATACGGTGCTAAGGGGATGATTCGCGAAATAAGACAGGCCGGAATCGGATAAACAACGGTTGGCGGAAGAATAGGCAGCGCCGTCAGAAGAAGCGGATTCTCTTGCGGAAATTTTGCAGGAAACGCCCTGTACCGAAAGGGTAAACCTGCCGCTGTCAGAGTCGACAATAAGGCTCTGGCGGCTGTCGTATCCCGCTATCCAGTTAAATCCTACCGAGTCGGCAGGCGACATTATTCCCGACGGCTCATTCCCCGAAAAACAGAGCACGCCGCATATTTTGACCGTCCGCTCGCTGTCGTTTTCGTTTACATCGAGAAGCGGCAAAAAGGCGTCGGTTGTGTCGCTTAAATACCGCTCGGTAATGTCCAAAAGCTTGCTTCCGTCGTAATTTGACGTGTCGGTCCCGTAGCTCATAATTTTGTTTATGCGTTCGGCGGGGAGTATGCCCGATTCGCTGTCGATGGTCAAAAGCTCGGCGGCTTTGCAGGCCGAGGCTACCACCGTCACATTCTTTCGTATTTCGGAATATCGGGCGAAAAAATCGAGAACGGGGGAAAGCCCCTTGTCGGCGACGCTTTGGGAAATGACAATGACCTGGAGATTTGAAAAAAAGGCCTGCTGCCCGGTTATGGAATTGATGCTTTGGAGGGCTTCATAAACGGTCGAACCCGAGGCGGTGTGAAGCTCGTATTCGTTTTTAGGCTCTTGAAGGGAGCTTGGTTTGTAGGTCTGAACGGTCAGGGAATAGGCATCGTTTTCGGTGTCGAGAGCCATTCCCTGAATTATGACCCTGTCCCTTATTTTGACGCGGCCGTTATATCCCGAAAAGAGGGTCAACACCGCAAGCACAAGCAAAAAGGCAATGGGCTTTTTAATTTTTCTCATCCTTTCCGAAATTTTTGTTCCTTTTCGGCATTATAAATGCAAAGACGGAGGGAATTACCACGGCAAGCAGAATGACAAGGCAAAAGAGCATTTCTGAATAGACTTTTGTCTTTGAGGACGAATAATTCCGCGAAATGAGCGTCCCTGCGATAAAGGTAAGAGCTCCGCCCGCAGCTGCAATAATAGGAGAGGACTTTCCTTTTGTAACCTGCTTAAAGCAGTCGTAAGCGAGATATAAAAACAGGGCGCATTTTATAAACAGCCCGAGGATCCAGGTGGATGCGTGAAGGGCAGAAAGCCTTTTAAGCTCCCCAAGCTCTGCAATGTCGGCAAGGGCATAAAAGGGAAAATTCTCAAAGGCCGTCAGTTCGCCGAAAACCGCGCTGACCGAGAAAAATATAATGAACATTCCGACCGAGCAAAGGGCCGAAAAGCCTATCATTGTCCCCCTGACATTGCCTCTGACTTTAGGAAGCAGCAGCGAAAATGCCACCGCTTCGGAGGTGTTTGAAATGTATACGCCTAAGAGCTCGGCGGTTCCTTTTTTATCGTAAAAATGAGGAGAAACGATATTTAAAAGGTCGAATTTCGGAAGCACCGCCAGAATTATCACCGCCACCGAAAGAAAGCCGATGACAAGGGCAATAAGGGCGGTGCGGGAAATGGCCTCAATGCCTTTATAAGCCGCGTAAAGAGCGGGGATTATGAGCAGCAGGGGAAAAAACAAAGGACTTTGATCTGCACCGGTAGTGGAGGTCATAAAGATGTTGAAACGGGAAAGGTTGACGGCCGCGCTTAAAAGGAAAAATATACAAAGAAGTATTGCCGCACCGCTGCCTAAAATCGGAGAGACCTCATATGCCGATTGCAAAGGCGAGAGGCCGCTTTTTTTAAAAAGAAGATAGGAAGGCAAAAGCAGAAGCAGCAAAAAAGGGAAAAACAGCAGTGACACAAGCCATTCCTGATTGCTAAAGCTGCCCGCAAAATCAAAGGGAAAGGTCAGCGCTACCGAAAGGCGGCTTAAAAGCATCAGCCCGAGAAGCTGGCCGGCACCGATTTCTTTTTTAGAGGTCAAGGGCGTTTTTCCTCCTTACTGCCGTGGAGATTTTGAATTTTAACGGTTTTTTTGGACAGCTTTCGCCAGCTGTCGCGGAGAAGGGTATCCCTTACCGAGAATCTGTCGAAGGGAGAAACGGGTGCCGAAAGCGGAATGCCGTATACATTGTGGCCGCACACGGCGGTTATTATGACGGCTGCAAAAAGCACCATACCGGTAGTTCCGCAAAGTCCGCCGATAAAGATCCCCGCAAACCGCAGCAGGGCACAGGGGTAATAAAGGGTGGGCACAACAAAGGAGGCAAGGGCGGTGACAGCCACCACGATAATCATAGGTGCGCCGATAAGTCCCGCCGTGACGGCCGCTTCCCCGATAACAAGGCCGCCCACTATGCTGACGGCATGTCCCACCGATTTCGGAAGCCTCAGGCCCGCTTCACGCATTATTTCGTAGATCACGTGGATGATAAGAGCCTCCCACATATTCGGAAAAGGTGTGACGATGCCCGAGTCAAAAACCTTGTGCAGTATGGCGGCGGGGAAAAGCTCGGGATTATGCTCGCAAATGGCCACATAGGTGCCCGATACAAGCACGGCAAGAAAGAAGGACAGATATTTTATACACCTTATAAATGTGGCGAAAAAAGGATTGACGGTGTAGTCGTCGAGGCTTTGAAAATGCTCGGAAAAGAGCAGGGGAACGGTTAGGGCGTAGGGCGTTCCGTCAACCAGAATCCCTATTCTTCCTTCTAAAATCTTTCCGCAAAGGGTGTCGGGACGCTCGGTGGTGCCGACCGAGGGGAAAAGGGATGCGGAAGGTGTGTCGAGAAAGGGCTGGATATACCCCGAATCAAGCACCGCATCGATTTCCATTTTGTTGAGTCGCTTTTTGACCTCGGCAAGTATCTCCTTGTCCACTGCGTCGTTTAGATAGCATATGGCTACGTCGGTTTTTGATTTTTTGCCTATAGTCATTATTTCAAATTTAAGCTCGGGCGTTTTCATACGCCGCCTGACCATGGCCATATTGTTGCGGAGAATTTCCGAAAAGCCCTCCTCAGAGCCTCTTTCCATAACCTCTGAAACGGGTGAGCCGATGCTTCTTGTGGGGGTGCTTTGAACGCCTATACAAAGGGCAAAATCAAAGCCGTCGACTATAATGACCGCCCAGCCCGACATAAGAAATCTGAGTAGCTCTTCAATACTTTTGACCCGCTTTTGATCAGGAGAGGAGGATATGCTTTTTTCTATAAATTCAAAGCGTTCCTTCCCGTCCGACGGAAGGGTTTTTGCGGCAAGTATTTTTGCGATAACCTGCCGCTCAAGCTGTTCCTTATCCACGAGGTTTTCCATTGTAAGACAAACAAAATCGTGGCCATTTGCCGAAAAGTCGCGAAAGATAAAATCGTCCGAATCTCCGATTTTTCCCTGTATGACGGTCATATTGTCGTTTAGCGAACAGCCTAAAAAGGCAGAATTGTACTTTGTCAAGATATCCCTCTTTTCAAAATGGGCGGATATGTGTGTTATGGATAAATGCTCTCTTTTTGGACAAAATAAGCTTTGGTGATGAATTATGTTTGTAACGCTTATCCGCTCGGTAATTTTATATTTTACCGTTATACTCAGCCTTCGCCTTATGGGAAAGCGCCAGATAGGCGAGCTTCAGCCGGGAGAGCTTGTGGTCACGATTATGATTTCCGAATGCGCTGCCGCTCCCATTCAGGATCTCAACCGACCTGCCCTTAATGGTATTATAGCCATTTTTTGCTTGGTTATTCTTGAGGTGCTGCTGTCGGTTGCAACCCTGAAACTGCCTTGGGCGAGAAGAGTGCTTGACGGCAGTCCCACCCTTATCATCAAAAACGGAGTCATCGACCAAAAGGCAATGAAGGCTTTGAGACTTACCATCGACGACATCAACGAAAGCCTTCGTCAGCAGGGAGTTTTCGACATTCGCGAGGTGGCCTTTGCGCTTGTGGAAACGGGCGGAAAGCTGAGCGTTAAAAAGAAAAGTCTTAAAGTTCAGCCCACTGCCGAAATGCTGGGACTTAGCCCATTGCCCGATAAACTGCCGGTCACGGTTGTGGGAGATGGCAGCATAAACAAGGCCAGCCTTCAAATTTGCGGAATTTCCGAGCAGCAGCTTGAAAAAATTATTGCAAAAAAGAAGCTTAAGAAGCGGGAAATATTTTTAATGCTGTTTGACGGGGATAAGGACACCTATTTTGTTAAAAAGCAAAATACCGACAGCGGGACAAATCAAAAAAGCTGAGCTTTTCGGCAAAAAACAATTGAGCAGTCGGCGAGAAAGCAAAAACACAAAGCAGAGCAAACAAAAGACACAAAGCAACAGAGCGTTTAAGGAGAAGAAAATGAAAAGACTTTATATTGCTGCCATACTTTTTGCCGTTTCGGTGGCGCTGTGTATTACAAGCACGGTGGTTACATCCCGGGTGGAAAAAGAGGTGGGAGAGCCCCTTGAAAAGACCATCGAATTTTTTGAAAAAGGCGAGATCGAAAGGGCGGTCGAGAGCTTTTCGGCCGCAAAGCAAAACTGGGACAACATAAAGGAAACCACGGCGGTTTTTGCCTCTCATTCGTCGGTGGACGAGCTTGACGAACAAATGACCCTTATCTCGGCTCTTTTAAGCGAGCAAAGCGATGATTTTATTTCTCAAAGCGCCCTTTGTTTATTAAAAGTACAAAATCTCTGCGACGACGAGAAAGTGACCGTTAAAGTCCTTTTTTAATGCAGCTTTCGACCGCAAAATGTTTTAAAAAAATTTAGAGGCATCCCTTAAAATGAAATTGTCAAAGCAAAATCAAAGGGGATGAATTAAGTATAAATTTCTAAGGTCCCGGGAACCGCACAATTGTTATCTGCACAATCATCAGTCACTCAACCATCAACCGCACAATAAACAGCTACACAATAATCAGCAACTGCACAATTATCAAGCATATAATCGCCAGGCATATAGCCAACGAAGATTTTCCGAAAAAGAAAAATGTACATTAATTTATTCGGTCAGGAGGAATAAAAAAATGGGAATAAAAATTGAATCGTCGGGACAGACGGTGACCGCCTATCTTGATGGCGAGATCGACCACCATTCGGCAAGAGAAATGCGGGAGACCATCGACAGGGAGCTTGAAAGCGGCAATGTTAAGCTGCTGATTCTTGACTTCCGTGACGTGACCTTTATGGACAGCTCGGGAATAGGTCTTGTTATGGGCAGATATCGCCAGATAAAGTTTTACGACGGCGAGCTTCAGGTACTTAACACATCATCCCAGATATACAAGGTTATGCGGGTGGCGGGACTGGACAGGCTCTGCCTTATCGAAAGGAGTTGTGTAAAAAAATGATCAAACCCATTAATGAAATGAAGCTTACCCTTACCTCCCGTTCTTCAAACGAAAGCTTTGCAAGGGTGGCGGTCGCGGCCTTTGCTGCTCAGCTCGATCCTACGGTTGAGGAGATAGGTGATATAAAGACCGCCGTTTCGGAGGCAGTCACAAACTGCATTGTTCACGCATATAAAGAAGCCCTCGGTCCCATTTACATAACCGTCGGAATTTTTGAAAACCGAAAGGTCAGGATAAAGATAAGAGATGTGGGCTGCGGAATCGAGGATGTGGAAAAGGCAATGGAACCTCTTTTTACCACCGGCGGTGAGGAGCGTGCGGGACTGGGATTTGCGGTTATGGAAAGCTTCACCGATAGCTTAAAGGTGCGTTCGAGAAAGGACAAGGGCACCACGGTGACTATGGAAAAGATAATCAAAAGACGATGAGCGGCGCGGTAAATCCGGTTTCCCACAAGACAAAAAAACCGTCCGAGAAGGGACGGCAGGGCGAGGTTTCGCTAAACGACGAATTTGTTTCTCAGAATATAGGCCTTGTTCACGCCTGCTGCAACAGGTTTAAAAACCGCGGAGTGGAATATGACGAGCTTTTTTCGGCGGGATGTCTCGGCCTTTGCAAGGCGGTAAAAGGTTTTGACCAAAGCAGGGGGATAAAATTTTCCACCTATGCTGTGCCGGTGATTTTAGGCGAAATAAAGCTGCTCTTCCGGGACGGGGGGAGCATAAAGGTGGGACGTGCTTTAAAGGAGCGGGCGATGCACCTTCTGCGCATAAAACAGCAGATGCTGCTTGAGATAGGTCGTGAGCCGACAATTTCCGAGCTTTGTGAAAAGGCGGGACTTTCCTACGATCAGACGGCCGAGGCTCTTTCGGCGGCTGCTCCGGTACTTTCCTTGACGGTGGGAGAAAACGGCGAATCAACCGAAATGGAGGTGAAGGAGGAAAGCTGTGAAGAAAACGTCATTGGAAAAACAGCGCTTTTTCAGGCTCTTTCCCATTTGAGTGAAGGTGAACGAAAAATAATCGAGCTTAGATATTTTTGCGGCGATACCCAAAGCCAAGCGGCCAAAAAGCTTGGTACAAACCAGGTGCAGATCTCCCGAAAGGAAAAGGCCATACTTTTAAAGCTGAGGGGTCAGCTTTTGTGAAAAGAAAAAAATTTCGAACAAAAAAAGAGTCCGACAAAATCGGACTCTTTTAGCTTTTATACTGTTTATTCATAACACGGCTGAACAAGCAGCTTTAAGGCTTTTAATTATTTGCTTTCGTTGAGTTTAAGAGCAAAAGCAGATTTCTTGCGGGCGGCGGTATTCTTATGGATAATACCCTTTGCCGCTGCCTGGTCGATCTTCTTGACCGCCTCTCTTACAACGACGTCCTTATCTGCCGCGGAAGCATCGATAGCAACGTTAGCCTTTTTAATAGCGGTTCTGAGTGCGGATTTGGCCGCCTTGTTACGGGCAGTTTTGGTCGCAATAACCTTTACGCGCTTTTTAGCTGACTTGATGTTTGGCATCTCTTTACACCTCCTGCCGAATTACGAATAGATAATAAATACAGTGACTTGAACTATAATATCATCATTCGGAATAAAATGCAAGTTTTTTTTAAATATTTTTTTGTTTTGGCGCTAACAATAATTAAAAATAAAAGGAATAGAGGTTAAAATATGCCCCAAAGGACCGATCTTGCCCTTGAAAAAAGGGAGCTGTCAGGAGAATGTAAGGGAATAATTGCCGCCGAAGAACAAAAAAACGGAGTTAAAGTCACCCGCATAAAAATAACCGACAAGGACGGAGAAAAAACGGTGGGAAAGCCTATGGGAAACTATATTACCATAGAAGCCGACAGTCTCGACGGCCAGCTTGACGAAAACTGCCGGGAGATAATTTCGGCGGAGCTTGAATCCCTTTTGCCGAAGGAAGGAACGGTGCTTGTGGCGGGGCTTGGCAATTCCGATATAACACCCGACGCATTGGGACCGAAAACCGCCTCTCAGGTGCTTGCCACCCGCCATATCGACGGGCAGACGGTAAAGGAACTCGGTATTTCCAAACTGCGGCCGGTTTGCGTGTTAAGTCCCGGTGTGCTCGGAAAAACGGGAATTGAAACGGCCGAGATAATACTCGGTGTGGCAGGGAAAATAAAACCCGCAGCCGTTATTGCGGTGGACGCGCTGGCGGCAATGGAACTTTCAAGGCTGGGCAGAACGGTGCAGATCTCGGACACCGGCATTTGTCCCGGGTCAGGAGTGGGAAACAGCCGAAAGGAAATAAGCAAACGGCTGCTTGGTGTGGATGTCATCGCCGTGGGCGTGCCGACGGTGGTGGACGCCGAGACATTGGCCGAGGAGCTTGCCGGAAAGGAACACGGTGCGGCCGCTAACAGCAGCGGGGTGGGAATGATGGTAACTCCCAGAGAGATAGACTCGGTTATCGATCATGCCGCCGACCTTGTGGCCCTTTCAATAAACTGCGCCCTTCAGAAGGAGCTTTCACCCGAAGAAATATGCGCCCTCATTTAAAGAGGGCGTTTTGTTTTGCCGTGAGTTTTTTGCAAGGATAGCTTTATATATCCTGAGTGGCTTATTCTGTCGTACCATTATTGTGCCGATCGCTCTGTTTTGTTTAGGATTCTTTATACGTGACGTGCGTTTTGCGAAAAATCGTTTTTAAGAAAATTAGAGCAATAAAGAGAAAATGGGTGAAAATAAAAGAACGCTATTGATATTTTATTTTTTCTATCAAAAATCGGTTGACATAGTCTTTTGTATGTGTTATTATTGCTTGGCGGTGAAAAGCCGCGGCGATTTGTCTCGCCTAAAAAAGTCAGTTAAATTTATATTTTAAAATATTCGGAGGAAAGCAATATGTCAACTTATATGCCCAAAGCAGCCGACATTGAGCGCAAATGGTATGTCCTCGACGCAGAGGGTAAGCCCCTCGGACGCGTTGCGGCAGTTGCTGCCGATCTTCTTCGCGGCAAGCGCAAGACCACATTTGTTCCCCATCTCGACTGCGGAGACCATGTTATCATCATCAACGCCGACAAGGCTGTGCTGACCGGTAACAAGCTCACCCAGAAATTCTATCGCCGTCACACCGGCTACATCGGCCACCTTAAAGAGACCGATTACGGCACCCTTATGGCCCAGCGCCCCGAGCTCGCTATGGAGCTTGCGGTTAAGGGTATGGTTCCCGACAATACCATCGGTCGCAACGCCCTTACCCGCCTTCGCGTTTACAAGGGTTCCGATCATAAGCATGCGGCTCAGAAGCCCGAAGCTTACACACTTTAAGGGAGGTAACGAATAATGTACGACAGCAAACCTTATTTCTACGGCACCGGCCGCAGAAAAAGCTCGGTAGCCCGCGTTCGCGTTTACAACGGCACCGGTAAAATCACCATTAACGATCGTGATATCGACGATTATTTCGGTCTTGAGACCCTTAAGCTCATCGTTCGTCAGCCTCTTGCAGCCACCAAAACGAACGGAAAATTTGACATCGTTTGCCGCGTAGGCGGCGGCGGAGTTACCGGTCAGGCCGGTGCTATCCGTCACGGACTTTCCCGCGCTCTGCTTCAGTATGACGCCGAGCTTCGCCCCATTCTTAAGAAAGCAGGTTTCCTGACCCGCGATCCCAGAATGAAAGAGCGTAAGAAGTATGGCCTCAAAGGAGCCCGCCGCGCACCCCAGTTCTCCAAGAGATAATTTCTTTTCGCAAAGCATTCCAATTTCAAAGAGCCTCTGCTTTTTGCAGAGGTTCTTTTTTTGCACGGAAAAGTATGAAATCGACCGCAAGGCTTTGCTATCTAAGCTGTCGGTGCGTGGCCAAGATCAAACAGAACGGACAAAAACCGCCGTGAGAGTATGCTCTTACGGCGGTTGATTTTTATATATACGGATATTAAGGTCGCGGTGACTTAAATGACATAGTTGTCTGCGGGAGGGATCTCCATAAGGTCGGCTATGGTTATGCCATCGAAAAAGTCGTTGGTCATTTTATAGAACTTCCGCCACATAGAGATGGTACGGCATTCTCCGGCAAAGGAACAGGGTGGCGCGTCCTTTGAAAGACAGGCTACCGGTGCTAAATCTCCTTCGGCCAGCCGCAGAATCTCTCCCACCGTTAAAAATTGCGGATCGGCTTTAAGCTTGTATCCGCCGCCCTTGCCGTGTATTCCCTCAACAAGGCCGCTTTTGGTCAGCAGGGGCATGATCTTTTCGATGTATTTCAGCGAAATATCCTGCCGTGCAGCCACCTCTTTCATGGGAATGTATTCGCCGCTGCGATGCTCGGCCAGATCGATGATAACCCGCAGGGCATATCTGCCCTTGGTGGAAATCTTCATTTTTGTCAGTCCTTTAAATTATGGTTTAATCTGTTGCTTGAGCTTTATTGCGAGAGTGTTTTGATATCTGCTTGATGCCATCTGTCCTCTTAATGTCCGTTTAACTGTTCATTCAGCTGCTCGGCATATCTAACCGTTTCCATGGCATCCTTGGCATATTTATCGGCACCGATGCGCTCGGCATAATCGGCGGTCATAACCGCTCCGCCCACCGCTATCTTGCAATATGGCGCGGCTTCTTTGAGCAGCTTTATGGTCTGTTCCATTGCCGGAACGGTGGTGGTCATAAGGGCGCTCAGTCCGCAAAGGGGAGCCTTGGTTTTTGTAACCTCCTCGACTATCCTTTCGGGATCGACGTCTTTGCCGAGATCGATAACATCGAAATCGTAGTTTTCCAGCAGCGTTTTGACGATGTTTTTGCCGATGTCGTGAATGTCGCCCTTTACGGTGGCGATGACTATCTTGATTTTCTTCTGTTTGCTTTCGCCCGAGCCGGCTATCTTTTCCTTTATGCATTCAAAGGCCGATTTTGCCGCTTCGGCGCTCATAAGAAGCTGGGGAAGATAAAGCACCTTTTGTTCAAATTTTTTGCCCACCGTATCGAGGGCGGGAATTATGTGTCCGTCGATTATCGAAAGGGGCTGCTCGGTCTCAAGGAGCTTTTGGCACTCGGTTGCCGCACGTTCTTTAAATCCCTTGGTTATGGCTTCAAAAAGATTGCCGCTGCTCTCGTTCCCGTCTTTACTTCCGGATTTTATCGAAACGGTTTCTTCTATGCTTTGGGCAAAGGAGATGTACTGCCCGCAGTTTTGATCGAATCCCTTAAGCAAAAGGTATGTGTAGTATGCCTTTAAAATGTCGGGAGATTTGGGATTGACAATGCCGGCCGAAAGACCTCTTTCAAGGGCAAGGGTGAAAAATGCGCCGTTTACCGTCGGTCTCGAGGGTAGCCCGAAAGAGACGTTTGAAACGCCAAGTACGGTATTTTGCCCCATTTGATGCCTGATATAATCTACGGTGTTAAGGGTGGTGACGGCGGCGTTGCTGTCCACGCTGACCGACATACACATGGGATCAAAAACAATATCCTTTCTCGCTATGCCGTAGCTTTCGGCCGTTTTGAGTATCTTTTCGGCAACCGCGATTCTGCCTTCCTTTGTTTCGGGAATTCCGTTTTCATCAAGGGTCAGCGCAACCACCGTTCCGCCGTATTTTTTAACCAGCGGGAAAACGGCCTCCATACTTTCCTTTTTGCCGTTGACCGAGTTGACCATTGCCTTGCCGTTGTAGATCCTGAGAGCCTTTTCCATGGCCACGGCGTTTGATGTGTCGATCTGAAGGGGCAGATCGGTGACCGTTTGAAGCTCAAAAACGGTGTGTTCAAGCACTGCCGGCTCGTCTATTCCGGGAAGGCCTACATTAACGTCGAGAATGTGCGCTCCCGCGTCCTGCTGAGCCGCCGCTTCGCCCAAAATGTAATCGGTATCACCCTCGAGAAGGGCCTGTTTAAAGCGCTTTTTGCCGGTGGGATTTATGCGCTCGCCGATGATGATCGGCTGATTTCCTATTTCGACATATTTTCCGTAGGAGCAAACGCAGGTGAGATTTTTTTCATCTATCGGGACGATAGGGTCGTCTTTTGTGGCCTCCACCGTCTTTTTTATATATTCGGGAGTGGTGCCGCAGCATCCGCCGAGAATGGACACTCCAAGTCCGCTTATTTCCTCCATTTCTTTTGCAAATCCGTCAGCGTCGAGGTCATAGAAGGTTTTCTCGCCGTCGTTTTTGGGCAGCCCCGCATTGGGCTTTGCGAAAATGGGGGTGGAGGAATGGCTTAAAAGCTCCTTTATGGGGCCTATAAGCTGTTTTGGGCCGAGAGAACAGTTGACCCCGATGGCGTCTACCGAGAGGCCCTCTAAAAGCGCCACCATGGCAGCGGGGGAGGCACCGGTCAGCAGCTTTCCGTTCTCACCGTAGGCGTTTGAAGCAAATACGGGAAGATTGCAGTTTTCCTTTGCAGCAAGCACGGCAGCCTTGGTTTCGTAGCTGTCGCTCATGGTTTCGATGAATATAAGATCGGCACCGTGGGCGGCACCGAATTTTACCGTCTGAGAGAAAATTTCAACCGACTTTTCAAATTCCAAATCGCCCAGCGGCTTTAAAAGCTTGCCGAGAGGGCCGATGTCCAGAGCGACGTGTTTTTCGCCCTTTGCAGTCGAAAGAGCAGCGGCTTTTTTTGCGTTTTCGATGGCGGCGGCAACGATCTCCTCGGTCTTTTGGCCGAATTTCAGGGTGTTTGCGCCGAATGTGTTGGTGCAAACGATGTTTGAACCCGCATCAAAATAGCTTTTGTGTATGTCCACCATATCGTCGGCATGGGAAAGACTCCAAAGCTCAGGAAGCTCGCCGGGGGCAAGGCCTCTTTGCTGAAGAAGGGTGCCGCAGCCTCCGTCGAGATATAGCCGTTTTGTTTTGAGCAGTTCTTTTTTAAGCATTTGAAATTATGGCTCCTTTCTGAAACTGCAATCGGTGTTTTCGCAGTATAAACATCCCGACGTATCCCTGCAGGGAGTATCGGATATTCCCACAATGGCCGTCACCGATTTTGACGGGCTCATTAAAAGCGATTCAGAAAGGGATAGTCCTATTTTTCTAAAGCAGTCGAGCAGGGAAAAAATATCCTTCTGAAATTCAAGGGGAAGATCGCCGTATCCGGGAGAAAATCTCGGGCGGGTGAATTTCCCTTCCCTTGCTTTTTGCCCCTTTATATCGTCGCAGAATGCGTTGCAGACGGTTTCTATCCGTTCGGCGCCTATTGCACCGAGTATTACGGCTTTGGAAGGGCTTATGAGACCGTATTTGCTTATAAGCCTGTCTATTTCCACGCCTACCGTTGCGGCAAATATCACGGCGCTGCTGCAGTTTCTTAGATTTTTGCAAAGACCTGCGCTCCGTGTTCTTGCAAAGGTGAGATCAACGGTCTGCCCGTCAATTTTTACGGGCACTTCGCAAAAGCATACCCTGCCGATAAAATCGCGGCACATATCGGTGCATTCGCAGACCGTCTCCCGCATTTTTTGGTCGGGCTGTTTTATGCCGGAATAGCGG
>CAKSDF010000032.1 GCA_934444695.1 uncultured Eubacteriales bacterium | reverse complement strand
GCTTTAAGGGGATTTTTCGCCAATAATTTTTTGAAAGGCAGCGCCCTTCAAAAATCAAAGGATTTATTTAAAATACCTCTGTCTTTTTTGCAAAGCTCCCCTTTTACCCAATCAGTTGTTTATGGTATTTGCGATTTCGTAAAGCTTATATTCGAAGGGTTTTTCCATTTTAAGAGCCTCGAAAATATCTTTATCCACAAGCTCGCCGTGCTGATAAGCCACAACGCGGTTGCCTATGCCCTGAGAAAGCAGATCAACCGCCGCATAGCCCATTTCGCTGGCGCAAACTCTGTCGCGTACGCTGGGCGAACCGCCGCGCTGAACGTGACCGAGAATGGTGGCGCGGGAATCGATGCCGGTCACAGCCTGGATCTGCTGAGACAGCTTTTCAACTCCGCCGATTCCCTCGGCAACAACGATTATAAAGTGCTTTTTGCCGGAATTTTTGGCGCGATAGATGCGGTCGACAATGTCCTTTTCCACATCGTATTCAACCTCGGGAACGAGGATGGTGGTGGCGCCGCAGGCAATGCCCGAATGAAGTGCAAGATAGCCTGCGCCTCTGCCCATAACCTCAACTATGGTGCATCTTTCGTGGCTCTGAGCCGTGTCGCGAAGGCGGTCGACCATTTCCATGCAGGTGTTGACTGCAGTGTCAAATCCTATGGAATACTCGGTGCTGGCGATGTCGTTATCGATGGTTCCGGGAATACCGACGCAGGGGATTCCTCTTTCCGAAAGATCTCTTGCTCCGCGATATGTGCCGTCGCCGCCGATACAAACGATTCCGTCGATTCCGTGCTTTTCGCAGGTTTTAATGGCGGTCTGCATTCCTTCCTCTTCCTTGAAACGAGGACTTCTGGCGGTGAAAAGCACAGTGCCTCCGCGATGGATGATATCCGAAACGCTGCGGATATTCATATCAAAAACATCGTCCTCGATAAGGCCGTTATATCCGCGGTGTATACCCTTAACTCTCATTCCTTTGCTAAGGGCGGTTCTGACGACCGCTCTTACGGCCGCGTTCATTCCGGGGGCGTCTCCCCCGCTGGTCAATACACCAATGGTCTTTACATTCATTTTAAAAGCCTCCCAAATCCCAAATGTACTTTTATTACATTCTTTAAAACTTATTTTATTCTATCATTTTTAAATGAAATGTCAAGATGTTTGTCGAATTATTCCCCCGTTTATTGCTTGAAAAACACTGCTTTTTCTCCCAGTATCCTTTTCAATTCGGAAACAAGGGGGTCATTCAGCTGAACGAACAGCTTTCTCGGGGCCATAGCCCGTTTTCCGCTGTCGGAAAATTTGAAATACACCGGCGTTTGTCCGTCGAAAATTTCCAGAAGATTTATCACCCTGTCATACACCTCTCCGCCGTTTGACGGAAGAAGCAGATGAAGGCCGTAATACTTCGATCTTTCGGCAGCATTTCCATTTTCCGATCCTGCGTCGGCGTCATAACCGCTGTAAGAGCTTTGACCGCCGTAAGAGCTGCCATACCCGCTGTTTCTGCCGTATCCGCCGTAGGAGCCGCCTCGGCCGTTTCTTCCGTTTTGGCTTCCCTGTGCTCCTCCCCTTTGGGCGGCAAGGGTATTGTCGTATTTTTCGGCCGACACAATGTTCTCGCATATTATCTGACTTTGGCGCTCGTCCCGCTGGCTTATACGCCCGCTGATCACCGCAACCGTTCCTTCAATAACGTTCTTTTGATTTTCGGCAAATGTTCTCGGGAAAACAAGACATTCCATATTTCCGGTGGTGTCCTCCAAAAAGAGGTTTGCCATCTGTTCGCCCGATTTGGTCAGCTTCTTTTTGACACTGCCGATTATTCCGAGAAGGTTTACCCTTTTGCCGTCGAATCCGTCCGCCGAAATGTCGGAAATATCGGTTATACGCCACTTGCTTTTAAATTTATCAAATTTAAGGGCGGGATGGCCGGAAATATAAATTCCTGTGGTTTCCTTTTCCATAGCAAGAAGTTCCGGCTGCGAAAGCTCGGGAACGACCGGCATTTTATAATATTCCTCGGCGCCGTCCTCGGTACCGAAAAGATTCATTTGTCCCTCGATGTTGCTTCGGCTGTCTCCCGCGAGGGTACTGAGCAGTCCTTCGTAAGCCGCAAGCATTGATGCACGGCTGAAAGCAAGCTTATCAAGCGCCCCGCTTTTTATAAGACTTTCAAGGCCTTTTTTGTTAAGCTCCCTGCCGTAAAGGCGGCGGCAGAAATCCACAAAATCGGCAAACCTGCCCTTTTCTCTGCGTTCTTTAAGGATAGCCTCAATGGTATTTTGCCCTAAATTCTTAATAGCTAAAAGTCCGAAAACCACCTGCCCGTCCTTAACCGAAAAGTCCCTTTGGCTGACATTAACGTCGGGCGGCAAAACTTTTATGCCCATTCTCGAGCATTCGGCGATATATTTCGGTGCGTCGCCGATGGTGCTCGACATAAGAGACGCCATAAATTCTGCGGGATAATGGCATTTTAAAAAGGCGGTGCGATAGGCCACAAGGGCATAGGCTGCGGCGTGGGATTTATTGAAGGCATAGGATGCAAAGGAGGTCATATCATCGAAAAGAGCGTTTGAAACAGATCTATCTATGCCGTTTTTTCCGCATCCTTTGATAAAGGTCTCCCGTTCCTTTTCCATAACATCGTGCTTTTTCTTGGCCATAGCCCTTCTCACAATGTCGGCGCGGCCGAAGGAGTATCCCGCAAGATCCCTGAACACCTGCATAACCTGTTCCTGATAAACAAGGCAGCCGTATGTCACCTTGAGTATCGGCTCAAGCAGCGGCGTGGGATAGCTTATGGGCTTTTTTGAATGTCGGTTTTCGATATATTTTCCGATGGAATCCATAGGACCTGGACGATAGAGGGATATAACGGCGATTATATCCTCAAGGCTTTGAGGTTTAAGCCGTGTGAGCACGCTTTTCATTCCCGCCGATTCAAGCTGGAAAAGGCCGTCGGTCTTTCCCGAGGAAATGAGTGCATAAACCGCCTTATCTTCGGTATCAATGGTCTTAATATCAAAATCGGGGTGTTTCTTTTTAATTTCTTTTTCGGCGTCGGAAATGACCGTAAGAGTACGCAGTCCCAAAAGGTCTATTTTAAGAAGTCCCAGCTCCTCAAGGGCGGTCATTGTATACTGGGTAACCATGGCATCGTCGCTCTTTGCAAGAGGAACATAGCTGTCCACCGTTTCGCGGGTTATGACCACTCCTGCCGCGTGTGTGGAAGCGTGGCGGGGCATTCCCTCTACCCGCTCGGCAATGTCGATGAGCTTTTTGACCTCCTCGTCGCTGCCGTAAAGCTCCGATAGCTCTGACGAAGACGAAAGGGCTGATTTAAGTGTAACGCCGTGCTTTTGGGGAATCCTTTTGGCCACGGCGTCCACCGCCGAATATGACATTCCGAGAGTCCTTCCCACGTCCCTGACCGCCGCACGGGCCGCAAGGGTGCCGAATGTGACGATCTGGGCAATGTGGTCAAAGCCGTATTTCTCGACCAGGTATTTTATGACCTCTTCTCTTCTGACATAGCAAAAATCCACATCAAAATCGGGCATACTGACCCTTTCGGGATTTAAAAACCGCTCGAAGATAAGGTTGTATTTAATGGGGTCGATCTCGGTTATGGAGCAAAGATAGGCGCAAAGGCTTCCCGCTCCCGATCCTCTTCCCGGGCCGACGGGTATTCCGTGGCTTTTGGCATAGTTTATAAAATCGTAAACGATGAGATAATAGTCCACATATCCCATTTTGTTTATGGTGTCAAGCTCATAGTTCATCCGCTCGATGATTTCCGGGGCGGGATGCTCGCCGTAATGCTTTAAAAGTCCCTTTTCGCAAAGGCCTTTAAGGTATTCAAAGTGATCTCCCTCAACATCGAAATGAGGGAGCTTTGTTTTGCCGAATTCAAATTCCACATTGCACATATCGGCAATTTTAACGGTGTTTTCAAGAGCCTTGGGCAATGCGGAAAAGAGGCTTTCCATTTCCTCCCCAGATTTAAGATAAAACTGGTCAGAGGAAAATTCAAGGCCGCCCTCGTCATCGACGGTTTTTCCGGTTTGTATGCAAATAAGCACCTTCTGAACAAAGGCGTCGTCGGGCTTTATATAGTGGACGTCGTTGGTGGCGACCATTGGTATACCGGTTTCCCTCGACAGATTTATGAGTTTAGGCAAAACTTCCTTTTGTTCGGGGATACCGTGATCCTGAAGCTCAATATAGAAATTACCCTTTCCAAAAACCCTTTCAAACCACAGTGCCGCTTGCTTTGCTCCGTCGTAATCTCCGTTTAAAAGGAGCTGCGGTATCTCTCCCGCAAGGCAGGCCGAAAGCGCAATAAGCCCGCCGCTGTGCTTTTCAAGCAGCTTTTTATCTATGCGGGGCTTTTGATAAAATCCCTTTGAAAATGACAGCGATACGAGCTTTATAAGATTTTTATAGCCCTCGCTGTTTTTACAAAGCAGAAGCAGGTGATTATAGCTTGTCCCGCCTCTTTTGATTTTGTCCTCCATATCGCCCTTTGCAACATACACTTCGCATCCGATAATGGGTTTAACGCCTTGACTTTTACATTCCTTATAAAAATCAATTACCCCGTACATAACCCCGTGGTCGGTAATGGCCACGGCGTTTTGCCCGAGGTTTTTAACAGACGAAACCAGCTCCTTTATACGGCAGGCGCCGTCAAGAAGGCTGTATTCGCTATGCAAATGAAGGTGGACGAAATCTTTCATTTTCTTATCCCTTGTTTTTGTTTATTGTTTTTCCGCCGTTTAGACAGAGAAAAGCAAGCATTATTCCGGTCACTCTGCCTTTTCCTGTTCGATCTTTTCGGAAATCTCAATGATCTTTTCCAGTCTGTGATTAAGTCCCGAGCGGCTTAACGGCTCGCTTAAAAGCTCTCTCAGTTCGTTTAAGGAGGCATCCTCATTTTGCTTTCTGAGCACCGCCACCTCATAAAGAGAGGGAGGCAAAAGCTCAAGTCCGCCCGATTTTTCTATTATTTCAATAGCCTTTTTCTGACGGCTGACCGCCGAAAGGGTCTTTGAAATGTTGGCGGTTATGCAGTTGGTGGTGCGGTTGACATTGTTGCGCATTTCCTTCATCATTTTGGCCTGCATAAAATCCATTGAAGAAAGCTGTCCCCCCATAAGGGTGATAAAATCCTCAATGACTCCGCTGTCCTTATAATAAACCACATAAACCGATTTTCTGGTGGTAATTTTAGGCGGGGTAAAATAATCCCCGATAAATGTGGCAAGGTCGTTTGCAAGATGCTTATAGGCCACCTTAAATTCCAGATGGTATTCCTTTTCGGGAGATGTAACGCTTCCCGCCGAAAGAAAAGCACCTCTCAAAAACGCCGACACGCAGCAGTCTCCGTCGATATTTCCGCGGTTTATGCAAAGGGAGGTATCCTTTTTATTGTGAAAAAAGAAATTAAATATATCCTCGCAAAGCCCACTTTCTATTTTACCCGAAAAGAGGCCGTTTTTCGTGGCCGGACGGGTAATCTGCATCTTTGTATCAAGGGTATCGGAAACAAGCTGTTCAAACCGCTGACTGCAAAATTCATATTCGGTTTTAAAGGATATACCGCTGTGGGAAAAGTTGCGGAAAAACAGCATTGCACCGTAACATTCCGCTCTCTTGCAGCAATCCTTTTCATTTTTAACCGTGCAAAGCTCTTTTTTCACCCTGCCCGAAAAGCTCAGTTCGCTCATTTTCTTCCCCTTGTTATGTCACGGTGTATTGTGGCGGCCTTGATTCCCTTTTCGCCAAGATGCCGGCAAAGGGCCTCGGCAAGTGTTACCGAGCGGTGCTTTCCGCCGGTGCATCCCACCGCAACCACAAGTGAGCTTTTTCCCTCCTCGCCGTAAAGAGGAATGAGATAGTCCATCATATCGAAAAATCTGACCGCAAAGCCCTTTGTTTCTTCCTTTTCCATAACATAGTTGTAAACCTCACTGTCGAGGCCGGTTTTTTCCCTAAGCTCGTCGATGTAAAAAGGATTGGGCAGGCAGCGCACGTCAAATACCATATCGGCCTCGGTGGGGGCGCCGTACTTAAATCCGAAGGACATACAGGTTATCCTCAGTCCCTTGACCGAGTCCCCGAGGAATATCTCGCTTATGCGCTCTTTAAGCTGGGCGGGAGAAAGCTGGGTAGTGTCGATTATATAATCGGCTCTTCCCCTAAGCGTTTCAAGAAGCACCCTTTCCTTTTTGACCGCCGCCGTTACCGAGCCTTCGCAGTCGTCGATAAGAGGATGTTTTCTTCTTGTTTCCTTATATCGTTTGTAAAGCACCTCGTCCGAGCATTCAAAGAACAATATTTTATAGTCGATTTTTTGGTCGTCCAGGCTGTCGAGGGTTTTGGCGATGTCGTGGAAAAGATAACCGCCTCTGGCATCGGTAACCACCGCCACCTTTTCCATTTCCTCCTCGGCACAAAGCTCATATATTTTTTCAATAAAGGAAGGCGGCATATTATCAACGCAGAAAAAGCCGATATCCTCAAGGGCGTCGACCGCTCTGGATTTTCCCGAGCCCGAAAGCCCCGTAACAATTACAAATTCCAGTATTCCACTTCCTCTATTTTTCCTTCCGAAATTTTTCTCCGAATTCTCCGAATAATATTTCCGATTTTATTTGCAATTTTATTTACGTTTTTTAAAATTTCCGTTTTTTATTTCCGATCTTTATTTTATGAATATCAGCCGACAAGGCTTTTTAGCCCGCATTACCGATTTTTAATTTGTATTCGCTATTTTACGACCTTGACCTCAGGCTCAAGAAGCACACCGGTTTTTTCAAAAACCGTGTTTTTAACAAGCTCGATAAGCCTGAGCACCTCGCTGCAGGTGGCTTCTCCGTTGGCATTAACAACAAATCCCGCGTGTTTTTCGCTGACCATTGCTCCACCGACCGCCGTTCCCTTAAGGCCGCATTGCTCAATAAGGGTTCCTGCAAAATGTCCCTCGGGACGTTTAAAGGTGCTTCCGGCGCTTGGCAGATCAATAGGCTGTTTATCCTTTCTTCGTGCAAGAAGGTCGTCCATTTTTTCTCTTATTTCGTTTTTATCTCCAGGACGAAGCTTAAACTTAGCCGAAAGAATTACATTTTTGTTTTTGTCATAAACACTTGTGCGATAACCGAGTTTAAGGTTTTCGGCCGGTACTTCCTCGATCTCTCCGTCGGGAGTCATATGCCTTGCCGACACTATTATATCCTTAACCTCTCCCCCGTAAGCTCCGGCATTCATATAAACCGCTCCGCCCACCGTTCCGGGTATGCCCCAGGCAAACTCACACCCCGAAAGGGAATTTTCAAGAGCAAAAGAGCACATACGGGAAAGCTTTACCCCTGCGCCGCATTCGATAACACAGCCGTCGAGCAGCGCCATATCGGAAAATCCGCCTGTATAAAGAGCTGCGCCCCGTATGCCGAAATCGCTGACCAGCAGGTTTGAACCGCCGCCGATGCAGTAATAGGGAACGCCGGTCTCTTTAAGAACGGCAAGTACTCCTTTAAGCACCTCTTCCGAAGCCGGCTTTATAAACACATCGGCCTTGCCGCCTATGCGGAAGGTGGTATGAGCAGACATAGGCTCATTTTCAAGATAGGCGCATCCTGCGGTTTCGCAATATTCTTTCAGTGATTCCATATTATCCAAATCAAAAGCACCCCGTTATTCTTACAGGTTTAGTTTCGCCGCGCAAAGCTTTATGCAAGGCGGCAGTCGACAATTCAATTCGGCGTTCGATCAAACCGTCTTTCAGTCAATCCGTCGGTCGGTTGAACCACCGGTCAATTGAGCCGATAAAGCCCCGCCGCGCCGATAATTCCGGCATCGTTGCCGAGCACCGCCGTAACAAGCTTTGCACGCACGGAAGGATCGCGGTTATAATCGTGTTTGTCGATAAATTCTCTGATAGGAGCAAGCAGGGTTTCCTTTTCATTGCATATTCCCCCGCCTATGCAAACAAACTCCGGTTGGAAGATATTTATGATGTTGACGATTCCGGCGGCCACATAACGGATGTAGTTATCGACAACCTCTTTGCCCGCCTTGTCGTTTTTTCTCATGGCGTCAAAGGCCGTTCTTCCGTCGACCTGCTCGGGACTTTTGGCGATCTTCCACATAAGCGACTCGGGATGTTCCTTCATAGCCCTTGCGGTCTGACGTTTAAGGGCGGTGGCCGAAGCATATGCCTCAAAGCAACCGCAGTTTCCGCAGGAGCATTTTTCTCCTCCGGCAATGAGATATGTATGACCGACTTCCGCACCGGCAAAGTTTGAACCGGTGAGAATTTTTCCGTCGATTATAATTCCGCTTCCGACGCCGGTACCGAGGGTCACGGCCACAAAGTTTTTGCAGCCCTTTCCCGCTCCCGCAAGCAGCTCTCCGTATGCGGCGGCGTTGGCGTCGTTTGCAATATAGCATTTGTCTATCTTCAAAAGCTCCTTAAGCTTTGCGGCGGCGGGATAGTTTTCAAACTTTATGTTGTTTGAATATTTTATTATTCCCGTTTCGGAATTAATGGTGCCGGGGGCGGCAATGCCCACATCGGAAATATCCGACATGGTCAGTCCCGCATCCTGTACCGCCGCCAAAGAAGCGGCCGCCATTTCCTTTAAAATAGTGTCGGAATCAGCGCCCTGAGGGGTTTTTCTTCTTCCGCGGCCTATAATTTTAAGATCGTCGTCGGTAACTCCGACAGCAATATTTGTTCCGCCTAAATCAATTCCTATATGATACATTTTATGTTTTTCCTCCTATATTTCCGGCCAGATGTTGTCGTCCTTCTCGGTCTCGACCTCAGTTTCAAGTCCAAGCTTGTGAAGGAGCTCCTGGGCCGCATTATACCCCATCTTTTTCTGACGGTTGTTCATTGCAGCAACCTCGATAATGACCGCGAGATTTCGGCCGGGCTTTACCGGTATTGTAACCGATGTAACATCAAGATCAAGTATCCTTGTCTTTTCGCTGACTGCGCCCATACGGTCGTAAACCTTGTTTTTATCCCACTGTTCCAGGTTTACCACCATATCGATCTTTTCGGTCATTTTAACCGAGCCGATACCGAATATCCTTCTAGCGTTTATAATTCCTATTCCTCTAAGCTCTATAAAATGCCGAATGTTATCGGGAGAAGAGCCGACCAGGGTCTTTGACGACACCCTGCGTATTTCCACTGCGTCGTCGGCAATGAGACGATGGCCCCGCTTTACAAGCTCAATGGCTGTTTCGCTTTTACCGACTCCGCTTTCACCCAGCATAAGCACGCCTTCGCCGTACACCTCAACAAGCACTCCGTGGCGGGTGATTCTCGGCGCAAGCTCAACATTAAGGAAGGATATGAGAGCCGACATAAAGGCCGATGTGGTGTCGTTTGTGCGAAGTATCGGCACCTTATATTCGTTGGCCATTTGTATTATTTCCGAAAGGGGATCGATTCCTCTGGTTATTATGACTGCAGGAGGCTTTCTCGAAATAAGCTCCTTTATGCGCTCAAATCTTAAAGCAGGATCGCTTTCCTGAAGATATGTAGTCTCGTTTCTGCCGATTATCTGAATACGGTCGTTGTCGAAAAACTCAAAAAATCCCGCAAGCTGAAGACCCGGGCGGTTAATGTCCGAAGTGGTGACAAACAGATCGGCCGGATCGCAGGGCATATAAATTTGTTCAAGAGCAAACTCGCTGATTATCTTGGCAAGCGAAACGGAATATTTCTTTTCCATTCTTTTTTCTTCCTTCCCTTTTAATTTCAAGTAAAAAAGTATATGTTAACAATGCTGTCGGCCGACTTTTCCCTTTCTCGCCGACATTACAACATTCCTATCCATTTTAAAGTTACTTGTACATTGTATATTATATACCGAAAATAATTGCGTTGTAAAGCTTTTTTTCGTTGTAATCTCATATTTTGTGTGTTATAATGGCTTTTGAACCGTAATATTGTGTTTGGCGCAGTGCTTTTGCGGCGAAAGACGGCAAAACATCTGCTTTTTCGACTGGATTTTTGAAAGTTCCATAAGCAACAGGCACCTGAACCCGAGGACGGTTTAACCCGCAGCGGTTTACCCTCTCGTAAAAAACACGGATATGCGTGTTGCGATTAAAACACCGACACAGCTACACAAGCGGTTTTATAAAAGTATCACCCGAAAGGAGGAAAGGCCATGGCTTTTGACGGAGCATTTTTAAAGCTGATGATAAGCGAGCTTGAACCGCTTGTTATCGGTGCAAGGGTCGATAAAATTTTTCAGCCCTCTAAAACCGTTTTTGTTTTAGCTTTAAGAAATAAAAACTTCTCGGGAAGACTGCTGCTTTCGGCCAACCCTTCGGGATCGCGCATACAGCTTACCGAGACCCCAATCGAGAACCCCTCCTCTCCACCAATGCTTTGTATGCTTTTCCGCAAAAAGCTTGTGGGCGCAAAGGTGCTGGGCATCCGTCAGGAAGGACTCGAACGTGTGGCCTTTATCGACTTTGAAGGCTCAAACGAGCTGGGCGACAGGGTAAAGCTGACCCTTGCCTGCGAGGTTATGGGAAGGACGTCCAACATCGTGCTCATCGACCAAAACGGCAAGGTGACCGACGCCGTCCGCCGCACCGACGCTTCCGACACGGCAAGAATTTTAATGCCCGGCGTTACCTATGCAATGCCTCCCAAGGCCGATTGGCTCGATCTGACCGTTGATCCCATCGACAAAATAATCGACGCGGTTTTATCAAGTGGAGAAAGAAATCTTTCTTCGGCGCTGCTTTCGGTCACTCAGGGGCTTTCCCCCATCGTTTGCAGAGAGATTGAACACCGTGTCACCGATAAGACCGACACTCCCCTTTCGGAATTCGGAAGCATTTTAAAGGATCGGCTGAAGAAGGAGCTTGAAACCTTAAAATTCACCCTCCAAAACGGTCAGTGCCGTCCTGTTATTCTCATTGATAAAAACCAAAAGCCGTTTGATTTTTCCTTTTTGGAAATTTCGCAATACGGCAGCGCTGCCGATGTAAAGGAATATGACAGCCTGTCGAAAGCCCTCGACCGGTACTATTCCGAGCGGGAGCAAAAGGCAAGAATGCACTCGGCTTCTCAGGATATTTTAAGGCTGCTTTCAAACGCCTCCTCCCGCATTTCAAAAAAAATAAATATACGGAAGGCCGAGCTTGAAAAGGCCAGGAACAGCGACTTCAAACGCAAATACGGCGAGCTTATAAAGGCAAATATTCACGCCATAAAACCGGGAGACACCTCCTGCACGGTAACCGATTATTATTCCGAAACTCTCGAGCAGATAAAGATCCCCTTAAACGCCGCCCTATCCCCTGCCCAAAACGCCCAAAAGTATTTTAAGGAATACCGCAAGGCCTGCACCGCCTCTCAGCTTTTGGAAGGCTTCATTCAAAAAGGCGAGCAGGATCTTAAATACATCGAAAGTGTTTTCGACGAACTTTCCCGTGCAAATACGGCGGCCGAGCTTGCCGAAATAAGAAGCGAGCTTGCCGATTCGGGATATATCAAAAGAGCGAGGCAAAAGAAATCAAAAGAAAAGCCCCTTCCCTTTGAGCGGTTTGTTTCGTCCGACGGATTTGACATTTTCGCCGGAAAAAACAACAAACAAAACGACCGGCTGACCCTTAAAGAGGCCGACAAAAGCGACATTTGGTTTCACATTAAGGACAGCGCCGGCAGCCACGTTATTGTCAAAAACGGCGGAAAGACCGTTCCCGACAGTACACTTACCGAAGCTGCAATTATCGCCGCCACCCTTTCAAAAGCGTCCGAAAGCCAGGGCGTAGCGGTGGACTTCTGTCCCGTGCGGCGGGTAAAAAAGCCGTCGGGCGCACCATTCGGCCTTGTAATATATGAAAACTATAACACGGCTTTTGTCACTCCCGACAAAGACCTTGTCGAAAGACTTAAAGACAACGCAAAAACGGAGGAGAAAAAATGAAACACGAAAAAATGATTGTGCTCAGCGTCGGCGGCCCTCAGGCTCAAACCGTAGCAAGAAGGGTAAGGGAATGTGACGTTTTCTGCGAGGTTTTGCCCGCCACCGTCACCCCCGAAAAGCTTAAAGAATCCGAGCCTAAAGGCATTATAATAACCGGCTCCTATCAGGACATTCCACTCATCCACAAACAAAAGCTTTCCTGGGTGGACGAGCTTGGCGTACCGGTGCTGGAGGTCGGTCAGGGCGCCGGAATATCGGTGGAAGCACTCTCAAGCGGAAAGGGTAAGGTCTGCCTCAACACATTTTTGAAAAACACCTGCGAATTTTCGGGTGACTGGTCGGTTAAGGCCTTTATCGACGAAAGCGTTGAGCAGATCAGAGAGCAGGTTGGCGAAAGCCGCGTCATTCTCGGACTTTCGGGAGGTGTCGATTCCTCGGTGCTTGCCGCTCTGCTTTCAAAGGCCATCGGCGACCGCCTTATCTGCATTTTTGTCGACACAGGTCTTATGCGTAAAAACGAGGGCGACCAGGTAGAAGCTGCCTTTAAAGATCGAGAGATGACATTTGTGCGGGTAAACGCCGAAACCAAGTTTCTTTTTAAGCTTGTGGGCGTTTCCGACCCCGAGCAAAAGAGAAAGATAATCGGCGAAGAATTTATCAGAATTTTTGAAGCTGAGGCAGAAAAATTCGGTGATGCCGAATACCTTGCCCAAGGCACGATATATCCCGATATAATCGAATCGGGAACGACCGGCGCAAAAATGGTCAAGAGCCACCACAATGTGGGCGGGCTTCCCGAGAAGATCAATTTCAAGGGACTTGTGGAGCCGCTTAAAATGCTCTTTAAAGACGAGGTACGCCGCCTTGCGGCCGAGCTTGCACTGCCAGAATACATCGTCAACCGCCAGCCATTCCCCGGCCCCGGCCTTGCCGTAAGGTGTGTTGGAATAATAACAAAAGAACGGCTTGAAATTTTAAGAGAAGCCGACGCCATTTTCTGCGAAGAAATCGAAAAGGCAGGCTACTCCAAAAAGATCGGCCAGTATTTTGCCATCATTCCCGAGACCCGTACAACCGGCGTGCGCGGCGGCCACAGAACCTTTGAATACACCATTGCCCTGCGCGCCGTCAACACCACCGATTATATGACCGCCGAATGGGCCGACCTTCCCATTTCGCTCATCCGCAGCATTTCCCGCCGCATAACCACCGAGGTCAAATCGGTCAACCGCGTGCTCTATGACGTCACCGATAAGCCCCCCGCAACCATCGAGTTTGAATAACCGAACAATTTAATTATTTAAAGCAGCAGACAACATCGGTGTTGTTTGCTGCTTTTTTCTCACAAATATTATAAGTCAAAAAGTTTTTTTGTGTTTTGGGATATTTCCCCGATTTAAGTTGTTATAATAGTGAAAGGCCTTTTAAAAGCATTTAGGGCGAGCGGCCTCCCATTATTGCTGCTTTTTTCAGAAAGAAGAGAGTTGCTTGGAAGCTGTTGAGTTTAGCAGAATTGCAGGAAAATATACAATTGTGTATCGGGCAACACTAAGCTATTGTAAAAACAAAAGCGATGCGGAAGATGCCGTGCAAAACACCTTTTTAAAACTTCTGAAAACCGACACACAGTTTGAAAACCGGATGCGCTCTTGCCATTCCCCTCGAAAACCTCGTGCTGACATATCAAAATACGACGGCCGCATCGATCAGAATTAGCATTGCGCCCAAAACGGCCGTTGCCGTTCATAACATCCTACCTACCGTTTAAATCATCAACGATCAATCATAGGCTTTAATTTTATGATCGATCTCACGATTTTCCGCGCAAAAAAGCGGCACAGAAAACTGTGCCGCTTTTATATTCAATCGGTGTTCGATGGCCGATTGCTTTATGCATTTATTTTTTTCCGGTTTTTGAATCGATGCTCGAAAGAAGGTTTATTACCCTTGCAAATCCCAAAAGCAGCGTTCCGTTGAAGCAGCCGAGGAAAAGACCGACCCATGCAATAACGGCATTAAGATCAGATCCGTAGTAGCCGTAAGACGAGCTCGATCCGCCAATATTTGTGACAAAAAGTATAAATCCCGCAAGGAAGAATATTATTGCAAAGATGATAAGCAATATCGATATGCCCTCGTTTCTGCTTTCGACATAGGTTCCGTCGAGGTTTTTAGCCGGCTTTCCGGGGCGTACGACTCTGCCTTCCTGAGACTTGGCATATGCCTTTTCAAAGGCTTCCCTTTCCTGCTCGGTAAGCTCCAACGGAGCCTTTTTATAATAGCACTGGTATTTGTTGTCCCATTCTGTATAAGACTGGTCAAAGGAACCGCTTGTGTTATATTCCTTGTCATAGAGGCCGGCCGCAATAAGAGCCCTGTCAAGCTCTCTCTTCTTCTGAGCCTCTTTGGCAGAATCGACCTTTTCGATGTATTTTTCGATTCTTACATCCATACCTGATTTACCCTTTACCGACGGTGCTTTTTCGGGAATTTTGGGCTTATACGGTTCTGCCGGTTGACTTATGGCAGGAACAATCGGTTTTGCGTGTAATGAATCTACCGGCTGTGCCGCAGGAACGACAGGTTTTGCCGCCGGAACATCGGCGGGCTTTGCCGGTGCGCTGCTTTTTGGCACGGGATTTCCGCACACCTCACAAAACATATCGCCTTCTTCGATTGCTGCTCCGCATTTTCTGCAAAATTTCATTTTTCATTTCCTCCTATTTATTTACTAATATGTTAAACCATCCAAGGCTTCATTAAGTAATTCCATACTTTCTTCAGCCGTCATACCAAACCAATCTATGTAAACAGCTTCTTCTTTTAGCCTCTTATCATATGCCGCTTCAGCTTTCTCCTCGCTTGCTTCCATTCCTTTTATATTATCAGAAGAATATGCCGGCCATTTCAAAAGCTTTGTTTTTCCGTTTTGATAGACTTCAATTTTGGCCCTTCTATATACTGAATTGTATTCTGAGTCATCTTTATCCACCATTGCATATGATAAGGAATCGCCTTCAGCTATCCAACTTTTTTCTATGTGATCATGTCTTTTGCAACCCCCTGGTTTATTAACGTCATCACACGAAGTATAACCGATATACTGAATATCTGTGCCTTTAAAAAACAGGCAATAAGTAGTTCCCAAATCTTCGGCATAGTATGTCATCATTATATTATTTTGATAATCAAATCCTATTTCAAAGATTCCCCAACCCTTATCAATCGTTATTGAAAACAACTTGATTTCTTTTTCATTTTCTGTTGAATATATTTCCAAAGTATAGGACCCATGATCTGTACTGCTTTTTCCCCTTCTGACAGATAAGACAATAAGTTCATCTGCCCCGTCACGGTTCATATCACACAATTTGGTATATACAACTCCTGATACTCTTTCTGTATCATTATCTGCTTGGGGATATCCCACTTGTGAAACAATATTCTCAAGTACGTCTTTCAACGCCGCATTAGACGGTGCTTTCTTCCAATAGATTTTATGCCCATCGTAAATTTGCTCTATCCGAATTTCATTTTCTCGAAGAATTTTCAAACAATTGTTTTTTATTCCTGCTTCAGTATCGTTTAAATCACTTGCCTTGTACTCAATAACCTCTTGATTTTTAACAGCATAGGTGCCTGACTCACCCATTGCACCTATTCCCCAAACAAAATTCCCATTCGTTTTGAACGTCATACTTGATCCATAGTTTCTGTACGCCGATCCGAAAGCAATACTCAGTTTAAAAGAGTCATCATTATTCTGTTCAGTTAAAGTTTCATCAACTATCCATTTCCCAACAATTTGAACGGATTGTTCATCTGCATTTGATTCGGCCTTAGATTTGGCAAAGGAATCATTTCCTTCAAAATGCTCCTTATAAAACTCCTCGGCATCCTCTTTCGACTTGATGCGATCAAATTCAAAGGGCTGCTTTTCGGCCTCGGTCTTTTCTTTTTCCTCCCGTGTTTCCTT
>CAKSDF010000031.1 GCA_934444695.1 uncultured Eubacteriales bacterium | reverse complement strand
ATAGTCGAGGCCGATCTTGTGGCAGAACTCTACCGAGGAAGGATCGCCGCCGTGCTCACCGCAGATACCGCAGTGAATGTTGGGACGGGTAGCCTTTCCGAGTTTAACGGCCATTTCCATAAGCTTGCCTACGCCGATCTGATCGAGCTTGGCAAAGGGATCGTTTTCATAGATCTTGTTGTCGTAGTATGCGTTGAGGAACTTACCTGCGTCGTCACGGCTGAAGCCGAAGGTCATCTGGGTAAGGTCGTTGGTACCGAAGCAGAAGAACTCAGCTTCCTTGGCAATTTCATCAGCGGTCAGAGCAGCACGGGGAATCTCGATCATGGTACCGACTTCGTACTTGAGGTCGCTGCCTGCTGCCTTGATTTCCTCATCGGCGGTGGCAACAACGATGTCCTTAACGAACTTAAGCTCTTTGACCTCGCCAACCAGCGGGATCATAATTTCGGGAGCAACGTCCCAATCGGGATGAGCCTTCTTGATGTTGATTGCGGCACGGATAACGGCCTTGGTCTGCATCTTGGCGATCTCGGGATAGGTAACGGTCAGACGGCATCCGCGGTGACCCATCATGGGGTTGAACTCGTGCAGAGAAGCGATGATGTTCTTGATGGTCTCAACGCTCTTGCCCTGAGCCTTTGCAAGCAGTTCAATGTCGGCTTCCTCGGTGGGAACGAACTCATGGAGAGGGGGATCGAGGAAACGGATGGTTACGGGGCTGCCCTCGAGAGCTTCGTAAAGCTTCTCAAAGTCTCCCTGCTGATAGGGCAGGATCTTGTCGAGAGCGGCTTCTCTTTCTTCAACGGTGTCGGAGCAGATCATCTCGCGGAAAGCGGCGATTCTGTCGGGATCGAAGAACATATGCTCGGTACGGCAAAGGCCGATGCCTTCTGCGCCCAGTTCCTTAGCCTTCTTAGCGTCGGCGGGAGTGTCGGCGTTGGTGCGTACCTTAAGTTTTCTGTATTTATCGGCCCAAGCCATGATGCGGCCGAATTCGCCGGCGATTTCGGCATCAACGGTGGGGATAATTCCGTCGTAGATGTTACCGGTGGAACCGTCGATGGAGATGTAATCACCCTCGTGATAGGTCTTTCCGGCAAGTTCAAACTTCTTGTTGGCTTCGTCCATAATGATGTCGCCGCAGCCGGAAACGCAGCAGGTGCCCATTCCGCGGGCAACAACGGCAGCGTGGGAGGTCATACCGCCGCGAACGGTGAGAATGCCCTGGGAAGCCTTCATGCCGGTGATGTCTTCAGGAGAGGTCTCGAGACGGACAAGAACGACCTTCTCGCCTTTTTCATGCCATGCAACAGCGTCGTCGGCAGTGAAAACAACCTTACCGCAGGCAGCTCCGGGGGAAGCACCGAGGCCTTTTCCGGCAGGGGTAGCGGCCTTAAGAGCCTTAGCGTCAAACTGGGGATGGAGAAGGGTATCGAGGTTTCTGGGGTCGATCATTGCGACGGCCTCTTCCTCGGTTCTCATGCCCTCGTCAACGAGATCGCAAGCGATCTTAAGAGCGGCCTGAGCGGTTCTCTTACCGTTACGGGTCTGGAGCATGTTGAGCTTTCCGTGTTCAACGGTGAACTCCATGTCCTGCATATCTCTGTAATGGTTCTCGAGGGTCTTGCAGACCTCTTTGAACTCTTTGAATGCTTCGGGGAATTTCTGTTCCATCTCGGAAATGTGCATAGGAGTACGAACGCCGGCAACAACATCCTCGCCCTGAGCGTTGGTGAGGAATTCGCCGAACAGACCCTTTGCACCGGTTGCGGGGTCACGGGTAAATGCAACGCCGGTACCGCAATCGTCGCCCATATTACCGAAAGCCATGGACTGTACGTTAACGGCAGTACCCCAGGAATAGGGAATGTCGTTGTCGCGGCGGTAAACGTTTGCACGGGGGTTATCCCAGGAGCGGAAAACGGCCTTGATGGCGCCCATAAGCTGTTCCTTGGGATCGGAGGGGAAGTCTTCGCCGATCTTGGCTTTGTACTCGGCCTTGAACTGACCTGCAAGCTCTTTAAGATCGTCTGCATCAAGCTCTACGTCCTGAGTTACGCCCTTTTTGGCCTTCATCTGGTCGATGAGCTCTTCAAAGTATTTCTTGCCGACTTCCATAACGACGTCGGAATACATCTGAATAAATCTTCTGTAGCAGTCCCAAGCCCAACGGGGATTGCCGGATTTCTCGGCGATGGTGTTAACAACGGTTTCGTTAAGGCCGAGGTTAAGAATGGTGTCCATCATACCGGGCATGGAAGCACGTGCGCCCGAACGTACCGAAACGAGAAGGGGATTTTCCTTGTCGCCGAATTTTTTGCCGGTGATATCTTCCATCTTTCCGATGTACTCGTTGATTTCAGCCATTATTTCGGGATTGATCTCGCGACCGTCCTCATAATACTGTGTGCAAGCCTCGGTGGTTACGGTGAAACCCTGAGGCACCGGGAGACCGATGTTGGTCATTTCGGCAAGGTTTGCGCCCTTACCGCCCAGAAGTTCTCTCATGTTGGCATTGCCTTCTGAGAAAAGGTAGCAATACTTTTTGCTCATTTTTTGAAACTTCCTCTCAATTTTATTTCCATCTTATTTTGATGACTGTTTTATGACCGAAAACCGAGACTTTTCCCGATTTTCAGTTTCAAAAGCTATTATATCAAAAACATATGATAATTACCACCCCTTTTTATGAAAAATTTTATGTCATAATTTAAAGAAAATTAGGTCATTTTAACCATTTATATAATATGTTTGTAATTAGCACTTGCAAATTATCGAAATTGTTGTACAATGTAACTTGGAAAAGAACATAAGCGTTGTGCCGGAAAGAAAGGCGCGGACGGGGGATCCCCTGCCCGCAAAAGCATTTTCTTTGCGGTGCGGCAAAAGTTTTGTAGGGGGAACAAAAATGAACTTTCACGGAAAAGATATTAAAATTTTCTCGGCAAATTCCAACCGACCGGTTGCAAAAAGCATTGCCGACTCACTGGGACTGAGACTTTCCAACTCCGATGTTCGCACATTCAGTGACGGAGAAATCTCGGTTTCGATCAACGAGACCGTCCGCGGATCGGATGTATTTATCGTCCAGTCGACCTGCGCTCCGGTTAACGACAACCTTATGGAAATGCTCATTATGATCGACGCTATGAAGCGTGCTTCGGCCGCAAGAATAACCGCCGTTATGCCCTATTTCGGTTATGCGAGACAGGACAGAAAGGCCAAGGCTCACGACCCCATTTCGGCCAAGCTTTGCGCCGACCTCATCACCGCTGCCGGTGCCGACCGTCTGCTCACAATGGATCTTCACGCGGCTCAGATCCAGGGCTTCTTCAACATCCCTGTTGATCATCTGCTGGGTGTACCCCTTCTTGCCCCCTATTTTGTTGATAAATTCGGTACAAGCCCCGACGATATCGTTGTGGTTTCCCCCGATTTCGGCTCGGTCACAAGAGCCAGAAACTTCTCCCGCCGTCTGGATGCTCCCATTGCCATCGTGGACAAGCGCCGTCAGCGCGCCAATGTCTGCGAGGTTATGAACATAATCGGCGATGTAAAGGATAAAAACGTCATTCTTGTTGATGATATGATCGATACCGCCGGCACACTCTGCAACGCCGCAAAGGCCGTTCAGGAAATCGGCGGTGCCAAAGAGGTTTACGCCTGCGCCACCCACGGTGTGCTTTCCGGTCCCGCAATCGAGCGCATTGAAGCAAGCCCCATCAAGGAGGTCGTCCTGTTGGACACCATTCCCCTGCCCGAGGAAAAGAAGATCGACAAGATCGTCACCCTGCCTGTCGCTCCCACATTTGCCGAGGCTATCGAGCGCATTTACGAGGACAAGCCTCTGGGCACAATGTTCAACGACTGATTAACGACTGATTTAGAATTTAAAAATCCGCTTAAAGGCTTAAAGATATGTTTTTTAAATCCAAGAAAAAGAATTTTTCCTCTGCCCTCTCCCCTTCCTACGTCATAGTGGGACTGGGAAATCCCGGGGCAAAATACGACCTCACCCGTCACAACGTGGGCTTTATGTTTATCGACCGCCTGGCCGACAAGATCGGCTGCGATGTCAAAAAGCTCAAGTTCAAGGCTCTTTATGGCGACGGAAACATCGACGGAGTAAGGGTTCTGCTGGTCAAACCGCAGACCTTTATGAACAACTCGGGAGAATCGGTCAGAGATATTTTGAATTTTTATAAAATTCCCGCCGATCATCTCATTGTTGTATACGATGATGTGGCTCTCGACACAGGAAAGCTCCGCATAAGGAAAAAGGGCTCGGACGGAGGCCACAACGGCATTAAATCGATAATATACCTTACCGGTCACGATGATTTTCTCCGTCTGCGTGTGGCCATTGGGCCAAAGCCCCATCCCGATATGGATCTTGCCGATTTTGTACTTGGCAAGGTCAAGGGAGAGGAAGAAAAGAAGCTTGCCGACGCCATCGACCGGGGAGTCGAGGCGGTAAAGCTTATGGTTAAGGATCAAACCGACAAGGCCATGAATCTTTACAACGGATAAATTAATGAAAAGACCGCTCTGCGTACTTTTAATAAGCACGCAGGGCGGTTTTTATATAGTTTGTACATATCCTAAAGCATTCCGCTTCATAAAACATCCGAGATGTTCTGTTTTTAATTTCTAAACTGGAATTTGTTCGTTCTTCCGTACGTTTTATGCAGCAAGAACATTCGAAAGCTCTTGCTTATTTAACAATTAAAAGTTGTGTCGTTATTTATCTTTATTCTTTTTCGCAAAAATAAGACTACCGCATATGCCGAAGGTAACGCCTAAACATATTCCGATTGCTATTCCCGCCATACTATTCAGTACATTTATAAAAACAATGCTCCAAATTACTGCCGCCGCTATTCCGATTATCATTCCTTTAATAATACCTTTGTTTTTCATAAGCTATACCCTCGTATCTCTTTTTTTGTTCAGGCTGTTTCTATCTAACGTCCAATTATACCTGAGAGGATAATCGTCCGGCCGAATCAAGCTTTTTGTAGTTAATGGCAAAGCATATGATCTCGGCCACAGCCGTGATGACCCACGAAAAAATGTACAGAAGATACAGAGATGGAATGGTATGGAAATAGGCAAACACGGTATATATCCACGCCACACGGAATACGCAGGAGCCCATAATAACAATGACGGTGGGCGCGAGACTCTTTCCGATACCGCGGCAGGCCGCAATGGTGCAGTCCATAAACGCGCTGAAGGCATAGGAAAAGCACATAATCCGTGTGCGCTGAAGGCCTGCCTCTATGACCGCCTGATCGTTTGCAAACAGATGCAAAAACTCCCTTCCGAATAAAAACAGCGTCCCTCCGAGCACCGCGCCCGCCGCAAAAGAATATACGATGCCGATAAAGTAGCTTTTCTTAACTCTATCGCGTTTTGCGGCGCCGAGATTCTGACCCATAAAGGTTGAACAGGCGGTATAAAACGCCGCCATAACGTTATAGATAATTGCATCGGCGTTGGCGGCAGCGGCATTTCCCTCGACCATAACCGAATCGAAGGAGTTGACCGCCCCCTGTATAAAGAGGTTTGCAATGGCAAAAATGGCATTCTGAAATCCTGCCGGAATTCCAAGGCCGAGAATGCGTTTTTGCTCGGCTTTATCTATACCCTTTTTCAGATCAGAAAAGCGGAAGGTACAGTTTCCGCCCTGCCGTCCCATATGTATCAGGATGAGCACCGCCGACACATACTGGGTGATTATACTGGCAAGCGCTACGCCGTCCTCCGCCATACCGCAGACAATAACGAAAAACAGATTGAAAATGACGTTCAGAATGCCCGCGATCATAAGATAGGAAAGGGGACGCTTTGTATCGCCGTTTGCGCTGAGCACGCCGTTACCGAAATTGAAGATTCCAAGGGCCGGCATACCGAGAGCATAGATACGGAAATAGAGCACGGCACCCTCGATAAGATCATCCTTTGTGCCCAGCAGCTCAAGCATAAACCGTGCCGATGTCAGGCAAAGCACCATAATGATGCAGCCCATCGCAAGGCACAGCACAAAGGAAGTGCGGATAGAAGATGCGGTACGCACCTCATCCCGCGCGCCCAAATGCCGCGCCACACGGACATTGACGGCACTTCCCATACCGATGAGAAAGCCGGTAAACAGCGTCACTAAAATGGTGGTCGAACCCACCGCGCCAAGGGCTTCCGCACTCGAAAACTTGCCGACGACCGCCACATCCGCCATATTGAAAAGCACCTGCAAAAGCTGAGACAGCATAAGCGGAATGCTGAAAAGGAACATATTTTTCCACAGTGAGCCGCTTGTCATCTGAACCCCGTCGCTGGCGCTCCTGCTGTTTAAAGATTGACTTGCCATATTTATAAACCTCCGAAAGCTCGCATGCCTTGCATTTATGATTTCCCGGCAACGACGTTTTCTTGTTTGCTTCCATAAGATGAAAAAATCCCTCGGCGAATGATCACTGAGTGGAAATAAGCCCAAGTGACATTTTCCAGTTTATCACCCGGGAAGCCGACTGCCTTATGCGCTGCTCGCTTATGCGTCCGCTGTTTACGGCGTCGAGCACGGCGGCATATTGACCCTCAAGATCAGAGGAAATGAGCATATCGTTGCCCGCTTCCACCGCCATAACTGCCGCCGATTGACCGCCTGTATAATTTGTTATTGCGCTCATGGCAAGGTCGTCGGTCATTATGACTCCCGTAAAGCCAAGGTCGTTTCTAAGTACATCGTGTACCTCTTTTGACAGAGATGCCGGCACCTCGGAATTAAAGGCCTTGACGATATTATGGCTGACAAGCACGCTTCCCGCCCCTGCCGAGATCCCCGCCGAAAAGGGCAGAAAATCCTTTTCAAAAAATGTTTCGGCCGGCCGCTCGTCAACTGCGATGCCGGTGTGGGTATCGGAATTGTTTCCGTATCCCGGGAAATGCTTGAGCACGCTTCCCACCCCGTCAAAATTCATCTTTTCCGCAAGGCGGGATATGTATTCGGCCGTTTCTTCCGCTCCCTTTCCGAGAGTCCGCGAATATATAAAATCGGCGGAATCTTCCGAAATGTCGCATACCGGCGCGAGATTGACATTGATGCCGAGACTTTTAAGCAGGGTATCCTTTTCGTCGGCGTCGGAAATTATCGCATCGATTCCGCCTTGATTATAAAGATACTGGGGCGAGCGAAATCTTTCCGATCTGAAGGCCTTATAGGCGCTGACCCTTACCACCGATCCGCCCTCTTCGTCCACTCCGATGAGCATGGGCGTTTGCGCCGCCGATTGATATGAAGCTATGTTTTCTCTTAAAGAATCGGGGGTCTGACCGTCGAAATCACGGCCGAAAAGTATATATCCGCCGATATTGTACTGCGCGGCCTGCTCGGCGCCGTTACCAGACGGACAACGAGCAAAAAACATCTGGCCTATCTGCTGTTCGAGAGAAAGGGTGTCGGTATATTTTTCGGCAGGCGTTCTTATATCGGGCGGGGCGGCTATCTCGTCGGTTTCCGGCGTAAAAGAAATGTCACTTTGCTCGGTTTGTTCTAAAAAAGCAGGCTGACTCTCGACATCTGAAAGCTCGGAAACTTCCGAATCCTCCGACAAGTCGTTTTCAGGTTCCGCCGCATCCGACATTTCGCTTTCGGCAGCAGAAACAACTTCTCCCGACATTGCATCATTGGTTTTTTGCCTGCAGCCAAAAAAGCTGAGCATCACAAAGGCCGCCAAAATGACGGCCAAAAGTTTTTTCATCTTTAAATATCCTTCTTTTTGCAATTTAAAGAAAGTTCAGTGTAAAACAGGCATCGCGCCAAACGGAAAAGTCAAAAACAGAACCGACACATTCCGCTTTGCATACCGTCTCGGTAAAATCAAACGGCAGGGCGCATATCACCTATTAGCAAACTCAAAGAGTGGGGCAGATCGAGAGAAGCACTCCCGCCGCAACTGCCGAGCCGATAACGCCGGCCACATTGGGTCCCATGGCGTGCATAAGCAGGAAGTTTTGAGGATTTTCCTCCTGACCGACCTTGTTGGAAACGCGGGCGGCCATAGGAACGGCCGAAACGCCTGCCGATCCAATGAGAGGATTGACCTTTCCGCCGGTGAAAATATACATAAGCTTTCCAAAAAGCACGCCGAAAGCGGTGCCCATTGCAAAGGCAAAAAGACCGAGGGCAACCACCTTTAAGGTGGCCGGGGTCAGGAAGCTTGCGCCGTTGGTGGTTGCGCCCACCGAAAGACCGAGGCAGATAACGATAATGTTCATCATCTCGTTTTGCGCCGTTTTGGAAAGGCGGTCGACAACGCCGCTTTCTCTCATAAGGTTACCGAGCATAAGCATACCGACCAGCACAGCGGCGCTTGGAAGAATAAGCGAAACAACCACGGTTACCATTATGGGGAAAATGATTTTCTCCTTTTTGGAAACAGGGCGAAGCTGTTCCATAACAACGGCTCGTTCCTTTTTAGTGGTGAGCAGTCTCATAATAGGAGGTTGAATGAGCGGAACGAGGGCCATATAGGAATAGGCCGCAACGGCGATGGTACCAACCTGAATACTTGAATTTTCGTTTAAAAGCCGTGAAGCAACATAAATGGCCGTGGGGCCGTCTGCTCCGCCGATTATACCTATAGAGCCTGCCTCCAGGGCGTTGAATCCGAGCATTGCCGCGCCGATAAAGGCGGCAAATATACCGATCTGAGCGGCAGCTCCGAGGATAAGGCTTTTGGGGTTGGCAATCAGCGGTCCAAAGTCGGTCATAGCACCCACTCCGAGGAAAATGAGGGGCGGATAAATTCCCGCTTTAACGCCGAGATAGAGGCAATCTATAAGTGTGACGTTGCCGGTTTTGAAAAGCTCAACAAATCCGGGCAGATCGTGATAATGAACGGCCAGTGCCTCTTCTGCGTGGAAAAACGGAAGGTTTGCAAGCAGCATTCCGAAGGCGATGGGAAGCAGCAGCAGCGGTTCAAATCCCTTGCCGATGGCAAGATAGATGAGCACACAGGCCACAATAAGCATGGCAAGGTTTTTCCAACCGTCCCCAGAAAAATCGCTTATCATGGTTCCGATACCCGATTCGATGTAAAGTTGTTTTAAGGCGTCCAAAAAGGTGCCGAATATATTGAACACAACGGTAAATGCCGTTGTAACCGTCATTGTAAGACTCATTTTTTCTCTTCCCCCTTTTTAAAACGGCCTTGTATTTTCAAGAAGTCCCGCCGTTCTCCAGGCCGATCCGCCAAAAACAGGCCTTGCGGGGCTTATGGATCTTATTGCATATTTTTTGCCGTCTCCTGAAAGGGCCGACATTGCCGCAGCGGTTATGACCGCAACAAGCTCGCCGTCGTCATCGGCGGTCATTTTTTGCGGTGCGTTTTTTGCGGCCGTCTTGCCGGCCTCAGAAGAGTCTTTTCTGTTTTTACCGCTTTTATCGCTTTTGCCGTTTCCGCCCTTGCCCGAAAAGAATTTTCCGAACATCTGGATTATCATAATGAGCAAAAACAGCACAATAAACACGATAACTATACCCGTAACGGTTACGAGCATGGTTTTTTCAAAAGAAATGCCGCCAAACATTTTTACGTCTCCTTTTTATAGCTTTGATTTAACATCTTTCGCCGCTTTTAAGCCGGCACTGTTTTAATTACTGTTGATACGCCGGGCGCTTCGCTTTTTCATCTTTGTTTTGCCGTGCCCTTATTTTCCGTACTTTTTTGCGCCTTGTTTTTCATGCCTTATTTTTTCGCGCCTTATTTTTTCGCGCCTTTAGCGCCGAAAGCACCCTTTTCGAGGATGTTTGTATCATAGGTAAAGGTCAGATTTTTGCGATTGCGATCCCGTTTTTGTCCGAGTGAAATCATTTTATCGAGCAGTTCCTTATACTCTATTCCGCTTTCCTTCCAGAGGTAGAAGGCAAGGGAGCCGGGAATGGTATTTATCTCGTTTATATATACCTTTCCCCCGCCGCCTTCATCTATGATAAAGTCGATTCTGACCACTCCGCAGCAGTCGAGATATTTAAAAAGCCGCTCGGAAATATCCTGGATTTCCTTTGTCGTTTCATCGGGGATTTTCGCCGGAATAATTCTCGAAAGGCTGGCCATTCCTTTGGAGGAGGAATTGCTTTCGTATTTATCCGAAAATGACAGTATCTCGTCACTCATAACAGGCTCTTCGCAAACCGAAGCCTTGCAGGAGTTTCCGTCGCCCAGCACCGAGCAGTTTATCTCGCGCAATTTAACAATGGCCTTTTCGGCTAAAATTCTCGGTGCGAAGGAACAGGCAAGGGTTATTTTTTCTTCAAGAGCCGCCCTGTCGGAGGCCTTGGAAATTCCGATGGACGAGCCGAGGTTGGCGGGTTTTATGATAACGGGATAGCCAAGCTCGCTTTCGATTTTGTCGAGCACAGCCTTGCGGTTTTCGGAGAATTCCCTGGCCGTAAATCCAAAACCGTCGATAACCGGGAATCCCTGCGAGCGGCATACATCCTTGAAAAGTATCTTATCCATTCCTACCGCCGACGAGATGACATTGCACTCGGCGTAAGGGATTCCGAGGGTTTCGATAAAGCCCTCAATAGTGCCGTCCTCGCAGTTTGTTCCGTGAACAATGGGAAACGCAAAATCTATACCCACAGCGTTTTTAAGCTTAAAGCAGCCCCGCTTTTCGGGAAGCATTTTGACCCCTTCGGAAGTGTTTAAAAAGGTTACCTTAACGCATTTTTTCAAAAGCTCGGGAAGGTTTTTAAACTCATCGATGTCCTTAAGTGCATCGCCGGTATACATTTCTCTTTTCTTTGAAACATAAACGGGGATTATGTTGTATTTCTCGGTGTCCATCGAGCCCATAGCCTGAACGGCCGATATTACCGAGATCTCGTGTTCCACGCTTGCGCAGCCGAAAAAAACAGCCAAATTCATTTTCATAAGCTTACCTCTTTATTTAAGATAGTTGTCGGGGAGATCGTTTTCAAAAAGCACGGCGCAATTGCCGTCGAGAGTGGGAACGAGCTTTTCCATTGCCTCTTTAAAGGAGGATACCACAAAGATCTTTTCCTTGTTATATCCCTGCTTTTCAAGGGCGTCGGTCATAGGTTTCGACCGCATTTTTCCCACAAGATATATCTCGTCGCACACCCGTCCTGCCGCCTCGCCCAAAGCAAAGTTGCATTCGTATTCCTTTTCTCCAAGCTCCACAAGACCGGGAGTGACGATTATTTTTTTCATTCCGTCAAAATGGGAAAGCACATTGACCGCCTCAAGGCATCCCTTGGGATTGGAATTATAGGCATCGTCGATAAGGGTTGCACCCTTTGCAAAGGACTTCATTTCAAGACGGTGGGGAGTGGCTTTAAGAGACCCTACTGCAAATTTAATGTCGCTGTCCGAAACGCCGAGATAACGGGCAATTGCCGCCGCTCCGACGATATTCTGGACATTGTGAGAGCCTAAAAGCCGAGTGAATACCGATATTCTGCCGTCCTTAAAAACAATGTCGAAGGTCGAGCCGGAAGAGGAGCAGGTGATGTTTTCGGCAAAGGCTTCGCTCCCCTTTTCGGTTCCGTAAAGATGAACGCGGGAATATTCCCCCGATTTTTTTCTTATATATTCGTTGTCGCCGTTAAGGAATATTTCTCCGTTCTTTTTTTCAACGGCATCGGCAAGTTCAAATTTAGTGTTAATTATATTTTCAATGGAGCCGAAGGTGTTGAGATGCTGAGGTCCAATCGAGGTTATAAGTCCCATATCGGGATCAACAATATCGCATATTTCCTTTATATCGCCGACATTTTTCGCTCCCATTTCGGCAACAAATATCTCGGTGCCGGGAGCCATTTTTTCTCTGACCGTCCTAACTATTCCCATGGGAGTGTTGAAGCTTTCGGGAGTGACGGTGACGGTATATTTTTCCGAAAGAATTCGGGAAAGAATGAATTTAGTGGTGGTCTTTCCGTAGGAACCGGTAACTCCGATGGTCATTAGACCCTTTGTCTGCTTTAAAATTCTTTTGGCGTCGTTTATATAATGTTTTGCCACCGCCCGCTCGATAGGTTTGTTGATTACGTTGGCCAAAACAACAATCAGCTCTCTGAAGGCAAAAAGCAACATGGCCGCCGCAAAACAAAATGGTGTAAATTCATCCGCAAAGAAAAGTCCCATAACCGCAGCAAAAATAATGCCCTCGGTCACATACATACGCTTTACCCTGGCAGTGAGCACAAGGGGCTTTATGGCGCTCTTCTGCCCCTTTCGCTGGGAGAAAAAACACACGGCGGCAGCGATAAGCAGTATCGGCGCAGCAACATAGCCAAAGCCTTTCCACAAAAATCCCAAAGCCGAAAGCAAAGCGGAAAAAACGATTTTTAAAACCGTCCGTCCGGTCGTAAAACGCTCCTTAAGCCAATCGGCATACCGGGAGGCTATATATGAATTTTGCTGAAACATCTGGAAAGCCTTTGCCGAGCCTAAAATAGCGGCAATCAGCGCAAATGCCACAGATAATAAATTAAAAACAGTCATACCCGTTTCCTTTCGATCGACCGCAGCGCGCGGCAGCAAATATGCCGAGCAGCACGCAGCATTTTATGTGTATGATCCGTGTGAACTCTTGTCTGTTGAGTTTTAAATAACAAGCGTCAGGCGTCAGATCATATAGGTTAAATTCTATGTATCGATGTCGGGTGTTTAGGCGGTTTTTCATCCCGCAGGCCCACCCATCGGATTTCTTATATCATACCTAATGCATTACACCGTTTATATAAACATCAAAACAGTATTATGCGTTTTCCGAAAAAGCTTTTCAGTTTATCTCAAGAAAGCTTTTTATGATGGCCATAACCTCGCCCGGTTTTTCCACAAAGGCCCAGTGCCCCGCACCTTTGATAACGCAAAGTCCCGCGTCCTTTATTTTGCTTTCGATTATTCTCGCGTCGGAAACGGGGGTGGCGGTATCGTTTTCCCCATAAATAAGCAGTGTCGACGCGGTTATTCCGCCGAGAATATCGGTCAGATCTTCGTTTACCACCTTAACGAGAGTTTCCCGCATAACAGGCGGCGCAGAATTGTAATCGGCCGATCCGAAATGCGCCCGTGCCTTTTGAAGAAGCGGCTCGCAGGGCTTTTTCCAAAGAGGAAAGCTCAAAAATTTCTTGACCGTTTTAAAGGCGGCGGTTCTGCACTTTGATTTAAAACTCTTTTTGGGCTTTACTCCCGCCGCATCAAGGAAGATTATCTTTTTAGGGTGCACTCTGCCGGTTCCGCAAAGCTTCATTATAACCCTTCCGCCAAAGGAATGGCCCACAAGTATAGGGTCACTCACACCGCAGAAATCGAGGAATTTAAGTGTCAGCAGAGCGTAATCCTCAACGCACCATGATTTCTTTGGCATATCGCTTTGGCCGAATCCCGGAAAGTCGAAGGAGATGACCTTGTATTTTTTTGAGACTACCCGTTCAATTCCGGCAAACGCATCGAGAGATGAGCCCCATCCGTGCAGCAAAACCACCGGATCGCCTTCTCCCGAAATATTGTATCTTATCTTTAAACCGTCAATTTCGGTAAACAACAAACCACCCGCTATTCAATGTTCTGGCCGAGCGTTCCGAGGCTGGCCGCCTTTAAGTAGGCGTTTATAAATCCGTCAAGATCGCCATCCATAACGGCGTTTATATTGCCCATTTCAAATCCCGTGCGGTGGTCCTTGACCATTGTATAGGGCATAAAAACATAGGAACGGATCTGAGAACCCCAGCCGATTTCCTTTTGAACGCCCTTGATGTCCTCAATCTTTTCAAGATGCTCTCTCTCCTTGATTTCGATAAGCTTGGATTTGAGCATTTTCATGGCCATTTCGCGGTTTTGATGCTGGCTGCGCTCGTTTTGGCAGGCCACCACGATTCCGGTGGGAATGTGGGTAATACGCACGGCCGAATCTGTTTTGTTGATGTGCTGTCCGCCGGCTCCCGATGAGCGGTAGGTGTCGACCTTAAGATCCTCGTCCTTTATTTCAACATCCATATTATCGTCTATCTCGGGCATAACCTCAAGAGAGGCAAAAGAGGTGTGGCGGCGGCCGCTGCTGTCGAAGGGAGATACCCTGACAAGGCGGTGTACCCCGGCCTCGGATTTCATATATCCGTAGGCGTTTTCACCCTCTATAAGAAGCACCGCGCTTTTAAGGCCGGCCTCTTCTCCGTCGAGATAATCTATTGTCTTGGCTTTAAAGCCGTGTGCGTCGGCCCAGTGATTATACATTCTGAAAAGCATTTCCGCCCAGTCCTGCGCCTCGGTTCCGCCCGCTCCCGCGTGGAAGGTCAGGATGGCGTTTTTGCCGTCGTACTCTCCCGAAAGCAGGGTGCTCATTCTCATATCCTCAATGGTTTTAAGCACGCGATCCACCGATTCGGTCACTTCGGAAATGAGGCTTTCGTCCCCTTCCTCGTCGGCCATTTCTATAAGAGTCAGGGTATCGTCAAAATCGCCGCAAAGTCCTTCATAGGCCGAGACCTTGTTTTTAAGCTTGCTGGTTTCTTTTAACACCTTCTGAGAGTTTTCAAGGTCATCCCAAAATCCGTCGGCGGCCGACTGAGCTTCAAGTTCTGTGATTTTTTCCTTGGCTGCCGAAATTCCCAGCGCCTCGCCGAGATCGTCAAGCTCATCCTTTGCGGCTGTCAGCCGGAGTTTCTGTTCTTCAAACTGGAGCATAATTCTACCTCTGTTAAATCTATTTTGCAATCATTTTTTATTATACCTTATTTTGGCCTTTTTGTAAAGAAAAAACGGAATTTTGCCCTCATTTTTTTGAAAAAACCTCTTTTGGCTCTTTTTGAAAAAATATATTTACAATTATATTAAAAAAATGCATATCTTATCATTGAAAAATTCACAATTTAATAGTAGAATGTGTAGTAATCGTAGTAACCATAGCAGTAATCATTATAGTATTCATAAAAGTATTGCACCTGATTGGTATGACCCGCCTGCTAAAACGCAGTTCATCCCAGCAAGGTGCGATTCCCTGCCATCAGTATAAAACATTATAAAACATTGCTTTTTATTTAAGAGGTGATTATCATAGAAAGCCGATATTCGGGACTTTGCTGCCCCGTGTGCAAGGTAAAATTCAAGGATGACGACGACATTGTCGTTTGCCCCGTGTGCGGAGCTCCCCATCACAGGGAATGCTACAATCAGATCGGGCACTGCGCCTATGAGCAGTTCCACGGCACCGAAAGCCAGTGGAGAGAGCCGCCCAAACCCGCCGAGCCAGAACAAAACGAAGAAAGCAAAGAAGCTCAGAATCAAAAGGGCTTCCCGCCTTTCGGAAATTTCGGCCAAAATCCCTATAACGGAAATCCTTACGGTCAGAATCCATACGGCCAAAGCCCATACAATCGGCAGAATATGCCCCCAGTGCCGCAACATCGTTACGCCGGTCAACAACACCTGCCCCAATTGCGGATACATCTTCCCGCCGGTATATTCCAATGAATACGGAAACGACACTCAGAAATTCGATCCCTTCGGACAGGGCACCTTTAACGGATATAACCGCTTTGATCCTTTGGGCGGAGTGGAGCCTCAGACCGACATCGACGGTGAAAAGGCTCAAACTGTCGCTCTGACCGTGGCCGTAAACACCCAACGCTACGTTCCTAAATTCACAGGTCTTAAAAATTGCGGAAAGAACCGCACCGACTGGAACTGGGCGGCATTTTTCCTGGGACCTTACTGGTTCTTTTACCGCAAGTGCTACATTGCCGGCACCCTCTCGGCCACTCTCAGCCTGATCTGCGGACTTATGATGTCCCTTCTGGACGATACCCTCGTTAAAATATCCAGTTCTGCCTCCACCATAAACTATTACGAGCTTGGCGAACAGATACTCAAAAATGCTCCGCTGAAATTCATTGTGGTTTTTGCCATAGGAGCCGGACTGACCCTTATATCCCGCATACTTTTCGGGC
>CAKSDF010000030.1 GCA_934444695.1 uncultured Eubacteriales bacterium | reverse complement strand
GTTATCTTCTATCTCTGGAATGATGTGTTCAAGGACTATGGTTTCGATGATAAGGACTTTCAGGATGAAGAAGGCAAAATTCTGTCTTTCGATAGATTCTATGAGGATAAGAACGGCAAAACTAACGTTGATATAGCTATCGTTGAGCAGTTCTTGGAGAATTTGGGAGTAGAGGAATACATTTCAGAAGAAGAGGATTCTGATGATTCATACGAAAACGAATCAGATTTGGAACTTAACAATAATACCAATAGCAATCAGCGTTCATACGACAAGACGAAATATCGAGTTAATGGAAGCAGCGAACTCCTAAATAAGAAAGAAATGACTCTTGCTGTAATAGAATATCTGGTTAATAATAAGAAAGAGACATATTCTGAAATTTTAGCAGATATAACCAGATTTATCAATCCGAAGAAGACTGATAGAATAGTTATTAAAGTGGAGGACTATCCTCAATGGAAAGAGATACATAAATATGACACTGGTACACGTTGGAACTTCGATTACCCTTTAACAACAATAGATAACGTCAAATTTTATTTTACAACACAATGGGGCAAAGATAATATCGATCCTATTATTGAATTAGCAAAATCAAAAGGATGTACTGTTGAATCCGTAGAATAACATAACATGAGAATCCTCATAGAAGAACATCAGTATCAGGCTGAACAGATTAGGGATGTCCTGCACGGCATTGACGCCATGCAGGACATTGATGGCAACGTCAGCATCAACTACGTTGGGTATTACTACAATACCCAACTAAGCGATTGCGTCTTTATTTTGCCGAAAGTACTGCTCGAAGATACACCTGAGGGCGAAAGAGTATTCGGCAAATACGCCCCGGAAAACATCGTCAACCTGAACCAGAACAACCCACTCTCTCAACAGGAGAAAGACTTCATCTATGAGTTCTCTGTCTGGATTTACCGCACCATCGAGGTTTACAACAATACCACCAGAAACGGCATTGTATATCACCAGAAAATAGCATGTCTTGGCAAAAGTACCCGACAAATCAACAATACATTCCTCGATATTCTGCTGGCTCTCATAGACTTCAACAAGCATAACCAAGATTTCATCTTCTTCATCCTAAAGAACATTCATTCTGGTTACAACCGCATTCATTGGTCTAAGACCATATCAACCACAAGAGCCATTGTCTGCAAAAACAGTCCTGTTTATACGAATCCTGTTAACAGGAAGAAACAGATCAACTTCGATGAAGAGTTACTGATTATTTTCTATTCCATCCTGAATTATATCAGCGAAAGATACGGCTTCGCCAATCATATCAACTGCAACTTCCAGTTAATCACAGGTTATCGTTTCAAGACTTATCTGGATGGATTAGGAAAGACCAGACTCCTCCAGATTAAATACAAGTACTTTTCTGATAAAGCATTATATCTCTGGCAGTTGTGCTATGATTTCTTTGACAACGCCAAGCGTATGAATATCCAGAAGGAACGCAAAGAGTATCTTCTGGTTAAGAGTTTCAATATCGTTTTCGAAGCCATTATTGAAGAACTTCTGGGAGAAAAGAACATCCCAGCTGGTCTGAAAGAACAGGCTGATGGCAAACGCATAGACCATTTGTACACCTACCAAAACCTGATTACAAGCAAAGAGCCAGAGCCTGTTTATTACATTGGCGACAGCAAATATTACAAGCTTGGTCATGCCATCGGAAAGGAATCTGTATATAAGCAGTTTACGTACGCCAGAAATATCATCCAGTGGAACCTGAACCTCTTTATGAATGACGACAAAGACGATGAAGAGCTTCAATACGACAAGCGTAACTTTGGCAACGTACCAAAGCTCCGTGATGATTTGACGGAAGGATACAACATCATTCCGAACTTCTTCATCAGCGCAAAGATGGCAGAGAATCTATCTTTCTCAGACCAGGTATCGTCAACCGACAGGGAACATAAGTGCTTCAATACTCAGCATTTCAACAACCGCCTGTTCGATCGAGACACCCTCCTAGTCTTCCATTACGATGTAAACTTTCTCTATGTCGTATCTCTGTATGCCCGTCATAATGAGCACCAGAAATTTTCCTGGAAGAACAGAGTCCGCAAGATGTTCCGGGATGAAATCCAGAAAATGCTGGATGAAAGATATGAGTTCTATCGCCTCACGCCAAAAGAAGGTACTCAAGTAGAAGAATTCGTCAACAGGCATTTCAGGATGCTTATCGGCAAGATATTCTCTCCAACGAAAGGCAATGATTATCTGATACTTGCGCTCGAGAAAAATGATTCTGACGAGAAGCAAAAAGAAGAGATAATAGAGGCTGCCAAGGAGAAATTTCATCTAGAGGAATTTGCCTTATCAACTAACGGCAAGATTGACTAGCGTATTATAAGATAGTTTCACTACCTCAACATCCGCTGCAGCCCAGTCGAGATTTTTCAACTCTACAGGGCTGCACCATTTACTATCAGCATGCTCCCTTCTCTTGAATCCATCAGTCTCAGCTTTTGGAGTACACAGATAAGCAGTCATCGTTATCGAGAAATCAGGATACTCGTAATTCACGGTCACCAGCTCCTCTCCTACTTCTACAGGATACTCCATCTCCTCCATCAACTCACGAGCCAACGCCTGCTGAGGAGTTTCTCCTGGCTCTATTTTGCCACCAGGAAACTCCCATTTATAGCTGGTATATTCAAACTTCGTCTTACCTTTCTGCATGCAGAGGTACTTGCCATCATGGCAAACCACGGCTGCTACTACATTATAATGTTTCATTGTCTTTACTCCTTAAAATGGTCTTTACTCCTTTTTAAAACTATACATTTGCCAAAGTTGCCGCATACTCATATACAGAACCAGGCATTGGAGTCTTAAGATTCCAAACTATCTGCATCGGCTTATTGCCAGCATATTTATCAAGAGTAACCTTACCCAGATAAACATATCCAAGGGTACGATACTTGTTTTCTGCCGCATTCTTCTGCTTTCTCACAAACAGCAGCATTTCTCGTGAACCCTTTATATAACTTTGACCAGTAGGCGATTCTTGCCTAACAGAGTTCTGCGTCTCCCAATGAAATTTAACCGCACTTTGAGCAAAATCCTTATAGTTAGTATTCGAACCCTCTTCTCTATCCTTGATGACATCTACAAACATCGCTTCCATCGGAATTCCATTCAGCGTATTACGCTCACATCCCTCTCTACTAGATGACATCTTCTCTAAAGTAGAAGTTTCTATGGCTACCTGTATCTGAGCCTTGGTATATACTCCATGAAGTTTCAGCGGGAATGAATCTCGGAATACCGAGTTATCTTCCTGCTCCAAAGCATTACAGCGAGACATCATTATCTCTGTCAATTGACAAACCTCATCTATAAAGACATCATCCTCGCTCAATCTATTGAACATCTGCTGCAAGCTAACATACTCACCAGCAGAGATATACAAATCATAATACAACATTAATGCCATCTTCTTCTCCTTAGCAGTCAGCAAGCCCTCGCTTACCTTAAAACGGCGAACAGCCAAATTATGGATAAAACTGAAATAGGAATAAGAATCGGTAGAGAACCATTTCTTGCTTACAGCACGCAACAGTTCTACATTAAGTTTCGATTCCCTGGCAGTTACTCCAGCCAAATAGCACAAACTATTCCATGTATTGCCATTATAGAGTTTTTCCAAAGGCACATGGGTAAGCCTGAGAAAAGAAGCAAGCGATAATGGCTCACTAAACTTCTGCTCAAACTGCTTGATGGTCTGAATGATTCTCGACTTCTTGAAACTATTGATATATCCCGTAATATTCTGGATGATATACTCCTTTGCCTTAGGCTCTAATTGAATGGTACACCCCAGTGGAAGATGAGGAAAATCTTTTTCTACTTCTTCTTTCACGCTCATTGATGTTCGTCCCATCAAAGCACGGAATCGATCCATATAATTAAACTCTGCACGAGAATGACCTACAAAATCCAAAACCGTGAGATACTGCTTATCCTTGGCTTTTCGAAGACCACGACCAAACTGCTGCAAGAAGATGGTTAAACTCTCTGTAGGACGAAGGAATAACACGGTATCTATCGCTGGAATATCAATACCCTCGTTAAACATATCTACAACAAAGAGATAGTTGATTTTCTTCTCAGCCAGTCGCTTAATCTCAACATTTCTAAACTTAGAGTTCTCGCTCGTTAAAACAGCAGACTTCAAACCTGCCAAAGTAAACTTGGCATTCATGTAGTTGGCATGTTGCTGATCTACGCAGAAGCACAAAGCTCTAACATCATTACAGTTAGGCAAATACCTCTCTAAGGTCTTGAATATAACGTTCGTACGCAAGTCGTTGTTGGTGTAGATTTTAGAAAGTTCAGAGGCTACAAATCTACCTCGCTCCCATTTCACCTCAGACAAATCCACCGAATCTGTTATGCCAAAATAATGGAATGGTGACAGCAAACGATTATTCAAAGCTGTATCCAAACGTATCTCTGCCGAAATCTGATGATTGAAGTATTGGGTAATATCGTTATTATCCATTCGCTCAGGTGTAGCAGTAAGTCCCAGAAGCACCTTTGGCTTGAACTTATGTAAGATTTTCTGATAGGTATCAGCTACTATATGATGAGCCTCATCAAACACAATATAGTCATAATAATCATCAGGCAGCTGGAGCTTGTCTAATCTATTATTCAGCAAATCCTTTGATGCAAAGAGATGCGAATACGAAGAAGCTTCATGCCCGCCATACCACATATCACCGAAATTTGGATCTCCCAACACTGCACGATAAGTGGCACAAGCTTGCTTGATAATTTCTTCACGATGTACTACAAAAAGAAAATTAGCCTTTATATGCTGCTCTTTGAAACGCTTATAGTCAAAAGCTGCAATAACCGTTTTACCCGTACCTGTAGCAGCCACCACCAGGTTTCGCCAGTTATTGTGATAACGGCGTTCCTTCTCCAGCTTATCAAGTATATCATTCTGATATTCCTTGGCTTGCATCAGTTCGAGTACAGAATAATCTATTGCTGTTGAGCCCACGGCATTCTTGTCGAGTGCTTTCTTCAAGCGCTCGCTATCACAATTTAAATCGAAAGACTCGAATACATCTTGCTCCCAATACGTATCAAAGGTATTCTTCACGGTAGCAAAAATATGTGGCAGTTCCATCTGCGTTACCTTCACATTCCACTCCAACCCCTCGGTTAATGCCGCATGAGAGATATTAGAAGAACCAATATATGCCGTATGGAATCCGCTGTCTCTCATAAACACATAAGCCTTGGCATGAAGACGATCTAAATCGCTATGATAAGAAATCTTTATTTCGGTATGAGTCAGCTTTGAGAGCTTTTCGATAGCCTTATACTCGGAAATCTGCATATAGGTAGTTGTTATCACCTTCAAACTTCCACCCCGAGCTACGAACTCCTGCAATTCAGGAAGCATCATATTTAAACCCGACAGACGAATAAAAGAAACCACGATATAAATCTCATCTGCCGACAGGATTTCCTTTTTCAGCTCGCTTATCATATTCACAGAGTTCTTGGCCCCTGTAAAAAGACTACTTTTGGTGAGAGATGTAAGAGGCGTTATGCGCTGGATATACTTTTGCAAATCGGGATAATCGCACTTGGTCTTATCAATGACACTTGTCAGGATAGAATTACTGGCATCTACCAAATCATCCTCATAATTTTCTATGGCAAACTTCTCGCCCAGTTCTCTTATCACATCATTGGTAAACTGAATGCACTTTTCTACTCCATTTTCCTGCTGAGCCACATCATCAATCGTATTTTGAATCAAGGCATAAAGATAGCGTGAAAGATATTGAATCGCTTCATCACGCCCAATTTCCTTCATCCCGATATGATATATTTTTCTATCATACTTTTCAAGTTTTACCTTGAAGAGCTGATTTATGATTTGTTCGTATATTCCAGCCATATTACTTGATGTATTTGCTCTTTGTTTATTCTTGCTTGCAAAAGTACAAAAAAGATTCCACTTACGTTACTTTTCTCATATTTTTTTTCAGAATGATTGCAATATTCATGATTACGTTGCTGCGAAGATGACAGCTATTATATCAAAAACCGACTAGAACAATTACATATACTACTGAATATCAAGAAGTTCTAGCGACCCTGCGAAACACAGGGTCGCTAGAATTGTTTATTTCCGCTATGCGGATTGGCTATACACAGCTATTAGGAATGCTAACACATATTGCAATAAGGGGCCTGAAAAATCCTCTATAATCTAAAAAAATCTCCAACAGGAATGTGTTTCTCAGTTTTTTTTCGTACCTTTGTCAAGCCATTCAGAGTTTTACCGTCTTATTGCAACACTAAGATAAGTGAAATTTCTGACTTGACCAAAAGCCGAACAACGTATGTTGCTAAGGGACTTGCAAATATGATAAATTATAGTGTTGCAGAAACTAGGTTTGATATGAATATAATAGATAGCGTTATCAGTACAGAGGCAACAAGACATAATGTCCGTTTAATGCTGCCGATAATGATACATTGGGCTAAGACTGGTCAAAATAAGCATACCTATGGGGATTTGACTCACGCAATAGGCAAGCCAAAGCCACAATTCTCAGGTATTGGTCATGCTCTATATTGCGTGCAGGAAGTGCTTAACGAATTGGCACACATAACAAAACGCAATATACCTACGCTCAATTCTCTTTGCAAGAATGCTAAAACAATGCTTCCTTCAGAGGGATTTGAGTTCGTTAGTCCAAAATACAACAGCTTAGATGATAATGGAAAACGTGTATTTGTGGAAGGACTTGACAGTAAAGCTATCAATTACCCTCATTGGGATTGGGTATTGAAAGAATTAAATCTGGAAGAAGCCGTCCCGTTTACAGAAGAGCAGCTTGAGGCTATCAAGAATCCTCATTGTAGCTATGGTGGGGAGGGAGAAGAACATAAAGGCTTGAAAGAATATATCTGTCAGCATCCCGAATGTCTTGACTATAAAGATGTCACTTTTGCTGAGACAGAACATATCTTACCTTCAGGAGATAGACTTGATGTTTACTTTGAACTTTCAGATGGCACACACGTTGCGATAGAGGTTAAGCCAAGCATTTCTCCCGACCAAGACATTACTCGTGGTATCTTTCAGTGTATAAAATACTATGCTGTAATGGATGCACTGAAGAACATAGAATGTAAGAACTATAACATTGAAATACTTTTGGTGACAGCAGGAGAATTCTCTTCTCAAAACAAAATACTTGCAGAAGAACTTAATGTCGAATATGTAGAGAAATTCGAATATGAATAAAGAATTTAGTGTAACATTCTTGAAAGATTTATTGGTTTTATGCCTTATAGGTTGTACAAGAAATAGTGTTATTGCTAAACGAACAAGCTTGCTAGGATGGGATTTAGGAAAAGAGAGCAATCCTGTGATGTATTCTGCCAAGGAATGGCAAAAGTATAGGAATACTGCTTTCTGTAAGAACGTGGAAAAGGAAGGCATTAGATTAGAATAAAACTAAAAAGTTATATACTACTGAATATCAACAAGTTCTAGTGACGCACAGTTTTAATGCATCACTAGAACTGTTTATTTCCGCTATGCGGATTGGCTATACACAGCTATTAGGAATGCTAACACATATTGCAATAAGGGGCCAAAATAAAACTGTCACAACTGTAATGTAACGCTTTTAGTACGAGTAAACCCAAAGAAATTAAAAGCATATATTACTGGTTATCGATACTTTAAGTCTAGCAACCCTGCGTTTCACAGGGTCGCTAGAATAGGTAGGTCTGGCTAATTTACTGTTGACGTAGAACAGCTCACTGTCTTACCTAGAACAGTTCACTGTCTTACCTAGAACAGCCAACTGTCTCCATATCTGCCAGTTGGCTGTCCATACGATATTGCTAGACATGCTTGATTGTACTTGTCACGATTGGCTGTGTCTTGAGAACAATGATAGCAGCGAAAAAACAAAAAAGTTAGGTCTAGCGATGCTGTGAAACGCAGCATCGCTAGACCTAACACTATAGCTTTCTTACATTACTTTTCCTTAGCTCACATGTAGCTCATTACTCCGAGCTATGCGCCAATGGCTTTGAGGACAGAAAGGCGTATAGTCGTATAACTTGAACTCCAAAAGAGACATACTTGAACTCCAAAAGAGACATACTTGAACTCCAAAAGAGACATACTTGAACTCCAAAAGAGACATACTTGAACCCCGAAAGAGACCTTTTTGAACCCCGAAAGAGATATACTTGAGCCCTAAAAGAGATATACTTGAGCCCTAAAAGAGACGTACTTGCAACCAAGAAGAGACGTTCTTGCAACCAAGAAGCCCTACGCTTTATCAAGGAAAAACCAACTCATAATTGGTGCTTCTGCCACCCTCTCCTGTGGGTCTCAATATGCCCTTGGCTATCAAATCCTTGATGTCACGATTGGCCGTGTCCTGAGAACAATGATTTATCTTATACCATTTGGAGGAATTCAACTTGCCTTCAAAACCATCAAAAAGCATGTTGAGAACCTTACGCTGACGCTCGTTGATGGAAACCGTGCGATGCGCATCCCAAAACCTGGACTTGCGCAATACTCCTTCTGTTTTCGCAAAAGCAGCTTCCAGCGCTAACTTCAATGTCTGCAAAAACCACTGAATCCAAGGCGTCACGTCAAGACCACCCTTCTGAACCTGCTCTAGATATTGATAATAATCTTTACGATGATTCAGAATCTCAGAAGAAAGACTGTAGTAACGCTGGGAGGTATAATCGGCACGAGACAACGAATGCTGCAAGTTTTGCGGAGATTATTTGGATTATTCTCCGCAAATTTGCGGAGAATAATCATAAAGGAGGATAACCATAAAGGAGAATAACCCTGAAAAGGATGGAGCTTTCTAATATTATTTTAGCTCAATCCTCTGTCTTACATGAACGCAATGGTCAAACCCGCCATCACGATGCTTACCATCGACATCAGTTTTATCAAAATATTTAACGATGGACCCGATGTATCCTTAAACGGATCGCCCACCGTATCACCCACTATCGTGGCCTTGTGGTTCTCGCTACCCTTGCCGCCAAAACTGCCCTCTTCTATCATCTTCTTCGCATTATCCCATGCGCCTCCAGAATTTGACATGAATACGGCTAGCGTGAATCCGGCAGCCAGACCGCCCGTAAGAAGTCCCAATACGCCGGCTACACCCAAAACCAAACCTACTACAATAGGAATAATAATGGCCAGCAACGATGGGATAATCATCTCGCGCTGAGCACTACGGGTACTAATCTCCACACATCTTCCGTAATCAGGCACAGCCTGACCCTCAAGGATTCCCTTGATTTCCCTGAACTGGCGGCGAACCTCCTGAACCATGGATTCAGCAGCTCTGCCCACGGCTCCCATTGTCAATCCGCAGAACAGGAAGGCGGCCATCGCTCCCAGGAAGGCACCTACCAATACCTTCGGATTAATGAGATTCACCTGGAAGAAATTGATGAAATCGATGGTGGTGGCACTCGTAGGATCAAAGAGATTTCCGGCAGCATCCACATACTGCTTGCCATTCTCTACGGCTCGAATCATAGCTATCTTAATCTCCTCGATATAAGAGGCAAGAAGCGCCAATGCCGTAAGAGCAGCAGAACCGATGGCAAAGCCCTTGCCGGTGGCTGCCGTAGTGTTGCCCAAGGCATCGAGGGCATCGGTGCGCTCACGAACTTCCTTGCCCAATCCGCTCATCTCGGCATTACCTCCGGCGTTATCGGCGATAGGACCATAGGCATCCGTAGCAAGGGTGATACCGAGTGTTGACAGCATACCTACGGCCGCGATACCAATGCCGTAAAGTCCTGTACTGATTGACTTTGCCGACATCGACATATCAAAGCCATTGGCGCAGAGGAAACTCAGCATGATGGCCACCGAAATGGTTACCACAGGAATCATGGTTGAAATCATTCCCGTTCCAATGCCCTTGATAATCACCGTGGCAGGTCCCGTCTGCGAAGCCTCAGCTATCTTCTGCGTAGGCTTGTAACTCTGCGAGGTGTAATACTCCGTGGCCTGACCGATGATGACACCTGCCACCAATCCGCTGATAACGGAGAAGGACAGTCCGAGCCAATTCTCAATGCCCAGGAGATATAATATTACAAAAGTGGCTACGGCGATGAGACCGGCGCTCACGTTGGTGCCGAGACCCAGAGAATGGAGCAGATCTTTCATGGATGCGCCCTCCCTGGTACGCACCAGGAAGATGCCGATGAGCGAAAGGAAGATGCCGATGGCGGCGATAATCATAGGGGCTATAACGGCACGAAGCTGCATATCGCTGTTCATGGCAAAGGCGGTGGCGCCCAGGGCGGCGGTGGATAGAATAGAGCCGCAATAGCTCTCGTAGAGGTCGGCACCCATGCCGGCTACATCGCCCACGTTATCGCCCACATTATCGGCTATGGTGGCAGGATTTCGAGGGTCATCCTCAGGGATGTTTGCCTCTACCTTTCCCACAAGGTCGGCACCCACATCGGCAGCCTTGGTATAGATTCCTCCACCCACTCGGGCAAAGAGTGCCTGGGTGGATGCTCCCATTCCGAAGGTGAGCATGGTGGTGGTGATGGTGATGAGGGCTGTGGATTCGCCTGCATACACGGCGTTAAGAACAATAAACCAGATGGCGATGTCGAGCAAGCCGAGTCCTACCACCACGAGTCCCATTACGGCTCCGCTGCGAAAGGCTATCTTCAAGCCCTTGTCGAGTCCGGTTCGTGCTCCATGGGCTGTACGTGCCGAAGCGTAGGTGGCTGTCTTCATGCCGAAGAAGCCTGCCAAGCCCGAGAAGAGACCGCCGGTGAGGAAGGCGAACGGAACCCACGGATTCTGCACCTTCAAGCCGTATGCCATGAAGGCGAAAACGATGGCAAGAACAGCGAAGACTATCGCCACCACCTTATACTGCTGCTTGAGATAAGCCATGGCGCCTTTTCTTACATGTTCAGCAATTTCTCTCATTCTGTCGGTTCCTTCGTCTTCATTCATCATGGAGCGGAAGAAATACCATGCCATTCCCAATGCCACGATGCTGGCTATCGGGATGAGCCAAAAAACTAATGGAATGTTGTTCATAACGGTATAATTTATTTTGATTAATACATCACCTTGCGGGTGATTACCTTGCCCTTTGAGTCTATCTTCTTCACGATATTAATACCCTGATGCTTACCATCTTGCAAAGCTCCATTCAAGGAATAGATTTGCTGCTGAATGATGGCTGCTGAAGAGGATGAAGAAGAGGAAGGAGAAGTGGCTTCGATGCCCTGGATGCCTGTGATTGGCTCGCCCTGATACCAGTGGGCAATGTCTTCAGCAGACAGGGCATAGTTGTAGATGCGGAGGTCGTCGATGTTGCCCTTGAACAGTGGGTCGGCACTAAACTGGCTCTTTCCTACATAGCAGCGACTCAGGTTCAGCATGGCTGGCGTGCAGGTCATCTGCTTGCTGCCCATCTGCCTGCCATCCACATAAAGCACTGCCTGCATGCTCTCATCAAGGCTGACTACCACATGATGCCAACCGGTCTGCAGACGAGATGCCGAAAGTATCTGCTCCACTCCATCGTGCTTGATGACAAAGCGCATCTGGCTGCCATTGCTTGGGGTGAGGAACATATATTCGTCGGTGCCATTGCCGAAATCGAAGATGCGGGTCCACTGTGCACCCGTATTCTTCCAGTAAACCCAGGCTCCGATGGTGAAGCAAGTCTGATTACCCACCTGTGCCGGCAACTGCAGGAAGGCATCCTGACCATTGAGAACGAGGCTCCGGGTGCCCTCTTTCTTGGATGAAGAAGCGTAAGAGATGGTTCCTGCCGACACGGCATCCATCAGATTAATGGTGGTATCACGCAGACTGCCCTCCATGCTGTAAGAAGCCACCAGGGCAGCCATTTCAGGCAATTCCACCTGCACCTCATCGCCAGCCTTCGACATGTTGCTGGAGTGGTCGATGGCTTTCAATTTATATAAATAGGTATGGCCCGGCTCGCAGGTATTATCCACGAAAGCGGTATCCTTCACCTGTCGGCCTATCACCTGCCACTGGGCATCTTCTGCATCAGCATTGCCACGAAGCACCATGTAGCCCTCCAGATCCTTATCGGCATTGGCATTCCAGGAAAGGAGCACCGAAGCCGACTGAGCCTCAGCCTTCAAGCCCTGAGGCACCTTAGGAGCCACGGTTTCGCAAGCCGCACCATAAGGCAGGATGCGCCAGCGCTGCTCCGCATTGCCTGTAAAGGCATGCTGCTGCACGTTGGTGCCATCGGTGGTGTTCATCACCTGAAGATACAAGCCTGAATGGCGGGAACGGATGTAATAATCGCCATTGCCGGCATATTCAAACGACCACTGCTCGTTGCTGCCCATGGTGCCATTATAAGCTATCAGCGTACCGCCAGTTACGGTTGACCAGTTGAGCACATCGGCATACATTTCCTTATTATTGGCACACTGCAGGGTGAAATATCCGAAATCGCCACCGATGCGGGAATCCACGGCATTGACCACCCATTTCTGGAAAGACTTCGACTTGGAATAGGTGCCCTGGGTAAGGTTGGTGCCCGCCTGTACAGGATTGCCCGCTGCCTGGAGCACCTTTCTTGATTTCTTGTTCATGAGCACGTAATCGCCATTGGTGATAGGATATGGAGGAACATCCTCGCCGCTGGTGATGCGAACCATGCGCTCGGCATTGGTCTGTCCCTTCTGATAGCCCGTACCGCCTGGCATAGTGATGGAGAAGGCACGCATCGGTCCGTAGCCATCGAAATAGACATCACGGCCCTTGGATACGAAATCATAGGAATGGGTGGTTGCCTGGCGCTCGGAAGAACCGATGAAGCCCTCTACCTTGCCATCAGGCAGGCGATAAACGGCGGCTGAGGTCCAACTGCCACGGTCCTCGGCATAACCCAATCGGCTGCCTCCTGCGGAATTCGCCTTGCAGAATTCGCCTCTTGCCACGCCATCGAAGCTCCACCAGATACCATTCTCCATGCCATATTCCACGCCTACGATGGCCTCACCCACATTGTGAAGCTCATCAGCCGTAGCCACCTTGCCATCGTTCTTCACAGTCTGGAAGAAATTGGCATAGTTATCGAAGGAACCCGCCAACTGATGGGTGTTTCCCTCGTCAAGATAATCCTTGAGTACATTGTACCAAGGCAAAGCCTCATCGCAATTAAGCGTATTGCCGCCACAGATGCGGATTCCGGCGAAATCGGCATCCGCCTTGATGAGTTTGCAGATGTTCAGGAAATCGGCCTTTGTGCCTTCGTTCCATGCCGTATAATCAGGCTCATTGAATGGCGCCACACTCTCTACGGTGAGTCCTTTCTGCTGGGCATATTTCACGGTGGCCTTGATAACGCGGTACCACTGCTCAGGCTTGCCCTTGTAGTTGGCTGCATTGAGCGCCTCATGGTCGCAGTTGATTTCCACCGAAGTGGCTCCCGAGAGCTTGATATGGGCGATGCGGGAATTGAGGGCAGTTTTCTGGGCTGCAGAAAGCTCGCCGTCCTCCCCCACCAGGTCGCTAGGCTGGAAAGAAATTCTACCCGTAGAAATCAGATTCTTGCCGATGTGGTTGGTTCCTCGGCGCACATTGCCCTCGTCGTCCCAAGCGGTATCCATGCCCCAGCGCACCACAAATTCTCTGCCTACATCGTTCCAATCGAAAGGAACGGTGGTGGAACCTACGCTTGGCTGCAAATACATTGAAGCGTGCGATGGTCGGAAATCTGCGGTCTGAGCCTGGGTATTCTGTGCATACTGTGAGAATGCTGCCAATCCCAAAGCAATGAATAATGTCGTTTTCTCCATTTAGTTGAAATGTTTTTTACGTTTATAATATGTTAGTTTGTACTAAGTTGCTGCAAATATACAAAAAAATATTGGTTCTGAAAAATATCTAGCCATTCTTTCGTGAATTTTTGAAGAATATTTTGTTTTCTCATAAAAAAGCAGTAACTTTGCCGATTCAAGGAAAAAAGAGAAATCATAATTATATAATAATATCATTAAAAAGTAAAATAAACAACCAAGTAATGAAGACTCATACTACATCAATTACAAGTCACAATAAACATCACTACCGGGAACTGCTTTCCATCGGTATTCCTATCATCATCGGACAGTTGGGAACCATCATCCTGGGATTCGCCGACACGCTGATGATTGGTCATCACAGTACGCCCGAACTGGCGGCAGCAGGCCTGGTAAACAACATCTTCGGTCTTGTTTTCGTATCCTACATGGGATTTACCTATGGTCTCACCCCTATTATCGGCCGACTCTATGGCGAGGAACGAACAGACTGCATCGGCCAGAAGGTGCGTAACTCCTTCTTTTCCAACATGATTACGGGAGCCATCTTCACCTTGGCCCTCATTCTGCTCTATTTCAATCTGGGGCACATCGGCCAGCCGGAGGAACTGCTCACGCTCATCCGCCCCTACTTCCTGGTGAATCTGGCATCGGTGCTCTTTATGGGCATCTTCTTCACGATGAAGCAGTTTCTGGATGGTATCGGACAGACCAAGGTGGCAATGTGGGCGATGATTGGCGGAAACGTGGTTAACATTCTGGGCAACTGGCTATTGATATATGGTGTGGCTGGATTCCCGGAGCTGGGTCTGCTCGGAGCCGGCATTTCTACCCTGGTAAGCCGCATCCTCATGGCACTGACGATGGTAGGCATCGTGATGGTATGCAGGAAATTCGCAACATACAGACACAACATCATTCATAGTGAAATCAACAAGGTGGATTTCAAGGAGATGAACCGTTTGGGATGGCCTGTGGCATTGCAGCTGGGTATGGAATCGGCTGCGTTTACGCTGAGTTGCGTGATGGTGGGCTGGCTTGGCACCATTCCGCTGGCGGCACACCAGGTGATGATTACCATTTCGCAGCTGTTCTATCTGGTGCTTTCGGGCATGGCGGCAGCGATGGCTATCCGTGTGAGCCATTTTATGGGCCAGAAGGACTATGCTGCGGTTCGCCGCAATGCATACGACGGATTCCGATTAAGCCTGCTGTTCTCGCTTATGATGGGACTTCCGGTGTTCTTGCTCCGCCACCAGATAGGCGGTTGGTTTAACGATAATGCTGAGGTTCAGGCTTATGTAGCGGTATTGATTATCCTGATGATGGTATATCAGTTTGGCGACGGCTTGCAATATACCTTTGCCAATGCGCTGCGAGGCATCGCCTGCGTAAAGCCGATGGTGCTCTATGCCTTTATCGCCTACTTCGTCATCTCATTGCCTTTGGGCTATACCCTAGGTTTCCCATGCGGCATGGGCTTGCTGGGCATCTGGATAGCCTTCCCGTTTGGTTTGACCATAGCGGGCGAAATGTATCGAAGAAGATTTGAGAAGGAATTGAAAAAGATAGAAAAGGAATAAAAAAACACCTTTGCTGCGGATTGCAAATCCGCAAAGCCCAAAAAGGTTAGGACATTTTTTAACGCCGGATTGCAAATCCGGCGGGACGCCTAACGGGCTTGCGTTCTTGAAAAATTAAAAAGAGGGTGCATCATGAACTTATGACACACCCTCTTTTTATATGTTTTATATGCTAGCTGATCAATGATTCTTACTCAGCAACCTGCTCAGCACGATCATCTACGTTCTCACCCTCTGTAGGAGCGAGAGTAGCCTTGAAATCGGTGATACCGTACTTAGCGAGGATGTTGTACCACTGGAGGAGCTTCTTGATATCGCTGTCGTGTACACGGTCGCGATCGTAGTTAGGAAGAACCTCTGCGAAATAATCGTGAAGCTCAGCAGCTGGAGCCTTCTTGTAGTTAAAGGCGCTAGGCTTGCCCTCTTCCTTCTTGCTTACGCTGTCGAGAACCTCCCACAATGGAACCTCGTCTGCATCAGTGTACATAGCGATGTCGCCAAGGCTTGTAACGCGGTCTGTAGCGAACGCTGGCACACGCTTGTGAGTCTCGTCGAGAGTCTCAACGATAAGAGTTCTGTTACCTCTTGAAACCAGTTTGTAAAG
>CAKSDF010000029.1 GCA_934444695.1 uncultured Eubacteriales bacterium | reverse complement strand
CAGCAAAAAAATTTGAACAATAAATTTTTTTCAATATATCAATAGAAAAATACCTTCACAAAAGCTTTTGCGGCTTGGCAGGGGGTTGGCCGACGGCAATTTTAGGATGCACCGTCGGTTTTTCTTTTGCGATAAAAACGGCGCATTTTCGGGGTGCAATATAAAAATATGATTTTGAAACTTGCGTTTTGTTATAAAATGGTTTTTATTATAGGTGGTAATTTCGTTTTAACACCGTGAAAAATCAATAATAAACAACAAAAAGAAGCTGATTATAACTAAAGTCAAAAAACCAAAAAAGTCCAAATAAATCAATTATTTTAATTGACTTATTTATATAAATGTGCTAAATTTAATGTGTGAAAGTTGCTTTTTTGCGACAGAACTTATTATTGATTTTGCGGCGGGCGAAATCGCAGTGTCGGAATTTTAAAGGACTGAGATTTTTTGTGTGCCGCAGCAAACCGAAAAGGGGCGAAAAAATGAAAATGAAACGCAATGTGTTAAAAGCATCCATCAGCCTGATACTTTCGCTGAGCCTGCTTTTGACAACCGCTGTGGTTTCGTCGTTTGGTGCAAGCGGCCTTGAGACCAAAAGCGGAAACACCGTTTACCTGACCGATCTTGCGGCCGAAAGCAGCAGTCAGCTTGACTTTGCTTCGGGAGCAACCTTCGGCACTCAAAAGGCCGACGGAAAAGATTATCCAAACAGTATAGCTATGACTCCCGGTGCAGACAGTCCTGCTTTTGTTCACTACGACGTGACCGATATGGGCTTTAAAACCCTTTCCTTCGCGGTGGCAAAGGCATCTAACGACACCGGAAACGGCGTTATCTATAAGGTAATCGTCGACGGTAAGGAAGCCTACAACAGCGGCGCTTTGAACAAAATTGCGCCGGTTGAGCAAACGGTCAATATTGCCGGAGCTTCGGACATTTGTCTGAAAATCGAGTCGAACGGCGACAATGCCGGCGATCTTGCCTATTTCCTCAGCCCTTCGCTTGAGAAGGATGACGGCTACACTGCAGTCAATTACGACAAGGTATCGCTGCTTTCTCTTGCCGGAGTTGAATCGACCAACCGTCTTGAAAAACTGTTCGGCGATACCGATAAGACATATGCTCTTTCGGGAAATGCCGCCCAGTATCGCAAAAACGGCAGTTTCAACGGTTTCGAATTTGATACCGGTATTTGCTTTAACGAGGTTTCGGGAGAAAGATATGTGGAGTATGATGTCTCTAACTTAAAGGCTTCAAAATTCTCTGCATATGTCGGTCTCGACTCTAAAAAGTCCACCGCTTCGGCAGGAAACACCAAGTTTGCTCTGACCATCGACAAGGGACAGGGCTTTGACAAGGGCGAGAGAATTGAAACTCCCCTTATGAAGGTCGGCGAATACTATCGCATTTACTGCGACATTTCCGACGCTAAATCCATCCGCATCGTAAACATCGACGGCGGAGACGGAGCCACGGGCGAGGCGGCTGTTTTTGCCGATCCTGCCGTGTATATTAAAGCCCCCGAAAACGAGCAGTCTGTGCTTTATGTCAGCGATATGGTGCTTTCCGACTACACAAACAAGGGCGATGTTATAAAAGACAAATCGGGTATGAAAAACCTTTTGGCCGGCGGAAAAGCGTATAAAAAAGGATTGCTTGTAAATCCCACAACATATGATGAATACGGCACCCCGAGGCCCATTCCCTCTCAGCTTCATTACAGCCTTACCGGCGTTACTGCCAGCCGATTCAAGGCGACGGTGGGACTCTGCCTTTACGGCGCTGCTGCCGGAAACGGCGTTGTATTTACCGTTTACGGAGACGGCGTTGAGCTTTATAAATCGGCCGTCATAAAGGACGAAAAAACCGTTGAGGAGATCGATGTTTCCATCAAGGGATATAAGTCTCTCTCCCTTCGCGTCACCCCTGAAAACGGCTCGGACGGCTGCCAGTCGGTATTTGCCGATGCGAGACTTACCTTTGATGGCGAGATTTCCGAAAATTACGGAAAGACCGCTTTTGTGGATACCGTTTCGCTTACCACACTGCCTACATACTATCTTAACGCTTCTGAGGGCTATAATACCGCTCCCGATGCAAGGGATCTTGTGTGTGCCGGCCGTCAGTTCAGTAAGGGTATTGCTTCCCATCCCAACGGAACCAGCAGTGCCGTTGCAAAATATGATCTAACCGGACTGGGTTACACCCGTTTCTCGGCATATGTGGGCAAGCGCGACAGATGGATCCCCCTCGATTCGCCCTATCCCTATTATGTTCAGTTTATGATATACGGAGACGATGTGCTGTTAAGCTCCACCGACCGTATCGATTTTCTCCAGTATTTCTTTACCTCGGTTGATATAACCGGCGTTAACATACTTACCATCGAGCTTAATATGAGCAACGACTTCTACAACTGCGACAGCTCGGGCTGGTTTGAGCCTACCCTTTACCGTGAGCTTGACAGGGGAGAGACTTATGTTACCTCTCCGCAGATCTATCCCGACCTGGTTGTGCCTTCTTACAGCATCAATATGAAGGGTGTCGCCCGTTCGGTCAATCCTGCGGTTAAGCTCAATTCGAGCGCTCTTTCGGCCACTTCCGAAATCGATCCTTTCGGCGCATTCGGCTTTAACTTTACCGTTCCCGCCGGTGAAAACACCCTGGAAATAGTGTCGAATGAGCTTTCGTCTCAAAAGACGGTTTACAGCACTAAGGTGCTGGCTCAAAAGGGAGATATAATAAAGCTTAACAACTTCCAGCTTGCCGAAGGTTCCTATAGCTCGTCTTCCTATTACCGAAACCAAAATCACCTCGGAAAGATCCTTTCGGTAGGAAGCCAGAAGGTGTTGTCGCACGAAGGACTTTGCTGCCTGCCCAACAACGCTTCCAATATGGACGCTAACTTTGACATTTCCGATTTTGATTATACCTATTTCCGTGCAACCGTCGGACGCGACGATTTCGGCAACACCGAAAATCGCGTGAGATTCTATGTTCTTGCCGACGGCAGACAGGTTGCTTCGTCTAACGAAATGGCCCCCGGTCAAAGCCAGCTTATAACCGCAGCCATTCCGGCAAACGCCTCGATCCTTACCCTTCGAGCCGTTACAACCGAGGGAATCTCGGGCAATGCGGCAGACTGGATCGAGCCGATACTTTGCCGCTCGGAAAGCTCGCTCAACAAAAACGAAAAGAGTGAATTTTCCGCTTCATCGGCCACTGCTGTTAATTCGCAGTATAATTTCTCAGCGAGATTCTCGGCCGCACAGGGATTTTCCCAGCTTTCGCTCCATACCTCATCTTCGGGAGAAAAAGAAGTTGCTCTTTATAAATACACCCATTCCTTCAACCGTTCGCTTCAGGCAACACCGATTTATAAAAACGACAAACTGGCCGTTTCGGGCGGTGCCCTCAATGTGGTTCTTGAACAGGTTGCTCAGCCGGGAGAATACCTCCTTGTTGTGTATGACGGCATCAGCACAAGAGCATCTCAGAGCGATTACGGCTTCGTTTATACCGACGGAACCTATACCGGAGCATTCCCCGAGATGTCGGTAGTGTTTGAGAGTAATTCGGCAAGCTGCTTTAATTCGATAAAGGGTAAGAACGAGCCGGAAGAAAACACCGACAATACCGGTTCCTTTACCGATGAAGAAAAGCAAAAGGCCAAGGAAAAAATCGAAGGTTACATCAACGATATTTCCACCCTGCCGGTTTCTATGACCCTCGACGGAAAAACCTATGAGGGACTGTCGGCAGAGCATTTTGCAAGAATGAAAACCGAGACCTCCGAGGACAAGGATTACGGCAAGAAGAATACCACCGTTTACCTTGTAAATAAGGAAAGCAAGGTCAATCTGACGGTGGAATTTTCCGCATATCCCGATTATGCCGCCTATGAGTGGACGATTTATTATACCAATCCCTCTTCCTACGGCGATCTCGACAAGAACGGCAAAATCGAGGCGGTTGACGCTCTCAGAGCCCTTCAGACCTTTGTTGGAACATATAACCCCGAGGGCGAGGACATATTTGTTACCGACGTCAACGGCGACGGAGAGATCACTACCAGAGACGCACTCATAATTCTCCAGTGCTCGGTCGGCTCAAACACAATGAGCCGCAACGGAAATACCGCTAAGGTAACTAACCCCGTAGCCGCAAAGGCTTCATTTGAAGGCGCAAATCCCTATATCGGAACATCTTATTCCGATATAAACAACGCCAATACCGCTCCCTATATGCCTATGGAGCTTTATCTCAAATCGGGAGATGAATACACATTTGCTCCCTCCACCGGCCGTTCGACCGAAAACGTATTCCCCTATTACAACGTCGAGCACGGCAGCGACGGCACATTTATGGCCATTGGTTGGTCGGGAACCTGGCAGTCGGATATCGCTTTCGACGGCAGCACCACAACCGTTACCGCAAAACAGCAGACCTTCGATTCCTACCTTAAACCCGGCGAGCGGGTAGCCACTCCCACCGTTGCTTTTGTAGAATACAGCGGCAGAGATCTTTCCCGTTCGGCCAACCTTTGGAGAAAATGGATCATCGACTGCAATATGCGCAAGGATGACAACGGAGAAATAATGAAGGGCGGACGCGGTGCTTCGGTTACCGGCGGAGAGGACACCAACGAAACCGGAAACCAGAACACTCAGATCGAACAGTTAAACTATCTGCTTGAAAAGGGCGTTGACCTTAACTGGTGGTGGATAGATGCCGGATGGTATCCCACCTCCTTTAACGACGATAAGACCACCTCTTCCTGGGCAGCGGTCGGCAACTGGACGGTGTCCAGCCGTTACGGCGACTTCTCGGAAGTGGGCAAAAACGCTCACGATAAGGGTAAAAAGGTGCTGCTGTGGTTTGAGCCCGAGCGCTTTGCCCTTAACGTAAACGACCTTAAGGACGACGGAACCACCCTTAAAAAGGAATGGATGACCGACTACGGCACCCTGGGATTTGACGTGGCAGGTCAGCATATGGTCAACCTCGGAAACGACGAGGCCAGAGAGTGGGTCACAAACCGCGTCATAAGCATTCTCAAGGCGGCAGATTTCGACCTCTACCGCGAGGACTTCAACATCATTCCCTCGGAATACTGGAAGCTCGGAGACACCGAGGACAGACAGGGAATAACCGAGAACCTCAGTGTTCAGGGCCACTATAAGTTCTGGGACGACCTTATTGAGGCCGGATATTTCATCGACTGCTGCGCATCGGGCGGTAACCGCAACGACCTCCAGTCGCTTAGAAGAGCGGTATTCCTCCATCCCACCGACGCACTTTATTCGGCCTGGAACGCTAAGCAGGGCGGCGCTATGGTAATGTATCGCTGGCTGCCCTATTTCGGTGCCAACACTTCGGGCGCTTCGGGTACCGGCGCAGAAGGTAAATACAACCTTCGCAGCTCCTTCCGTCCCTGGACCGAGTTTATCTACAACGTGCCCACCGAAAACGGAAGCGTTGACTGGAATCAGATCGCAAGCCTTTCCAAAGAGGTTGCGGGACTTCAGAACTTTATCTACGATCAGTATTATGAGCTGACCGAATGGAGCATCGGCGTTACCGACTGGCTTTCCTACGAGTTCTTCAATTCCGAGCAAAACAAGGGATATGCCATTGTATACGCCAGAGAACGCACCGATGTCGGCACAAAGACCATACGCTTTAAGGGACTTTTGCCCGACAAGAATTACACCGTTACCTCCACCGATACCAACCTCAAGGTAACGGCCACCGGACGCGAGCTTATGCTCGGCGGGGTTGAACTGACCCTCTCGGCTCGCTCCTCGGATATTCTTTATATAAACGCGGCGTAGACCGTTTGAAAAGCAAAAATCAAGGGGTGTCGGTTTTCCGATGCCCCGTTTTGTTATAAATTTGTTATAAAAAAGACTGTATTTATGGAGCTTTCAATGTCCCGTTAAATACAGTCTTTTGTGCCTTGAAATATTATTATATATTGATTGGTGCTTGCCTGCCTGCTGCCGTATGTCGTTTGCGCAGCAGGATGGTTGTTTTTTGCGTGACTTGCAATGCGCAGGCCGTTTGAAGCTGCTTGTGTCTGCCGGACTTTTTGCCTCTTTCCTGTTATTTGAGAGAGTCGGCAATGTCAAGTACAAGCTTTTCGGTCTTTTCCCAGCCGAGGCAGGGATCGGTTATGGATTTGCCGTATTCGTGATCGCTTATTTTCTGCGCTCCGTCCACAAGATAGCTTTCTATCATCAGTCCCTTGACAAGCCGTCTTATGTCGGAATTAAGATTGCAGGATTCGACGACATTCTTTGAAATTCTTATCTGCTCCATAAACTTTTTGCCCGAGTTTGCGTGGTTTACGTCAACTATGACCGAGGGGTTTTTAAGCCCGCTGTGTTCGTAAAGATCGGAAAGCTCTAAAAGATTTTCATAGTGATAATTTGAAATGTAATGGCCGTTTGTGTCGATGCTTCCTCTTAAAATGGCGTGGGCGAGGGGATTTCCGCTGCTTTCGACCTCCCATCCGCGGTAGATAAATGTGTGTGGGTGCTGGGCGGCGGTTATGGAATTCATCATTATGTGAAGATCTCCGCCGGTGGGATTTTTCATACCAACCGGAATGTCAAGACCGCTGGCGGTCAGGCGATGCTGCTGGTTTTCCACCGAGCGTGCGCCCACCGCCACATAGGCCAGCAGGTCGTTTAAATAACGGTGGTTTTCGGGATAAAGCATTTCGTCGGCGCAGGTAAAGCCATAGTCTTTAAGCGCCTTCATATGAAGCTTTCTTATGGCAATAATGCCGCTGAGCATATCGGGTTTTGCCTCGGGATCGGGCTGATGAAGAAGTCCCTTATATCCGTCGCCGGTGGTGCGGGGTTTGTTGGTGTAAATTCTCGGAATAACAAAAATTTTGTCCTTTACCTGCTCCGACAGCCTTGCAAGGCGGGATATGTAATCGAGCACGGCAACGGGATTGTCGGCCGAGCAGGGACCTATAACCAGTATAAAACGGTCGTCCTCTCCCGAAAAGATGTTTTTGATCTGCTGTGCACGATCGTTTTTGACCGCAAGCATATCGTCGCTTGCGGGATACATAGCCTTTAAATCCTTAGGTATGGGGAGCTTTCGTTTGAAATTCATATTATTCATAAGACAAAATCCTTCTCAATCTCAAGTTTGTTTCGTGTGGCTGTACTGCGGGGAAGCCGTGTTTCTGCGCGGCGGTGTGTGTCGTGTTTTGTGAGCCGTTTATAACCGCGGCCTGATGCTATCTGTCAAACCAGCCTCTGCGCTCGGTGGAGGTTCTCATCATTTGACGAAGGCCCTCCCGGTCGTCCTTTTCCACCGCCTCATACATTTTATCGAAATTATCTCTAAAAGCCTTCATTTCCTTTAAAAGGGCGGGCTTGTTGTCGAGGAAAAGTTCACTCCACATTTCATCGTTGATGCGGGCGATGCGTGTAAGGTCGCGGAATGAGTCACCGGTATAGTTGACAAGGCCGTGATCGTCGCTGGAACACATAAGGGAAACTGCGATGCAGTGGGTCAGCTGGGACAAAAATGCGATTATCTCGTCGTGCCGCTCGGGAGAAAGCTCGGAAATGTGGGCAAAGCCGAGAGACTCGCCTAAAGCCTTGCAAAGCTCGATTGCTTTTTCGGTGTTCTTTTCGGTGGGAGTGACAATGTAGTTTGCCACCTTGAAAATCGACGAATCGGCAAAAAGTATTCCGCTGCGCTCACGTCCGGCCATGGGATGGGCGGCGATAAATTCCACATCGGGACGGAGAGCCGACTGAATCTTCCCGACAATGCATCCCTTTACGCCGGTTACATCGGTTATAATTGCTCCGCTTTTAAAAAGGTGTTGGTTTTCCTTTATCCACTGCAAAAAGATGTGGGGATAAAGAGCAAAAATTATCAGATCGGCATTTCCGATAAGGGCCTCGTCGACGTTTGTTACCGCCCTGTCGGCAAAACCGTGGGCAAGGGCATAATCGGCGTCGGATTGCTCCTTTGTTATGGCATTAACGGTATATCCGTTTTCCTTTAAGGCCTTGGCATAGCTTCCGCCCATAAGGCCCAGTCCGATTATAAGAATGTTGAGGTTTTTATCAAGCTTCAATTAAATTCACCTTCACGCTGAGTTGTTTTATTTTTTCAAAAAAGTCGGGAAAGCTTTTGTTAACGGCCTGAGCACCGTTTATGGTTCCTCCCACCCTTGCGGCGAGAACGCTCAGCGCCATTACTATACGGTGGTCGTTGTGTCCGAAAAGCTCACTGTCGGGAGCGTGCAGCTCGCCCGAAATGACCACCCTGTCGTCGTAGACGACCGTGTTTATTCCGAATTTCGAAAGCTCGGTTTTCATGGCATTGGAGCGGTCGCTTTCCTTTATTTTCAGCCGCTTTGTACCGACAAAATCGCCTTTTCCTTTAAGGGCAGCCATAGCAAAAAGCACGGGAGCAAGATCGGGAGTGTTGGAAAGGTCGATCTGATAGCTTCCGATATTTCTGAAAAGCTGGGGATAGAGCCTGTCCCCCTGAAGGCTGTTTTGGTCGAGCCCCTCTACCGTCACCTTTTCGGAAAGAGCCGAAAGGAAAGCTGCGTTTGACCAGTCTCCCTCGACCTCTTTCTCCTGACTTAAGAACTTTTGGCCGCCGGCGATGAAAAATCCGGCCGGTATCCGTTTTATTTTTATGCCGAAATCCGCAAGGGCCTTTATGGTCAGCTCCACATATGGGCGGCTTTGAAGCACACCCTCCACCTTAAGTTCGCTGTCTTTTTCAAGGGTCGAGAGGGCGAAAAGCATACCGCTGAAATACTGACTGGATATGCCGCCGTTTAGGGTGTATGTTCCCGCTTTGAGCGGGCCTTTGACGGTTATTCCGTTTTCTGATTTTTTAAAGTAAAGACCGTGGTCGAGGCACATTTTTTCGTAAAGTCCCGCGCCCCGTTCAAGCAGCCTCGGCGAGCCGGTCAGGGTTATCTCTTTATCAAAAAGCAGCGCCAGAGGAAGAAGAAATCTTAAGGTCGAGCCGCTTTCTCCGCAATCGAGAACCGTTTCTTTTTCATTATCGTCAGCGGAAGAAATGCTTTTTATACCGTTAAGAAGTCCTCCAAGCAAAATACTGCTTTTTTCAAATTCCACACGGCTCGAAAGCACTTTCAAACATCTTGCGGTGGCCTCTATATCGTCGCTTTTGGCAATGTTATCGACCCTGCTTTGGTCGCTTAACGCGCCGCATATCATATATCGGTGAGCCATACTTTTGGATGGCGGGGCGCTGACTTTACCGAAGGGTGCCGATGGGGAAAATACCGCTTTCATCAAAATCCCTCCATAAGAATGTCCATGGCCTTTAAATATCCGTCTGTACCCAGTCCCGATACGGTGGCGACGGCAGCCTTTCTTATGTAGCTTATCTGGCGGAAATCCTCTCTGGCGCTGACGTCGGAAATGTGCACCTCCACAGTTTTAATGCCCACAGCCTTAACGGCGTCGAGCAGCGCCACGCTTGTGTGGGTATATGCGGCGGGGTTGATGACTATGCCGTCAAATTCCTCGTATGCCGCCTGTATTTCGTCCACAAGGTCGCCCTCGTGATTGGATTGGAAAAGCTTTACCTCAACGCCCTTTTCTTTGGCATAATTTTTTATCTTTTCGCAAAGGTCGTCGTAGGTTTCGCTTCCGTAAATGTCAGGCTCGCGAATGCCCAGCATATTGATGTTGGGACCGTTTAAAACAAGTATCTTCATCCTTCAAAATCCTCGCAAATCTCATCTGCGGCGTCGCTTACAACGCCGTTCATTTTAATTCTTTTTCCCGATGCAAGATATATGTCGTATCTCTCATCATATCGCTTTTTGACCGCCTCCGCGTCAAGGGCAAGGGGACGGTCGGAGGTGGGAATTATCTGTTCGAGCGGACGGTCGAGAAAATATATTTTTCCGTTTTGCCTTAAACGAAAGACGTTTTCGCTGCAAAGCACCGCACCGCCGCCGGTGGCGATAACCACGCCGCATTTTGCCGCCGTTTCGAGAATGACATCCCTTTCGAGCTTTCGGAAATACTGCTCGCCGTTTACCTTAAAAATCTCGGAAATGTCGCCGAAACGTTCCTTTATAACGTCGTCGGTGTCGATAAATTCCCACCCGAGCCTTTTTGCAAGCTCTTTGCCGATGGTGGTTTTTCCGCTGCCGGGCATACCCACAAGCACGATGTTTTGCTTGTCTCTTTCAAGCTTTTTAAAGACCCTGTCGATTTCCTGCGTCGGAATTTCGGTATCTATGAATTTCTCACAGGCATAGGCCGCCTGCGCCACCAGCATATAAAGCCCGCCCTCGGCAGGAATACATTTATCAAGCGCCTTTTGCACAAGCTCGCTTCTCAGGGGATTATACACCGCGTCGATAACGCCGCAAAGTTTATCGAATTTGCTTATGTCAAGGGCGGCGCCCTCTATTTTCGGATACATTCCCGCGGGGGTTGTGTTGATTATCACATCTGCGTCGGAATGCTGCTTCTCGGCCTGCTCATAGCTTATAAGGCCGTCTTTAGGACTTCTCGACAGGCGATAAACCTCTTTTGCACCTAAATTCTTTGCCACTGCAAGGGCGGTTTTTGACGTGCCGCCGCTGCCTGCAATAAGCACCTTTTTACCATTAAGATCGATGCCGTTTTTCAGTATCAGCGCCCTCATACCGAGAAAATCGGTGTTGTATCCGTAAAGCTTTCCGTCCTTGTTTACCACCGTGTTTACGGCACCGATGGCCTTTGCCGTATCGCTTATATAATAAAGATAGGGTATGACATCCTGCTTATAGGGAATGGTCACATTGATGGCGGAAAAATCTTTGCTCTTTAAAAATGAATCTAAATCCTTTTTTTCGACCTCAATAAGCTCGTAATCATAGCCGCCGAGGCTTTTGTGTATTTCGGCCGAAAAGCTGTGGGAAAGCTTTTCTCCCAAAAGACCGTATCTCATATTGCCTTCGTCCATTCCGTTCCGTATTTTAAGGTTAAAAGATCGCCTAAAGCAAGGGCGGTAACGCTGTCGATGACCACCGCCGCACGATGAACGATGCAAGGGTCGTGACGTCCCTTTGCCTCAAGCTTCACCGCTTTTTTCTGTTCAAAATCCACCGTGCTTTGCTTTTTCGCGATGGTGGGTGTGGGCTTTATGACGGTTTTAAAAATTATGTCGCTGCCGTTTGTTATGCCGCCGTTTATGCCGCCGTTATTGTTTGAAAGTGTGACGATTTCTCCGTCCTTTATGCCGAAGGGGTCGTTGGCTTCGCTGCCACGCATTTTTGCGAGGTTAAAGCCTCCGCCGAATTCTATGCCCTTAACGGCGGGAACGGAAAATACTCCGTGGGAGATAATGCCCTCGGCGGTATCGAAGAAAGGCTCTCCGAGACCTGCACCAAGGCCTGTGACGGCCGTTTCGATAATTCCGCCCACGCTGTCGAGGTCCTCTTTGGCTTTGAGAATTTCTTCCTTCATTGCCTCTTCAACCGATCGGTCGAGCAGGGGAAAGGAGCTCTTAAAAACAAGAGGAATCTGTTCTTTCGGATTTTCAAAGGGTCTGTCGGATATTCCGGCAATATCCTTTATATGCGAACCTATCAAAATGCCCTTTTGCTCGAGAGCATATCTGATAATGCTTCCCGCCGCCACAAGGGCGGCCGTTATCCTTCCGCTGAAATGGCCGCCGCCGCGATAATCGCCGAAGCCCTCATATTTGCAGTATCCCGAATAATCGGCGTGTCCCGGGCGGGCTATCGACTTCATGGCGGCATAATCGGATGATTTTGTATCGCTGTTTTCGATTCTTATGCAAAGGGGAGTGCCGGTGGTTTTCCCTTCAAATACGCCGCTTTCAAAGCTTATGGGATCGGGCTCTCTTCTTGCTGTGGAAATGGCTCCGGCCGGGCGGCGCAGCGCCATCTTTTCGTTTATATAATCGAGGTTTATCTCCATTCCCGGGGCCAGTCCGTCGATGACCGCACCGATGCTTTTTCCGTGACTTTCACCGAAAATGGTTACGCAAAGGGCGTTTCCGAATGTGTTTTTCATTTTTGCACCGTCCTTTTGATCTGCTCGGCAAAGGCCGAAAATTCCATTTCCTTAAACTCAAACCGCCCGATCTCGGGAACGTATACAATGGTAATTTTGTCGCCGTCACGCTTTTTGTCGTGGGACATAGCCTCGATTATCTCGTCGGCCGAAAGGGGCAGACGGGTGGGAAGTCCAAGCTTTAAAAGCACCGGGACAAGCCGCTTTCCCGCATTTACCGAGCACATGGGCACCATTCCGATGGCCACACATTCCCCGTGGAAAAGCTCCTTCCGTTTGCTTTCGACACCGTGGGCAAGGGTGTGTCCGAAATTGAGCACCCGCCGCAGTCCGCTTTCCTTTTCGTCCTGTTCGACAATGCTCTTTTTTATGGCTACCGCTCGGGTGATTACAAGATCAAGGTGTTTTTCAAGGGAAAAATCATCCCGTTCAAAAAGCGAGAAAAGCTCGGCGTCGCAGGTGGCGGCCATTTTTACCGCCTCGGCAAGGCCGTTGGATATCTGGCGGGGAGAAAGTGTCTTTAATGTATCGGGATCGATAAGCACGCCTTTGGGCGGCCAAAAAGCTCCCACGATATTTTTTATTCCGCAAAAATCGATGGCGGTCTTTCCGCCTACCGATGAATCAACCTGAGACAGCACGGTTGTCGGAACATTGTAAAAATCCACGCCTCTCATAAAGCTGGCGGCAACAAATCCCGCAAGATCGCCGACCACTCCGCCGCCTACCGCCACAACGCAGTCGGAGCGGGTAAATCCCTTTTCCACCATTTTGGTGAGCAGCATTTTGTAGTTCTCAAGGCTTTTAGAACGCTCGCCCGATGGAATGGCGGTTATGAAGGGCTGTTTGCAGCGGGAGGCCACCGTTTTGGCGTATACCGCCGGCACATCATAGTCGGTGACTATAAGTACCTTTCGGTCAAGATTAAAAAACTCGTCGGCACGGTTTAAAGCTCCGTGCATAATGGTTATTTCATAGCTTCCGTTTTGAGTTTGTACCTTCATTTTTCTCACTCCTTTGAAAAACTTCCGAGCACCTTTAAATCGGAACAGCAGCCTGCAAGCTCGCTGAGCATCTGCTTGCCCTCGGGGCTTTGAATGTTGCCGTCGCCTTCGGCGAAGAAATAATATGTCCATATGAGCTTTTTGGTGGGACGGCTTTTAAGAGAGGAAAGGTTGAAGCCGTGGCGGCCGATGATGTTTATGGCCTCTCCCAAGGCGCCGGCCTCGTTTCGCACCGTGAAAACCATAACAAAATGATCGTCATCCTTTGAAGGGAGCTTTTCCAGCTTTGAAAATACTGCAAAGCGGGTGGTGTTGGTGCCCGATTCGTTAATGTGGGCGTCGACGACCTTAAGGCCGTATTTCTCGGCCGCAAGCTCGCTTCCTATGGCGGCAATGTCTGTCCTGCCGGAGGAGGCAACCTCCTGCGCCGCAATGGCGGTGTTTTCTGCCTCGATGGCCTTAAACCCATGGCGGTGAATGTATTCTCCGCACTGGCCGAGAGCCTGGGGGTGGCTTTTGACCTCCTTGATGGTCTCAAGGGTGGCTCCGCTGTTTGCAATGAGATTCTGAACTATCTCTATTTCTCTTAACTGGTGGATATAAAGTCCGCCGAAAAAGGCAAGATCCATAACCTGTCCCACATCGCCGTTGTAGCTGTTTTCGATGGGGAGCACGGCGCAGTCGCATTCTCCCTTTTCCACCGCCTCATATGCCGATTTAAAATCGGGATAGGGAAGAGGATTGCCGTTTTTGAATATCTTTTTGGCGGCGATGTTGGCAAAAGCGCCTTCCACGCCGCTGTATGCGATTTTCATTCCGTCCATAAGGCGGCTTTGATAGCGTTTTGAAAGCTCCATAACATATTCGATGAAGTTAACATAGTAATCGCGGTAATCGGGACTGTCGACCCGCTTTGCACCTTCGCTTATGACCTGCCGCTCTCTCTCGAAGTTGAATATGGGAAGGCCCCGTTCCTTTTTATACTGTCCGACTTCCTTCACCGCGTCCATACGCCTGCAAAAAAGCTTGGCCATTTTTCCGTCTATTTCGTTTATTTCCTGCCGCGCCTTGTTTATGTCCGCCATAATATCCCTCCGAAAAAATCTCATAAAAAAACCCGCAACCTGTTAATTTGCAATTTCTGCACATAACAATTTGCGGGCTGTCTGTTAACTTGTTTGAAAAAAATCAGCAAGCACACAGACAGTCCGTAATAAAGTAATAATAATATGAAAAGATATTAGTACGAAGCATATCTGTGTCCTCCTTATTTTTTTCTCATCGTACTCCTTTTATTTCGATTTGTCAAGGGGTATTTTTAAAATATGATAATTTGTAAAAAAATATTTAATTTGGCGGCAGTAAATCTATAATTGTCACAAAAAAGGCGGTTATGAAACTATGTTTACAAATTGTTTTGACTTTTTACCGTAATGATAGAATGTTTAAAACCTTCCATGGCTTCCGATTATACAAACTACACAAGAAAAGTGAAAAATACACTTGACAAACAATCGCTATTATGCCATTATAGAATTATAATACGTATAAATTATTTAAGTTGCACAAAAATTCCATTTGACATTTTTGATTTTGTGATATAATGAGATGTGGATTGAAACACAGTGCACGCATTGGTATCATAATACTCGTTTGCGTAAAAGTGCGGCGAGGATGGTGTGAGAGATGCTTTGCCGACCTGGCGTTAAAACCTGTGAGCAAATGTGCGATATAGGTGTTTAAATCGATAAAATCGGGCGTGGTATTTCCTGCGTTCCATTCAGATAAGGTTTTTTGGGGGTGATTTCGGTGGAAAAGAAAACGTTGGACAGCGGTATGTACATTGTCGAGCTGAGATGGGAGCATTTTATAATGGGCCTGCTCAGCGGAAGCTACAACCCTGCCGGCGCCAAGAGAGAAGCCACAAGGCTTGGAATTCCGGCGGTAGATCATCAGTATGTGTGTATGCTTTTTTCGGCCGACAAAAGGCCTCTAACCACCGCTCTTATAGATCCGTCCGGCCTTGTTCAGGAAATGCTCAGAAAGCACGGCAGAGGCTTTGCCATATCCCTTCCGAATGCTGCGGTTTTGGGGATTTTATCACTACCCGACAATAGGACAAAATTCGATCGTATTATTTATGAGACTGCCGAAGACATTAAAGCCCGGCTTGAGCTTGCCACCGAGGAAACGGTTACGGTGGGAGTGGGGGAGATTGTTTACGAGCTGTCGAAGCTTGATGCATCCTTCGCGGCGGCTAAAAAATGCATCGACCGCAGAGAATATACCGGCGGCGACAGAATATATACCTATTCCGAGCCGCGTCAGGTATTGCCCGACTGTCCCTTTGCGCTGCCCTGCGAAAAACGGCTGTCCTCCTCGGTGAGAAAGGGAAGCCTTATCGACGCAAAACAAAATATTGAGGAAATAAGGGACACTCTTGAAAAAATGAACGAATCCCTCAGACCTATTGACTATAAATTTTTCTTTCTTGAAACGGTGGTATGTCTTTCGCTGAGCACCGGAGCCGCCGCAAAAGCCGACCGCAGGGTATGTTCGGCAAATCTCAATATATTTGAAATGGTGGCAAGGGTAAAGGATTCCCAAAGCTATGCCGAGGAAGCTGTGGCATATATCGAATCGCTTTTTAAGCTTTCGGGCACAAAGGAAAAGAGCAAAAAACGTTTGCAGATAGACACGGCGGTGAGCTATATCAATTCCCATTATTCCGAAAAGATAACCCTGGAGGATTTAGCCGAGCTTTGCGAGCTTAGCGTATCGTATTTCTGCAAGCTGTTCAAAAGCGAGATCGGCGAGAGCTTTGCCGATTATCTGACCTGGGTAAGGGTGGAAAAGGCCATTGAGCTTTTGAGAGATCCTAAGATGAAGATATACGAGATCTCTGAAGAGGTGGGATACAGTGACGTTCAGTATTTCAATAAGGTGTTCCGCGACACCACCGGGGTTTCCCCGTCCGTCTACCGCAACCACCTGCTCTTTTCATCCGATTAAGCAATGCTTTAAAGGCTTTGTTGAAGAAAAAGGGGCAATGGCTATTATTAATATATTGAAATACAATAAATCACAATGTTATTAGAAACCAGCGCAGTCGGTATAAACC
>CAKSDF010000028.1 GCA_934444695.1 uncultured Eubacteriales bacterium | reverse complement strand
AGCATAAGCTCGGCGGCGCGGAAGTCGGCCACCGTGCCGTTTTCGATGGGGCAGACGGGTATGCGCAGATCGGAGGTTCTTCCGATGGCTTTGTATGCGTCGTAACCGTAGTTTACCGCCTCGCCGGTCATATCGTTGACCGTTACCACCGACGGCTCGCAAAGGGCTATGCTTTTGCCCATAAATATTCTGGTGAAGTTTGTTCCAAGATCTATACCGATATCGGTTCTCATATTTCGCACTCCGTTATATTTTAACATTGTTTGTGATCAACATAGTTTGTACATCTTATCCATTATACATTTTATCGGCCGTTATTACAAGTGCATTTTTGAGGATTTATGAAACGAGAATTTATTTGCGGGAAGGAGAGGGCAGATACGTTCATTGACGACAGAAAAGTGCAGGGGAAAAGTCTTAAGTGCACCGTAATAACCGATACTGCACGGCTACGGCCAAAGGGAGCGCTGAGGCAAGTCAGCGCAGCTGACCTGAGGGCGGCAAGCAATGAGGCCAAGGATATAAGCAGGGAATAAGGCTTGGTTATTTGTAAAGCCTGGGTGTGTGCTGCGCCCTCTGTTCTCGGCGCGGCCGAGAATGCCTTAGTGCTTCCTGCGACCGCCATGTGTGAATCTCAGCCTGTCACCCCTTTAAGATTTTCCCGCTGAGCCGCTGCAAGCTCGCTGTCGGCAAAAAGTGAGGAATAGTTATAAAAACAAATCCCTGCGCCGGCCGTTTTTGCCTGCTCGGCCTGCCTTTTTAAAATGTCGGTGCTTTGCTTCCATTCATCGCTGCCGCCGTCGGTTTTGCCGATTTTATAAGGCGCAAGGCCTATTGTCAGTCCCAGGTTTCCGCCGCCCTCTCTGCAAAGGTTCTGCCACGACGATAAAAGGCTTGAAAAATCAAAACCCTCTTTCGGATATTCATAGCCGAAATAAATTTGCGGGCAGATGTAATCGCAGTATCCTCCCATGCACCATTCCTTCACATCGGCAAACAGCACATCTGTATTCTTACCTATGTCGGCGGCAGGACTTACCGAAAAGGTCAGCCCCTTTTTTTGACTTACCCGGTCATACACCGCCTTTAGCATTTTACTAACCGATTGCCGCCTGAAATCCTCGAGGGATAAAGGACTTTCCGTGCTTGCGGAATATTGTTCGTAAAGGGCACTGTCAAAGCTTTGATCGGTAGTGGGATAAAAATAATCGTCAAACTGGATGCCGTCGACGGCGTAGCGGTCTATGACCTCCTTAACCCCCTTAACGATAAGCTCGGTGGATTTTTCGGCGGACGGATTTAAATATGTCCCGGTATCAAGGGTTACGATCTCACCCTTTTCAAAGGAGAAATCCCATATGGGGCTGTTTTGCGCAATGCCCGTAAGACCGCTTTTGCCGCTTGCTGCGCGGTAGGGATTTATCCATCCTTCTACACGTATGTTCCTGCCGTGGGCGAGGGTTATAAATTCCGAAAGGGGATCGAAGCCGCAGCCATCGCCCTGTTTTCCCGAAAGCTGATAGGAATAGGGGAATATATCGGAATTATAAAATGCATCGCAGTGGGAACGAATGTGCAGTATTACCGTGTTGAGGCTTAGGGACTCTATGTTGTCAAGGCGTTTTTCCACATTGCTTCTGTATTGCTCGAGGGTATTTCCCTTGATCATTTCGCCGAATTCAAGGTAATTTATCCACACGCCTCTGATGTCGGAGTAATCGGAAAGGCCATAGGCCGATAGACCCTTTGCATCGGAGCTGTTGGATGATTGACCTGCTGCAAGGGTGCTTTGGACGGCGGAATTTGTGATGGAATTTGTGCCGTCTGTGCCGGATGTTTTTTTGCCGATTATCGGACAGGCTATGACAGCGGCGCAAAGTATTATAACAAGGGCGGTAAGAAATCCCCTTGATGCGGATCTTTCTTTGTTCACAGTGGTTTTCTCCTTTGTTGACAAGGGTGGATTTTGCCCTTATAATCAGAAAAAAGGAGGTGGGCAAGATTACTGCTATTATTATTTATATTCTTGTCATTTCGATAATATCAGCGGTTTTGACCGTTTATGATAAATCGGCCGCTAAAAGGGGAGAACAGCGCATAAGTGAAAGGTGTCTTCTTGTACTTGCGGCGATGGGCGGGGCGGGGACAATGCTCGCCGTTATGAAAACGATCAGGCACAAGACGAGGAAGGCTGAGTTTATGGTGACGCTGCCGGTGTTTTTCGGACTGCATATAATCGGGATTTGTTTGCTTGTGAGGTATGGGATCGTGTGATGGGGTTGGCGGGAATCCGCTCTCGGCAATGTATCAATTTTGTTTTCTTTACTTTTTTTAAAATCTGTGGTATAATACTCTAATACAAACAGACTGTACTGGGCAGGGTCTGAAATGCCTTACGCAAAAAGCTGCTGCGGGAATAGGAAAAGGTCCTGCGCAATACGGGAAATAATACTATCTTATCAAATATTATATGACAGGCCAAAACGGCCGAAAACAAAGGAGATATAAATATGGCGCTTAGGGTAATACTTAAAGAGGGAGACGAGCTTTTAAACAAGCATTGCAGAGAGGTTACGAGCTTTGACGAAAAGCTGCACACTCTGCTTGACGATATGGCCGAAACCATGTATGCCGCCGACGGTGTGGGACTTGCCGCGCCTCAGGTGGGACTGCTCAGAAGAGTGTGCGTAATAGACATCGGCGAGGGACTTTTGGAACTTGTGAATCCTGTTATAACAAAGCAGAGCGGCAATCAGGAGACCGAGGAGGGATGCCTTTCCTGCCCAGGCAAGGTTGGCATAACAAAACGTCCTAACAAGGTTACCGTGGAATATTTCGACCGCGACGGAAAAAAGAGAAAAATCACCGGCACCGAGCTTCTTGCAAAGGCCCTCTGCCACGAGATAGATCATCTTGACGGTATTCTTTACGCTCAGCACGTCATCAAATGGGTGACCGACTGATCTTTCGGCTATACAATTGATTGACTGACCGATTGACTAATTGAGCGATTGATTGACCGACTGATTGACTGACCGATTGAACGAGCGGTTGTGCGGAAGTTTTGCCGAAAAATTCAGCCGCCGAACGAATATCTACCATCTACCCTTTAAGGAGAATGCGATTTGAATATTGTTTTTATGGGAACGCCGGATTTTGCCGTGCCTTGTCTTGAGGCACTAATAACCGCCGGTCACGAGGTTTCGGCTGTATTTGCTCAGCCCGACCGCCCCAAGGGCAGGGGACACAAGCTTTGCCCGCCGCCGGTTAAGGAATGCGCCGAGAAGCACGGTATTCCTGTCTTTCAGCCCGAGAAAATAAAGGGCAATACCGAGGCCTTTGACTTGTTGAGAAAGACCGCACCGCAGCTCATTGTTGTGGTGGCATACGGAAAGATTCTGCCAAAGGAAATTCTTGAAATTCCCGATTTCGGCTGTATCAATGTCCACGCGTCGATTCTGCCGAAATACCGCGGAAGCGCACCCATTCAGTGGGCGGTGATAGGCGGCGAAAAGGTTACCGGAGTTACTACAATGCTGCTTGACGAGGGGATGGACACGGGAGATATACTGCTTTGTGAAAAATGCGATATTCCCGATGATATGACCGGCGGGGAGCTTTTCGATACCCTTGCTCCGTTGGGCGCTTCTCTTCTTATTAAAACGATCGAAGGTATTGAAAGCGGTCTTGTTTTCCCTCAAAAGCAGGATGAAAGGTCAGCCACATACGCCCCCATGCTTAAAAAAGAGGATGCGGCGGTTGATTTTTCAAAATCGGCAGATCAAATCAGAAATCTTATCAGAGGGCTTAATCCCTGGCCGGTGGCATACACCTTTGCGGGGGATATGAAGATAAAGATATATTCCGCCAAGCCGTCCGGAGAAACAGGAAAAGCTCCCGGAACGGTGTTGGATGATAAAAAACTTATTGTTGCCTGCGGGAACGGCGAGGCAATCGAGCTTTGCGAGGTACAGATAGCGGGATCGAGAAGAATGAGCGGCGAGGAACTGCTCAGAGGTCACCCGATTCCCAAGGGAACAATTCTTAAAACGGAGGAATAACTATGGGATACGGCTACGGTTACGGATACGGTTACTACGGATACTATTTTCAGTATCTGATTTTTATGCTGCCCGCCATTATACTTGTGCTTTGGGCACAATGGCTTGTTAAATCCCGTTACAAAAAATATTCCGGCATAACCACCTCTTTGAGGGTGACGGGAAAGGAAATGGCCGAAAGAATTTTAAAGGCAAACGGAATTAATGACGTTTCCATCGCCCGCATAAACGGCCAGATGACCGATAATTTCAATCCTAAGGTCAAGGTCATATTTTTAAGCGACGGTGTGTATGATTCCACATCCATTGCCGCCGTGGGAATTGCCGCCCACGAGGCGGGACACGCCGTTCAGCACGCCACCGGGTATTTTCCCATTAAAGTCAGAACTGCTATTGTGCCGGTGTGCAACATCGGGGCGGGATTCGGATTGCCCCTTTGCATACTGGGCTGCATTTTCGCTTTTGAACCGCTGGTTTATGCGGGACTTATACTTTTCTCCCTTGCAACGGTTTTCCAGCTTGTGACCCTGCCGGTTGAATTTAATGCCAGCAGAAGGGCCCTTTCGTTTATCGAATCATCTGATCTTATCTCGCGGGACGAATATGTCGGCGCCAAAAAAATGCTGACTGCCGCCGCAATGACATATGTGGCAGCCCTTGCACAAAGTATGCTGCAGCTGCTTTTCTATATCATCCGATTCACCGGAAACGGAAGGCGGAAATAACCCTATGCAAAACCCGCGAAAGGCCGCCTTTAAGGCGCTTATCAAAATGGACAGGGACGAGGGATATTCCAACATCGTTATCGATTCCGCCCTTGAAAATTCGGATATGGAAAAGAGGGACAAGGCTCTTTGCTCGGCGATTTTTTACGGCGTGCTTGAGAAAAGAATAACCCTCGACCACATCATTAAGAAATATTCAAAAACGCCCCTGAAAAAGCTTTCGGAAAACGTGCTGACCGCCCTGAGAATGGGACTTTATCAGATGTTTTTTATGGACAAAATCCCCGAAAGCGCCGCTGTCGATCAGTCGGTCAAGCTTGTTAAGGGAACGAAAGACGGAAGGTTTTCCGGCTTTGTCAACGGGGTGCTCAGAAACGCCGCAAGGGACGGGCAAAAGGCCCTTTACTGCGACGGAGACGCCGCCGACAAGGCTTCGGTAAAATATTCTGTGCCAAAAGAGCTTTACCTTTTTCTCGAAAAATCATATGGCACCGATATTGCAAAAAGCTATTTTGAAGGATGTATGAATCGACCGCCGATCTCGGTTAAGGTCAATACCCTTAAAATATCGGCCGATGAGCTTGCCGAGCGATTTGAAAAGCAGGGGATAAAGGCCGAAAAAAGCGGGCTTTGCGAAGATGTTCTGCTGCTTGAAAGGGCGGGGGATATATCCTCGTTAAAGGAATTTTCCGAAGGCCTTTTCCACATTGAGGATGCGGCCTGCGCCCTTTGCTGCGAGGCTCTTTTCCCGGAAGAAGGGAACAGGATTTTAGACGCCTGCGCCGCTCCCGGAGGCAAAAGCTTTACGATTGCGGAACTGACAAGGGATAAGGCCGAAATAATCTCGGCTGATATTTACGAACATAAAACAAAGCTTATAGCAGACGGCGCAAAGCGGCTTCAAATAACCTCGATAAAAACCGTGCTTAACAATGCCGAGGTTTATAACGAGCAGCTCGGCGAGTTTGACAGGATACTTTGCGACGTGCCCTGTTCCGGGCTTGGAATTATACGCAAAAAGCCTGAAATACGTTACAAAAGTGATACAAATCTTGATGTTTTGCCGCAGATACAGTATAATATATTGAATTCCTGCTCGGAAAATCTTAAAAAAGGCGGCGTGATGGTATATTCCACCTGCACCTTGAATCCCGCCGAAAACGGCGAAAATGCCGACCGATTTTTAAGGGAACACGAGGATTTTGAACCTCTTGCGATATTTGAAAACATAAAAAGAAGCATAGACGAGCCGGAAAATCAGCTGACCCTTTTTACCGGGAAGTATCCTTGCGACGGATTTTTTATTTCGGCATTTAAAAAGGTCAGATAGACAAAACGGTAAGCGATTTATCGACAAACATTTATCGGCAAATATACATCGAAACAATATATCAAACAATATATCGACAACGGATTTTTTTATGACAGAAAACATGGACAGAAAAGACATCGGCTCGCTGGATTTAAAAGAGCTTGAGACCGAGTTTAAATCGGCAGGGCTTAAGGCCTTTAGGGCAAAACAGGTTTTTGAATGGCTGACCAAAGGGGCCGAAAGCTTTGATGAGATGACCAATCTCTCAAAACAGCTGAGAAGCGACCTTGATGAAAAATACTTTATCCCCGCCGTTAAGATCAAAAGAAAGTTTGTTTCAAAAATCGACGGCACGGTTAAGTATCTGTTTGAGCTTTACGACGGACAGCTTATCGAATCGGTGGTTATGAAGTACCACCACGGTTATTCCCAGTGCCTCTCGACTCAAGCCGGGTGCCGAATGAACTGCAGCTTTTGCGCCACCGGAAAGGGCGGATTCGTGAGAAATCTTTTGCCCTTTGAAATACTCAGCCAGATAACCGCCGCCCAAAAGGATTTAGGCATCAGAATATCCAACATAGTGCTTATGGGAATGGGCGAGCCTCTTGATAATTTCGACAATACCGTTAAGTTTTTAAAGCTTGTGACAAGCGAAAACGGCCTCAACATCGGTGCAAGGCACATCTCGCTTTCGACCTGCGGAATTGTTGACAGGATATATGAGCTTATGGAGCTTGATATGCAGATAACCCTGTCCATTTCGCTGCACGCGCCTGTTGACGGCATCAGGTCAAAGCTTATGCCCATAAATAAAAAGTGGGGCGTGGACAGCCTTATGAAGGCCTGCAGGGAATACACCGCCAAAACAGGCAGGCGCATATCTTTTGAATATATTATTATCGACGGGGTAAACACTACCGACGAATGTCTTTACGCTCTAAAAAAGTACCTTTCGGGAATGATTGCCCACATAAATCTCATTCCGGCAAACCCGGTTAAGGGAAGTGACAGCAAGGGTACGAGAGAAACAGCCGAGAGATTTAAGGAACGGCTTATAAAGGAAGGCATTAATTCTACGGTAAGAAGAACCCTTGGCTCCGATATCGAGGCTTCCTGCGGCCAGCTAAAGGCCGAGGAGGTTTGAGGTTTTACCTGAAGATTAAGATTTGTTCATTGATGGCAGGGTAGTAGTGAAAACGAGGCTTTCATCAGAAAGGACAGATTTGTCGTTTTGCGGTCGCTTCTTTGATGAAATGAGGAAATGAGATTTGATTTTCTGCTTTGCAGAGTCGAGATACACTCTAATACCCTATTCAGGGAATTGAGATATAAAAGGAAGGAAATACGCATTACAGAAAGGCGTGATTATTTTGATTTTAGAAGGAAAAACCGACACCGGACTTGTGCGGCGGTCGAATCAGGACGCATACACCTTTTGCGATCTTGACGGCGGCGCAGTCTTTGCGGCGGTCTGCGACGGTATGGGCGGAGCAAACGGCGGAAACATTGCTTCAAATCTGGCCGTTAAGACCCTCGGCGACAGGATAGCCGGCAGCTGGCGCAAAAATATGGAGCCTAAGTCAATATATAACGCCCTTATGTCGGCGGTCTCGGCTGCCAACCTTACCGTCTTTGACAAGGCGGCGGGGGACGAGCAGCTGTCGGGAATGGGGACGACGGTTGTTGCGGCGGTCATCTTCGGCAATACGGCCTATGTTATCCACGCGGGAGACAGCCGTGCGTATAAATTCTCAAAAGACAGCCTTTCCCAGATAACCCGCGACCATTCTATCGTTCAGTCGATGGTCGAAAGCGGCAGAATTTCTCAGGAAGAGGCAAGGGTACATCCGCGGAAGAACGTTATAACAAGGGCGCTTGGCGTGGACGAATACCTCGATGCCGAATATAACGAAATAGACCTCGAAGACGGGGAAGGGTTACTGCTTTGCAGCGACGGCCTTACAAACTATGTTGCCGATGATGCAATGCTCGAGATACTAAAGGGGACAAAGCTTTCCGATTGTCCCGATGCGCTCATAGAAGCCGCCAACAAAAACGGAGGCGGGGACAACATAACCGCCGTTATATGCTTTAAAGAGAAGGGAGAAGATAAATGATGGACAAATTTGTCGGAAAGCGTCTTGACGGACGGTATGAGATACAGGAAATCGTCGGCGTGGGCGGAATGTCGGTCGTTTACAAGGCTCACGACGAGATCGACGACCGCACGGTCGCCATTAAAGTATTAAAGGAGGAGCTGCTTGAAAGCGAGGAGTTCCGCCGCCGTTTCAAAAACGAATCCAAAGCCATTGCCGTTATGGATCATCCCAACATCGTTAAGGTATACGATGTGGGACTGGGGGATAGGGTGCAGTATATCGTCGAGGAATATATCGACGGCATCACCCTTAAGGAATACATCGAGCAGCAGGGAGTGCTGCCCTGGAAGGACGCACTTTATTTTGCAACCCAGATTCTCTGCGCCTTGCAGCACGCCCACGACAAGGGCATAGTCCATCGCGACATAAAGCCCCAGAACATTATGCTTTTAAAGGACGGCACCATTAAAGTGACAGATTTTGGTATTGCCCGTTTTGCCCGCAGCGAGCAGCGCACAATGACCGACAAGGCCATAGGATCGGTGCATTACATCAGTCCCGAGCAGGCCAAAGGCGAGGCAACCGACGCAAAATCCGACCTCTATTCGGTGGGCGTTCTGCTTTACGAAATGCTGACAGGAAAGCTGCCTTTCGATGCCGACAGCGCCGTTTCGGTGGCCATTATGCAGCTGCAGAACGAGCCTATAAAGCCATCCTCATTAAATCCCGATATCCCCGAGGGACTTGAGGAAATAACCCTTCGCGCAATGCAGAAAAATCCCGCCGAAAGATATCAGTCGGCGGCCGAGATGTTAAGCGACATAGACCGTCTTAAAAAGGATCCCACCGCCCAGTTTGAATATAAATATTTTGTCGACAACGAGCCGACCAAATATGTTCCGTCGGTCAGGGAAGAAACGGTAAAGGAGCCTGAACAGCAGCCCGAACGCAAGGCAGCAAAGAGCACCCAAAAAGGAGCCAAAAAGAAAAACTCGGCCACCGTGCCGGTGCTTGTGGGTGTGGCCATTGCGGTTGTGGCGGCGCTTGTGGTGGGTGCATACCTTCTGTTTGGCCCCAACTCTCCACTTAAAATTGACAAGACCGAGATCTCCTGTCCTAAATTCGTCGGCCAGGATTATAACTATGTTATCGAACAGTATAAGGATCAGTATACCTTTGTGCTTAAATCCAGCGACTACAATTCCGAGTATCCCGCAGGTCAGATTATGAGTCAGACCCCTGGGGCCGGAAAAATGGTCAAAAAAGGCTCGGAAATAACCGTCACCGTAAGTCTCGGCGGCAAAAAGCTGATTATGGAGGATTACGTCGGATATAAGCTCGACCGCGCCGAGGATAATATGAAGGCCCGTATGCTTAAATACGAGACCAAGGAGATTTACAGCGATCAGCAGGCCGACGGATATGTCATAAGCACCGTTCCTGCCGGAGGCGAGGAGGTCGACAGCACGGTGACCGTCATCGTGTATGTCAGTAAAGGCCCGGTACCCAGCTTTGTGGTTGTTTCAAACTACGTTGGAATGACCGAATCGGACGCAAAACGTCTTATCGAGGGCGACGGACTTAAGGTCGGAAGCGTAACCTACGGCGACAGCACCAAGTATCCCAAGGGATATGTCATCTCCCAAAGCGTATCCTCGGGATCGACGGTCAACAACGGATCGGCTGTGGATTTGGTCATTTCAAGTGGCGCATCGGTTTCGATACAGTACGACATTCCCTCCGACGCCAACAAAAACTTTAATATGACCGCCTTCTACGACGGACGGCAGATCGCCGACACCGGCAGCCTCGATCCGTCCACCATCGAAAGCAAGAGCTCGGCCATTTCCATAACCCAGGCAATGGGCAACTTTGAAAGCGGAAAATACACCATCTATCTCAAATATAACGGATACGACTACGGTAAATATTCCATAGATTTTGCCACCGGCACCGCTACTGTGGAGGAAAGCTTTACACTGCCTAAAGAGGCTTATTACGGCGAGCAGACTGCTGCCGATAATAACACCGCCGAAGGTCAGCAATAGCATATGGCAAATCAAAGTAAAAGGTCAAGCCGCCAGATAGGCAGCGGCAGTGCTGCAATGGGCGCAGGAAACGGCAAAAAAACCGCAAACGGCCGAAAAGGCAATAACAGCCGTGCAGGTGATAAAAAAGACGGTTTTGATAACTGTGCAAAGGCACTTTCGGGCATCATAATCAGGGCGCTTTCGGGATTTTACTATGTTAAATCCGACGGCTGCGTTTACGAATGCAAGGCAAGGGGAGTTTTCCGAAACGAGGACATAACCCCTCTTGTGGGCGATAAAGCCGAGTTTTCGGTGGATAAAAATGGCAAGGGCTTTGTGACAAAGATACTTGAACGCAGGAATTTTCTCACCCGCCCGCCGGTAGCCAATGTGGACCGGCTGATGATAGTTGTGTCTACCGCCGAGCCGCGGCCCAATCCTCCGGTAATCGATCGCCTTTGCGCTATTGCCGAGGACAGGGAAATCGAGCCAATCATCGTCATCAACAAGACCGATCTCGAATCCCCGCGGGAGATGCTCGACATTTACGGGAAAACCGGCCTTAAGGTTTTTGCGGTCTGTTGTCAGAGCGGGGAGGGCATAGATGAGCTTAAATCGGCGCTTGGCGGCGGAATAAATGTTTTCACCGGCAATTCCGGCGTCGGAAAATCGTCTCTTTTGAACATTATCGATCCCCGCCTCGGCCTTGAGACCGGCGAAATAAGCGAAAAGCTGGGAAGGGGACGGCACACTACCCGCCACGCAAGCCTTTTTGAGCTTGAAAACGGCGGATATGTGTGCGATACGGCGGGATTTTCGTCGGTGGACACCGAGACCGGAGGGTATATCTGCAAGGAAAATCTCCAGTTTGCATTCAGGGAATTTTTGCCCTATCTCGGGAAATGCAGGTTTTCTTCCTGCTCACATATTTGCGAGAAGGGATGCAGGATATGTGAGGCGGTGGAACAGGGCGTTATCGCAAAAAGCCGCCACGACAGCTATGTTTTGCTTTATAACGAGGCAAAGCAGGAGGAACTGAAAAGGAAGTGACCTTCGACAGGCTGCACATGGTAATTGCGCGAAACTGTATCCGATGATTGTGATGAATTGCGTTAAATAAAGCTACTAAAAAAGGCTCCCATATGGGAGCCTTTTGTGATGAGAGGGTATATTAGCTTTGCGTTAATGAATTTGACAGCTATTAAAACTACGCCGTCCTTTGTCAATGAATTAGGCTATAAGTCTAAACTCGGCCGTGGCGCCCCTCAAGGCATACGAGCTGGCTCGGCTGCGCCGAGACTGAGGGATAGTAGTGAAAACACAGCTGTGATTAGAGAAGGCAGCTATATCGTATCGCAATCGTTTCTTTGATGACGAAACAGTGCACCGCAACGACTGACACAGCACGGCTACGGCCGCAAGAACGCGCTGAGGCGAGTCAGCGTAGCTGACCTGAGGGCGGCAGGTGATAAAGGTAAGGCTTTTATCAGAGAATGAAGCTTGGTCGTTTCTGAAAACAGTCGGGTGTTTTGCGCCCTCTGTTCTCGGCAGGGCCGAGAAAGCCTCAGCGCTCCCTGCGGCCGCCAAGTGTGAAGTGCAATTCTTGCGCACGGCTGAAAGCTTTGTATTTGTTCATTGACGATAGCTTTCCGTTACAAGAAGTCTTACTACCCCTCAGTCAAATTCCTCACAGCTTTCTTTACAGCACAAAGTCGATCTTTCCGTCGGTATCGCGATGGGAGTCGTTATAAGGGTGCTCGGCATAGCCTAAGGCCGCCACGCCGTGTATAATGTGGTTTGCCGGTACCTTTGCTTCATCGAGAAGTGGGCGCAGTCTCTCGTCGTCGCATATTCCGCAAAACTGATTTATCCACACCGATCCGATGTCGAGAGAATGTGCCGCCAAAAACATATTTTCGAGGGCACAGGCACTGTCGGCCGCTCCGTGGGGATTGTCACGGTCGTTTGAAACGAGGATAAGAGTATCGGGACGGTAAAAATCATAGCCGTCGCGGCCCAGTATCTCGCCGATTGCCTTTGCCATTATTCCAATCAGTTCTTTATTTTGCACAACCGAAAAATGCCACAGCTGTTTGTTCATTCCGCTGGGGGCGTGTATGCCTGCGTCGACGATCTGCTCAAGGTCGGCCTTCGGAATTTCTTTTTCGATGAATTTTCTGACGCTTCTGCGTCCCATTATATTTTTTATGACTTGGTTCATAATATCGCTCCTTTTGCCGCGCTGAAAACACGGTGCATTATGTATTGCAGACGGCGGCAGAAACCGTATGTGTGATATGGTTAAACCTCCGCCCGCTAAAAATATTATACCGCTTTTTATTTAAGATTCAAGCAAAAAAGTGTTGACAAATTATTTTTTTCTGGTATAATGAGTGTAAATCAATTTTGGTTGACAGGTGAGATTATGCCCAAGGATATGGAAAAAGCCGCCCTGCTGGACTTTTACGGAGGACTGCTCAGCGACCACCAAAGGGACTTTTTCGACCTTTATTATAACGAGGATCTAAGCCTCGGGGAGATCGCCGAAAACGCAGGTATAACCCGCCAGGCCGTGCTCGGAAACATCCGCAAGGCCGAAAAAAACCTCGAAACCTTTGAAAAGAAGCTCGGTCTTTTGAAACGCCACGAGCAAAACCTCAAAATAACCGAAAAAATGACCGACCTTATCAAATCAAGCAATATCAAATCTAAAAACTGTGACGGGGCAGATGCCCTTTTAAAGCTTATAAGCGAGCTTTCTTTCTGATAAAGCTTCGGAAGGTCATATGATGATCTTGATGATCCGATACATCTTGTAAGCGCATTATTAAATCAATTCTTAAACACTATTTTACCCGGTCTGGAGTGATTGAATTTGGCCTTTGAAGGACTTACCGAAAAACTTACAAATGCCTTTAAACATATAAAAAGCCGCGGAAAGCTGACCGAAAACGATGTCAAACAGGCAATGCGCGAGGTCAGACTTGCCCTTCTCGAGGCCGATGTCAACTACAAGGTCGCAAAGGACTTTGCAAACACGGTCACCGAAAAGGCCATCGGCCAGAATATAACCGAAAGTCTTACCCCCGCCCAAACGGTGGTCAAGATAGTTAACGAAGAGCTTACCGCCCTAATGGGAGGCGGGGAGGAACGCATCAACACCGCTTCCAAAGGACCCACCGTGGTTATGATGTGCGGCCTTCAGGGTTCGGGTAAAACCACCCACGCCGCCAAGCTCGCAAAACTGCTCATTTCAAAGGGGCATCGACCCTTGCTCGTCGGATGCGACATATACCGCCCCGCCGCCATCGATCAGCTTAAAATCGTTGGCGAAAAGGCAGGCGCAACCGTTTTTGAAAAGGGAACCCAGGATCCCGTTAAAACCGCCAAACAGGCTCTTGCACATGCCAAGGATTACGGCAACGATTTCGTCATTCTCGATACCGCCGGCCGACTGCACATCGACGAACAGCTTATGAACGAGCTTAAGCGTATGAAGGAAGCCGTTTCTCCAAACGAAATTATGCTTGTGGTCGATTCCATGACCGGTCAGGACGCCGTTAATGTTGCCAAAAGCTTTGATGAGACCCTCGGAATAGACGGCGTCATCATCACAAAGCTGGACGGCGATACAAGAGGCGGTGCGGCCCTTTCGATCAGAGCGGTCACCGGCAAGCCCATCAAATTTGCCGGAACGGGCGAAAAGCTTGATGATATCGAGGTTTTCCATCCCGATCGTATGGCTTCGAGAATTCTCGGAATGGGTGATGTGCTTTCTCTCATCGAACAGGCCGAAACAAAGCTTGACGAGAAAAAGGCCGAGGAGCTTGCCAAAAAGCTCAAACAGAACAAATTCGATTTAAACGATCTGCTTTCTCAATTTCAGCAGCTCAAAAAAATGGGCTCGATGAAAAAAATGCTCAGTATGATCCCCGGCGTCGACAAAAGCATAAGGGATGCCGACATCGATGAGCGGCAGATATTTCGCATAGAGGCCATAATCCTTTCCATGACCAAGGAGGAAAGGGAAAATCCCGATCTTTTAAACGGGTCGAGAAGAAAGAGAATAGCCGCCGGCTGCGGGCAGAAGGTTGAGGATGTCAACCGCCTTATGAAACAGTATGAACAGATGAAACAGATGTTTAAGCAGTTTGGCAAAAAGGGCAAGAGACGAATGGGATTTAAGCCCGGTATGATGCCCCCGCCCGGATTTAAGATGTGAGTTTAAGGGCAGGGAAGACCCCGCCGAAATTATCCTGCAAAAATCGCACTTGCCGAAAAATTCCCGAAAACATCCTGCCGAAAATGACAGCCGGGAAAACAAGCACTGTTTGGAAAGCAAGCAGTGACGGTACGGCAAACAAACCGTGACGGCCTGGAAAGTAAGCAGTGACATCAGGGAAAAACAAGTTATTAAAAATCTTTTGGATTTTTATATAATCGCCGCGTTCTATCGCGCAAAAAGTTTTTAGATCAGGAGGTGACAGTAATGGCTGTTAAAATGAGACTTCGCCGTATGGGCGCAAAGAAAAGCCCCTTCTATCGTATAGTTGTGGCCGATTCCAGATATCCCCGTGACGGCAGATTTATCGAGGAGGTAGGATACTACAATCCTTCCAACGAAAAACCCGAAATCAAGATTGATGTTGAAAAGGCAAAGCAGTGGATCGCTAACGGCGCTCAGCCCACAGACACTGTTAAAAGTCTGCTTAAGAAAAACGGCGTTCTTTAATAGCGCCTTATTATGCCGCTTATGAGGAGGTGTGAACTATGCAGGAGCTTCTTATTGCTATGGCACAAGGTCTCGTAGAATTCCCCGACCAGGTGACCGTCAATGTCGACGAAGCTGATGAGGAAGGTGTTGTCACCTATCATCTCCATGTCGCCGAAAGCGATATGGGCCGCGTCATTGGTAAACAGGGCAGAATAGCCAAGGCTATCCGTACTGTTATGCGTGCAGCGGCAAGCCGCAACGACCAGAAGGTCGCGGTTGAAATCGACTGATATAGTCGCAGATAGCTGAACGGGCTTGGATCTCCGAGTCCGTTCTTTTTTTGCGTTGTTTTATGTGGAATACCTACCTGTGTAACTGAATCAGTGCACCGCAATGACCTATACAGCACGGCTACGGCCGCAGGAAGCGCTGAGGTAAGTCAGCGTAAGCTGACCGGAGGGCGGCAGGTCGTAAAACCAAGACTTTACTCGGAAAATAAAGCCCGGTTTATTGTAAATCCTGCGGGAATGCTGTGCCCTCCGTTCTCGGCGTTGCCGAGAAACCTCAGCGCTTCCTGCAGCCGCCATGTGTGCACCTTTAACTTTGTGCACGGCTGTGTGGAAATTTTCAGCCTTGAGCGTTGACAGGGGCGCTGTGGCGTAGTTTAGATTTTCATTAAACAATTGAAAAAGTAATACGGTAAAGCTCAGAAGCGGTGATGGAATAATGCAGAAAAGGTAAAATAAAAACAGGTCAGAAAAAGTCGAAAAAGCAATTATAGGACTATTGACAAAATTTGCGGGCAGAGATATAATAACAGGTGTTGAAAATTTAAGGAGGATCTTTATGAAAAAAATATTTGCTGTTTTGCTTGCCCTTTGCCTTGTGCTTGCGGCTGTTCCCGCGACCGGCATTGTTGTCTCGGCCGATGATACTTTCGGCGATTTCACCTATAATAAAACCTTTTCCGGCGTGCTTGAAATAACCGGATATAAGGGTTCCTCTGCCGAAATAACCATTCCTTCGCAGATCGGCGATGAGACCGTTACGGCCATTGGCGGAAACGCCTTTAAAAACAACACCACCATTACCTCGGTGGAAATTCCCTCCACCGTAAAGACCATAGAATATAACGCCTTTCAGGGATGCGAAGCCCTTAAATCCATAACCATTCCCGATAGTGTCACAAAGGTTGAAAGTTATGCCTTTGACGGTTGCTCGGCGCTTAAAACCGTCGTTATCGGAAGCGGCCTTAAAAGAATCGGCACCTTCATTTTCCGGGACTGCATAAGCCTTGAAAAGGTCACCCTCGGCGAAAATGTTACCGGTATAAACGATGATTCTCTCGATGCCGGTGCTTTTTCCGGCTGTACCGCTCTTTCGGAAATCGTTTGGAATGATAAGATCGAAACCATAGGCGACAGAGCATTTTCCGGCTGCACCGCCCTTCGTACTCTCTCGATTCCC
>CAKSDF010000027.1 GCA_934444695.1 uncultured Eubacteriales bacterium | reverse complement strand
AATGCGTGGTATCATTACCTCTCAAGACCTGAATTTGTTGAAGCCGAGGCGGACGAACGGGCAATCCAGTGGGCAAAATCGCTTAATGCTCCGCTTTACATCGTTCATCTTGCGAACAAGCAGGGCGTTGAGGCAGTGACTAAGGCCCGTGACGAAGGCTATGAGATATACGCCGAGACCTGTCCCCAGTACCTTGAATTTACCTGTGATGTGTATAATCGGGAGGACGGTAGGAATTTTGTATGCTCACCGCCTATGAAGGGTGAGGAAAGCCGAAAAGCCCTGTGGCAGGCGATAAAGAGGGGCGACATTGCAACAATAGCGACCGACCACTGCCCGTTCCAATCATACGAAAAGGATTGGGGAAAGGATGATTTTTCAAAAATCCCCAACGGTTGCGCGGGAATTGAAAATATGTATCCTTATATGCTTTCGGCGGCAAATAAGGGTGAAATAAGTTTTGAGAAGGCAGTTGAACTGTGCGCGGCAAATCCGGCAAAAATATTCGGATGTAAAAACAAAGGCTCGCTTGCGGTAGGTAAGGATGCGGATATTGTAATTTACGATCCTACCCTTGATTTTACTATAACAAACAATAAAATGCATTCCGACTGTGACCACACAATTTGGGAGGGCGTAAAGCTTAAGGGCTACCCCGAAAAGACCTATTCAAGAGGACGCCTTGTATTTGATAAAGGCGAATTTAAAGGCGAAAAGGGCTGGGGCAGTTTTGTTAAATGCTCGCTTAAATAACTTGACTTGAAAATTCGGTTTTAAGAAGGTGAAATAATGCTTGATATAAATAAAGAAGCCGCAAGATGTCTTTTATGTGCCGACGGTGCCTGCAACAACGCGTGCAAAAACGGATTTAAGCCGTCACGGATGTTGCGCTCGGTCTATTTTGAAAACAGTGAAAATGCTGCGGCGTTTATTGACAAATCCGTGTGTGTAAACTGTCGGGGAGACTGCGAAAGCGCCTGTATACATTATGACGAGCCCATAAGAATCAGAGAAATGGTTAAAATGTTGCCCGAATGTAAAAAAACAGAATTTAAGGATTTATCCATAGATTTTTTGGGGGTTCATTTTGAAAATCCGTTTATTCTTTCTTCCTCAATCGTTGCCGGCAGTTATGAAATGTGCGCCAGCGCATTTAAAGCCGGCTGGGCGGGCGCGGCCTTTAAAACAATAGGCTTTTTAAAGCCTCAGGAGGTTTCTCCGAGATTTGATGTTTTAAACAAGGAAAGCACACCGTTTATCGGCTTTAAAAACTTAGAGCAGATTTCCGACCATGATTTAAGCGAAAATTTAAAGGATTTAAAACGGCTTAAAGAAGAATTTCCAAATAAAGTTATAGTAGCTTCGATTATGGGAAGAAACGAAGAGGAATGGACGAGATTAGCCGAACTCGTAACCGAAGCCAAAGCTGATATTATCGAATGCAATTTCAGCTGTCCTCAAATGTGCGGCAAAGGGCTCGGCTCCGATGTCGGACAAGATCCGGAGCTTGTGGCGCGGTATACGTCAGCGGTAAAAAGAGGCACACACTTGCCGGTACTTGCAAAAATGACTCCTAATATCGGGCATATGGAAATACCGGCAATAGCAGCGGTAAAAGCAGGAGCGGACGGAATTGCGGCAATAAATACGGTCAAAAGTATAACGGGACTTACTTTAGACTGCAAAAAACCGAGAATGGATGTATCGGGCGAAAGTGCTGTTTCAGGTTATTCCGGAAAAGCCGTTAAACCGATTGCGCTCAGGTTTATAAGCGATATGAAGCACAACGCCAAACTAAAGGATATACCGATAAGCGGTATGGGCGGAATTGAGACCTGGCACGACGCGGCGGAGTTTATGGCCCTCGGCTGCGGAAGTGTTCAGGTAACCACGGCGGTTATGCAGTACGGATACCGTATCATAGACGATCTATTGAGCGGCTTGTCACTTTTCCTTTCCGAAAACGGTTATGAAAAGCTTTCTGATTTTGTCGGTACGGCGCTTGGTGAAATAGTTTCCGCCGATAAGCTTGATCGAAACAGCATTGTTTACCCTGCGTTTAACAGAGGTATATGTGTGGGTTGCGGAAGGTGTATGATTTCCTGTCACGACGCGGGTCACCAGGCACTAACACTAAGCGACAAAACTCACAAACCTCAGCTTAACCCTAAAAAATGCGTCGGATGTCAGCTGTGCGCACTTGTATGTCCTCTCGGATGTATAGGTCAGTCAAAAAGAATGGAGCTAAAGGCAAGCGGATTTTAAAATGCGGCGAGGTGAGATACAAAATGGCAATTACCATGATGAAACTTTGCGAGGATGCAAGAGCTAAATACGATATGCAGCTTGTTGCAGGTAAAAACGGTATAGAAAACACTGTAAGATGGGTGCATATGGTTGAAGATCGGGAAGTTCCCGACTTTCTGCACGGCGGCGAGCTTATCTTTACAACGGGTATAGGTCATATCGAAAGTGACGACCGTATGCTTGAGTTTACCCGTAATCTTTATGCACACGGCGCTGCCGGGGTTGTGTTCAACTTAGGACCGTATATAAAAAGAATACCGCCCGATGTTATAAGCTTTGCAAACGAAAATGATTTTCCGGTTTTCACCTTGCCGTGGAAGGTCCACATAATTGATATTTCTTATGATTTCTGCGGCAGAATAATTGAAAACGAAAAAGCGGAAATGAGTCTTATGCAGGCCTTTAAAAATCTTATTTTCGCACCCGAAAAGGAAGAGGATTACCTGCCTGCAATGCAAAAGAACGGCTTTAACGCCGCAGAGCATTACAGAGTGTTTGCCGTTACACTTTACGGATCCGACGGTAAGGTCGTAACATCGCCGCTTTATTCGAAAAATAAGATGCTGTTATGGCGTATTTTTTCAAGATCGGATTCTCCGGCGGCAATGTTTATATACAACTCGCGCCTTATTGTTGTGAAGCAACGGTGTCCCGAGCATTGCGTTGAACGGATACTTACGGCACTTGAAAAGGCTTTCAGACAAAGCAAGACAAGCTATAAAATAGGCATTTCGGACGACGGTGCCGGTTATCTTTCGGTACCTTACCTTTATAAACATGCAAATGCCGCGCTTGTTACGGCAAAATACGAAGGCTCCGAAGCGACAAGATATGACGATATAGGCGTAAACCGTCTTATCCTTGCGGTTGAGGATAAAGCCGTATTGGAAACTTACGCAAATGAGATTCTGAGCGCGATTATTCGCTATGACGAGGAAAATAACACCGACTGCACCGAGCTTTTAAAGCTTTATATAGAGTGCGATTGCAGTGTTAACGCAGTGGCGGAGAAAAGCGGAGTTCACCGAAACACCGTAAACAACCGTATAAAACAAATAAGAGACATTTTGGGCAGTACGCTTACCGAAAAGAAAAAGGCTGAGCTTGTATTGGCATTTAAAATTAAAGATATAATTAAGTTTATTTAACGGAGGCAATTTAAAATGGACGCAAAAACTATTGTAGAATATCATAAAAAGTATAATTTACAGTCTTGGTCAAAGCAGGCGGCAATAAACCCGCTCCCCATTAAGGATGCCGAGGGCATATATATGTATGATTTTGACGGCAACAGGTATGCGGATATGTCAAGCCAGCTTGTAAACCTTAATGTGGGTCATAAAAACCGTCAGATAATCGAGGCCATAAAGGAACAGGCCGAAAAATACTGTTATATGGCTCCCTCCTATGCCTGCGAGCCTAGAAGCACACTGGCAAAAATGATAATAGACCTTATGCCTGATAATATGGCAAAGGTGTTCTTTACAAACGGCGGTGCCGACGCCAACGAAAACGCAGTGAAAATTGCCCGTATGTATACCGGCCGTCATAAAATATTTTCAAGATACAGAAGCTATCACGGTTCAACCTACGGTGCCGGCAATCTTACGGGAGAGCCGAGGCGTTATCCGCTTGAACCGGGTGCTCCGGGCTTTGTAAAGTTCTTTGACCCTTATGTTTACAGAGAAAAAATCAAATTCGAGTCCGAAAAAGCGGCGGCCGATTATTATGTTGCGAAGCTCAGGGAGCAAGTTATTTACGAAGGACCCGACAGCGTGGCCGCAATAGTTATAGAAACCATTACCGGCTCTAACGGTGTGATCATTCCGCCCGAAGGGTATCTAAAGGGCATCCGCGCCATTTGCGACGAGTTCGGCATTATGATGATCTGCGACGAGGTCATGGCAGGCTGGGGCAGAACGGGCAAAATGTTTGCATTCGAAAATTTCGGCGTTAAGCCCGACATTGTTTCCTTTGCCAAGGGCGTTACCTGCGGCTATGTTCAGCTGGGCGGCGTTTGCGTGTCAAAGGATATAGCGGCGTTTTTCGATGACCACCTGCTTTCCTGCGGACTTACCTACAGCGGTCACCCCCTTGCCTGTGCCGCCGGCGTTGCCTGCCTGAATTTTTATAAAGACGCAAACATTCTTAAAAATGTCAGCAAATCGGGCAGGGCTTTGGGCGAATGCCTTGAAGAAATGAAAAAAACACATCCGAGTGTTGGTGATGTACGGTATATCGGTCTTTTCTCGGCGGTAGAGCTTGTAAAGGATAAAGAAACGAGAGAGCCTCTTGTCCCTTACGGAAAAGACCCCGACGGAATTATGGGAAAGCTTATCGGCGAGCTTAAAAAGCGTGGATTTGTAACCTATTCCCACGAGAATATGATTATCGTAGCGCCTCCGCTTATTATAACAACCGAGCAGGTTAAGGAAGAGCTTAAAAAGCTTGACGAGGTTCTTTATATTGCGGATGAAATCATAGGTAAGAGGTGAAGGCTATGTCGGGCGGACATTACGAAAACATAAAAAACGCAAATTTATTTGACTGTCTGGACATTTCACAGATCCGTCTCGTTCCGTCTAAACTGAGAAATGTTCCCATCGGCTATTCCGAGGTTCCTCTTATATTCCACCTTAAATCCGAAACTGTAAAAAAGCTGTCGTTTGAAGTTCCGTGGGGCGGCGTTGTATACGGATTTGCCAATTCATCGCAGCAAACCGAACAAAAGCTCGGTCTTGGTTCCCCCATAACCGATATAACCGTTTCAGACTGGGACGGAAGGTTTATGCTTATATTCGAAACCGAAAACGAAGCCGATTCCATAGCCTTTAATGTTGACGAAAAAGATGTTATTAAGCTACTTAACGAGTGCCGCAGACCGGCAGAAATGTAGAAAGGATGCAGACTTATGTATAAATGCAGCGAAGAACGAATGAAGGACAAAATAGAAACCTTTTCAAAATACGGCGATGCCGGCCACGGCGGAATAACAAGGTATTCCCTGTCCGAAGCGGCAATTAAGGCCCGTAACGAATTTGTAAAGCGGATGACTGCGATAGGAGCAACTATTGAAACAGATGATGTTGCGAATATGTACGCAACAATTCCGGGCTCTGATTCTGAAGCTAAACGGATAGTAATGGCGTCGCATGTTGACTCGGTTAAAAACGGCGGCAATTACGACGGCATACTGGGGGTTATGTCCGCTATGGAGGTGCTTGAAACCGTAGTTGAACAGAATATACCGCACAAGCACCCCCTTACCGCAATGATATGGACAAACGAGGAGGGATCGCTTTATCCCCCTGCCATGATGTGCTCGGGCATTGTTTGCTACGATTATCTGCCGGAGGATATTCGGCAAAAGTTTAAATATGAGGATATGCTTGCAACCAAAAGTATGTTAGACCCAACAAAAACATTCGGCGAGGCACTTGATAAATCGGGCTTTAAGGGAGAGAAAAGCAATCGCATCTCCCCCGAAAAATATCAGTATATGTTTGAAACGCATATAGAGCAAGGGCCTATTCTCGAGGATAACAATAAGGATATCGGCGTTGTAGATTGCGTTCTCGGTATGTTTAACTACCGTGTAAAATTCTACGGTCAGACCGTTCATGCCGGCACCTTCCCGATGCCGAAGCGCCGTGACGCTTTGTATGCCGCTTCAAAAGCGCTCTGCTATCTTCACGAGGAGATAGATAAGCTTGCAATCCCGGAGCTTGTTTATACCACCGGTGAGATTGTCTGTCACCCTTGCGTGCATACCTGTGTGCCTGACTATGTTGACTTTTCGATAGATGTCCGCCACAAAGACCCCGAGGCGCTTGCCAAAGTGCTTGCGGTAGTAAAAAGCTGCGGCGAAAAGGAATGGGCGGGCTGTAAATGCGAGGTCACAAAGGCTTGGAACAGAGATACCGTTTATTGGGATAAAAGGCTTGTCGGCTATGTTGAGGAGTCGGCAACCGAATGCGGCGTACCGCATATGTCAATTCATTCGGGTGCCGGTCACGATGCGCAGTTCGCCTCATATATGCTGCCAACAACGATGATCTTTGTTCAGTCTAAGGACGGACTTTCCCATTGTGAGCCGGAGTTTTCCTCGGTCAAGCACTGCACCGAGGGAGCAACGGTAATGCTGGGTGCCGTGCTTAAAGCGGATAAAGATTGATTTGAAAAAATGCCTCTCCCGTGTCAAAGTCAACGGGAGAGGCCGTTTGATGAACGAGGTGGAATTTGTGTCACGGGAATTTTTTATACCGAAGAAAATAATTTCGGGAAACGGCGCGCTTGATGCTGTCGGCACAGTTATTAAAAAATACGGCAAAAAGGCGCTTATAGTCACGGGCAAAAACGTCCGAGGTCTTGAGTGCTTTTCGGCTCTTTGCAAAATGCTTGAAGATAACGATTTGTTATACACCGTATTTGACGGAATAACAGGCGAGCCCGACGATACGATGATAGCGGCAGGCGCTAAGAAATATAGGGATGAAGATTGTGATTTTCTTATTGCGATAGGCGGTGGCAGTCCTATAGATTCTATGAAAGCCATTGCAGTAAATGTTTCGGGTGAAAAGGAAATATGCGATTATTACGGTGAGGTAATTGATATTAAATTGCCAAAAATGATAGCGATACCCACGACTGCCGGAACAGGCTCGGAGGCTACGCAGTTTACCGTTATAACCGACACCAAAAGAAACATAAAAATGCTTCTAAAGGGAGCGGTTTTAGTGCCTGATGTTGCGGTGGTAGACGGCAGCTTCGGCATTTCCGCTCCGAAGTCTGTAACAGCGTCAACCGGACTTGACGCGCTTACTCACGCCATAGAGGCGTATACCTCCCGCCGTGCTCAGCCGCTTACCGACAGTGTTTGTATATCTGCCGTAAAACGGTTGTTTAAATATCTTCCTGTTGCATATGCAAACGGAAACGATTTGACGGCGCGAAACGAAACGGCAATCGCCGCGCTTGAAGCAGGTATCGCTATTAACAATTCCTCCGTAACCGTTGTTCACGGAATGAGCCGTCCGATAGGCGCGCTTTACCATGTGCCGCACGGACTTTCAAACGCAATGCTGTTGTATAAGTGTATGTCATTTGCGCTTGACGGAGCTGCCACCCGTTTTGCTGCTTTAGGCAGAGCGATAAATGCGGCCGACTGTAAGGCAGACGACAAAACTGCCGCGACGGCTTTTTTGGATGCAATCGGTGATATTTGCAAAAAGCTTGAAGTACCCTCGCTTGCCGAGTATGGCATAGATAAGGAGGATTTCTTCGGCAATATAGAAAAAATGGCAAACGACGCGCTTGCAAGCGGGAGCCCCGCAAATACGGCAAAAGAGGTTACCAAGGCGGATATTATAAACATTTATAAATCGTTGTTTTCTTAATATCGGTTGGAATTAACAACCTTTCACCGAGGTGGCGTTACCATCAGGTTCTAGTCGGGGCAACTCGGTGGAGGCTCAAGTCCTCTTATAGTCCCTCTGCAAACTGTATTAATTCGAACCTAACACCAAGTGGTTGAGTGACTTGGATTTTTTACAGAACATCCTGATTTAATGCTATACGCAAAAGCCATTCGGCAGCACGATCAGCTGTCCATGAAAATCGGCTTGTATTCGTGGCTCAATCACTTCATTAATAAAAGAGTTGGCTTTCTACTTGTTTTGTATTAAAATAAAAAAGCTGTAAAGGCGGGAAGACCGCCGTTCTGTGGTTTCATTTTTGACCGTCAGTTTTTTCAAGGCTGGCGGCCTTTTTTTCGTTGGCCGATTGTATGTTCTGTATGCTCGATTTTACTGTTTTCATTTAACCGGCAGTTTTGTTGCACACTACATACGAGGCAAATACAATATGATGTGTTACGCAAATGTAAATGTAAAATAGAAAAAATGATTAAAGCCTGATTTTTATCGAGCTTTATTGCAGTGGCTTGATTAAAATACACACTTCAGATTATTTAATTCACGTCAGTGTGATATCGATTCCGCAAGAATTTTGTCGATTTGGAATGTTGAAACTTTGTTAATCACTTCACAAGCAAGTGAGTTTTTAGATATATTGCACAATAATTTGCCTTTATATGGTCTAATTGGCCTTAAATTTCTGTTGAAAAGGTAGAATCGTGACAAAATTACACTGGACTATTGACTTTTTCATTCTGCGTTGTTATCATTATATCCAGTGATGTGGTCTCACGATATATGCGGGCAGACATTCACCAACATATCGAGAACATTTCACTGAAAATGAGGAGTGAAAAAGTGATGAAAGAAATGCTGAAAGAAAGATTTACGGAAATCGAAATTTTAGAAGGCCATCCTTCCGATAAACAGCTCAGCGGTTACATAACCTTTGGACTGTTTGTCAAAGTAGGGGAAGAAACAATCATAATCGAGGACATAACCGACGATCTGACTGCGCTAAAGACATTTGCCAAAAAACTTAAGGCCGCCGATTTTGATTTGTCGTCTCTCAGTGACTTGGTTGACGACTTTCTGTCCGACCGCTACGGGCTTTAACGCCGTGTAATCGTGGTCTGTGGAATATGTGTATGTCCGGTCAGACGGTCGAATAGCACGATATGCTGTGCAAACAGTTTAATACCAGCATCTATCGAATGTGTGCCGTTGGACGGCATGAGATGCTGTCGATGTAATCTGTGAAAAGACTAAAGTCCCTCACACAGCACGGCCGTCGGAATCTGATGGCTATAACCGCTTGCAGCGGGCAATGGAAAGAATGTCATCATAAGATTGCAAATCTTGTCCCTGCCTGTTCCATTTCAGTGGATGGGCAAATATTGCAATGCCATAAGTTTAGTTTTCCTCTCAATTCCTCTACAATCTTATTGATGACTTTCTGACAGTTTACTAAAGATTTCGATTTCCCACAAAAAAGGACCTGCATATACAGGTCCTTTTTTGCTGCAACTTTATTTCATAATAGAAAAACACACTTTTTTCTCTGCACACATGAATCGCATTTGAAAAAGCTCATAAAAGGTCATCGGCGCGTCCTTAAGCTTACCTTTTGGAGTGATAGAAAAACAACTGAGTCCGTCATCAGAAAGATAATTGCAACAATCATCATATACTATTCCGTCTTCGGTGGTTTTAATTCCGTGCAGATCCACAAGTTCTCCGTATCGGAGATACTTTTGTGCAATTTCAAAAATATCGTGGAAGACATTTCCGTTGACTCCACCGTATAGGGTAAAGTCTCCGCTTTTTTCTACAGTCCAAAGTCCATTGCCGACGCTGCTCCTAATACGCTCCAGTTGTCCCGATAAAACTCGGGAAAGTCTTCCTCGTAGAGCTTCATCAAGCGTTCGGTCTCCTGAGTGGAACAGTTTCGTTTCGTCCTCAGACATTCTCTGACTTTCTGCTTGTATTCTTCGAAACTCAGCTGTTGGTTCATAGCTTACACCTTCTTTGCTATTATTATACGAATTTTTTTTGCTGTTGTCAATGCAACACCGTGTCGTTTGCGACAAAGCTGAAAATATGGTTGGATTTTTGAGATGATTTGATCGGCAGATATGTATCAGTTTATCAAAATCACTTTCAGTGTGATGTCACTTCCGCAAGATTTTTGTCGATTTGGAATGTTGAAACTTTGTTAATTACTTCACAAGCAAGCGAGTTTTTAGACATATTGCACAATGTTTTGCCTTTATATGATCTGATTGACCTTGAATTTCTGTTGAAAAGGTAGAATCGTGATAAAATCACACTGGACTATTGACTTTTTCATTCTGCGTTGTTATCATTATATCCAGTGATGTAGTCTCACGATATATGCGGACAGACATTCACCAACATATCGAGAGCATTTCACTGAAAATGAGGAGTGAAAAAGTGATGAAAGAAATGCTAAAAGAACGAATTGCGGAAATCGAAATTTTAGAAGGCCATCCTTCCGATGAACAGCTCAGCGGTTACATAACCTTTGGTCTGACAGTTGCAAAGGGCAACGAGATTGTTGTTATTGAGGACATAACCGACGATCTCACCGCTTTAAAATCGTTCGCCAAGAAATTAAAGGCTGCCGATTTTGACCTTTCCTCCCTAAAAGACCTTGTGGATGATTTTCTGTCCGATTGCTACGGTCTTTAAGTCTATACAGACAGAAACTGTGCCGGTTAATATTAATGCTTGTGCGGTTCGTTGCTGCGTTGTTTAATACAGTGCATCTTGATGCTGCACAGTACACTGATACACAAGGTTTCACGCGGTATAATGCGAGAGTGTGTGCGGTTAGTCTAATTGGCTTAAGCTGCATGATAAGTGCCGATGAATAATCAGATAACGTTGTCGGTACGTATACCGTCATCTACAAAAGCTCAACACCTTTGTCAAATAAAGATTTCGATTTTTCACAAAAAAGGAACTGTTTATGCAGGTCCTTTTTTGTTATATATTTAACGGAAAACCGCCAAAACAAGCAAATAAATATTTGTGTTGTTGGTAGGTCCCATTCTGCACCGGATACCGGGGTTGCTTGATAGTTGGGAAGAAAGGCCTCTTGAATTTCCGAATTTTTCTTGACTTTTTTCATCTGACCGAAGTATACTACTTTTAGAGGCAATGTCGTAATAGTTGCCGGCCTTTGTTGTCGGCTTCTCACTAACTTCGGAGCCTTCGCGGGAAGTAGCTTCGTTATGGCTTACGGTGACCTTATCTACCGTTAGCCCACTGCCGGGGGAGCTTCTCTTTTTTTCTTAAAAATATTTTCCGCCTTGTTGATTTGATGCACAATAAAGCGGATGGGTTTTCTCATCCGCAGAAAATTCCGCCAAGTCATCAAACCTACGCACGTAACAAAAACCACATATTTTAACCGGTGCATTGATTTAGCTCTATTTTCTTAAATTTAAATCTTCTATGTTCGGAAAGATAATCCGGTAATTTTGCATTAAGAAAGGTTTGCAAACTGTGCATCGACACCTATAACCAAGTCTGTTTGAGGCGGGTATTAATGAGTTTTATAAATTTTACGCTGTTTTTTTGCAAATAACCTGTTGAAATTTCCAAAGTGTTATGATAGAATGTATCCAATGTAAAAGAGGTAATATTATGGATTACATAAGGCTCGGAACCGAAATTAAAGGCAAGGAAGAAACGGAAGATTTTTGCTGGGACGAGGACGCCGGAGCAATGGCTGTCGATGAGCTGCTTTCTTATTCTGACAATTACCTCAGCCCGGGACTCAGCAAAAGAAACATGGAAAGAACAGAACGTTTTTACAAGGCGTTCAGCATGCTTAAACAGATTTGTCTTGGTCAATTTGACTTAATTCGCAGATCGTTTCCTTCGTCTCCTCCGGGAAACGCCGGCCTTGTAATAGAAGCCAACCGCATTATGTTCAGCGGCTCGGATATAAAGGTGTTTGACGCGGTGAGAAAACTCGCTGACAGTGTAGCTATCGGAGTATCCGAAACCAATAAAACCAGAATACAGTTCTGGTTCTGCTGACGGTTAAGGCGTATGTATTTTTTGTCGGACTATCATTTGTCAATGGTCTGGCAATTTTCAAATTGTCGCACAATGCATCATTTGGAGAACAGCCTATATCAATACTAAACGGAGGAGGTAAAGCATGGGCTATTCCAACAGCTTTGATATGGCAAAGGAAGTAATTGACACGTTTTCAAAAGAACATAGCGAGAGTCTTGAACTTGACAATGAGCGACTGGATATATTCGCCGAATATTGCGAGGCTATCGACTTAATTGCCAATTACAACAAAGCAAAATGCTTAGCCTTTAAAGTTGAGGACGATAACGGTGAAAACACGGTTATATGTAAAATGATGCTGCCTGAATTAGTTGCTACTACCTCTCGGTCGCTTTTCTGTGATCTCGTTGCAAGAAGCATTGATTTTTCGGTCGAGAATGTGGAAAAAGCAGTTGTGCTGACCTTTGTATTTCCGTCACTTTGGAGGGAAAAATCCAAGGAACAATCTGCAGAAAAATAATTGTTGCGGTTTTTAGGCGCGTTGATTTTCCTGCGCCTGCCGTTATATTAAAGGCAAAACCCCGCGCAGATAAAAAACTATATGAAATCAATATAAGGCTCGATTTTTATCGAGCTTTATTTTTTGCAATATTTTTAACCGTGGCAGGCTTTACCGCTTTACAAATCAAGCATTGCAGCGGGCGTATTCTGCACCGCCGCTGAGGTAATCTCGGCAAAGCCGAGAACTGAGTGAGGGGTAACACACAGCCTTTACGGAAAAACAAAGTTTTTTTATAAAACACACGTACACGGTTCTGTCAGTGACTCCCTCCGGTCAGCTGCGCTGATTGCCTCAGCGTCCTTAAACCGTGCGGTTATCTTTTCAATCTCTCTGCAATCTTATTGATGACTTTCTGACCGGCCGCTAAAAATTTCGACTTTCCACAAAAAGACCTATTTATGCAGGTCCTTTTTTGCCGAACACATAATGCAATATCTGCCGATAACATCGCAAGAAGGGCTTGTTGAATTATGTGCAGAAAATGTATTGACACACATATCAACCCGTGATATTCTGATAACGGTATCTGATACGGTTTGAACCGCCTCGGGCAATTGGAGCCCCTGTGCCGTAAATCGGTCAGATGCTTTTTTATTGGCATCGGATGATGCTTTTTACATTATTTTTCTTTTTATATTAAAATTATTGCTTTTTTTATGCAAAAATGATATGATATTAAAAAAATATTTTAAGGAAGTGCTTTGAGTGACCAAAATAGAAAAAATCGCTATGTCCTGGATCGAAAAAAACCGCGGCATTTTGTTTTTTATAATAATCAGCCTCATTGGCTTTTTTGCCAGATATGTAGGATTTGAATTTATAAGCGGAGATATGAAATATTGTCTTGTGGTATGGTTTGACAGGATAAAGGAGGGCGGATCGCTTGCCTCTCTTAAAAGTCAGGTGGGTAACTATAACATTCTTTATCAGACCCTCATCGCTCTTATGACCTACTTAAAGGGCAATTCCATACATCTTTATAAACTCCTATCGATAATCTTCGATTATCTTTTGGCCTTTGGTACTGCCAAGTTTGTCTGCCTTTTTTACGACAACAAAAACTATGAATTCCGCTTTAACGTTGTCTATACAATAATTCTGATGCTGCCCACCGTTGTTTTCAACTCGGGATACTGGGGACAGTGCGATTCCATATACTGCTTCTTCCTTTTAATGATGATGTATTATTTCTATAAAGAAAAATACACATTGGGATTTGTCTTTTTCGGAATTTCCCTCGGATTCAAGTTCCAGGCGGCATTCCTTCTTCCCTTTATGATTTGCTACTATTTCTATAAAAAGAGATTCAGTATTTTGAATTTTCTTTTGTCGGTGGCGGTTTTCTGGTCGACCGGTATTGTCGGATATCTCTACGGCCGAAACCTTTTAGAACCGTTTAAGATCTATATGACCCAGAGCGGAACATATAAAGATATGTATAAAAACGCACTTAGCTTTTGGGTGCTTGTATGCAAACAAATTACATACAACTGGGAACAGCTTCACATTTGCGCCATGCTGCTGACCCTTGCGATATGCGGTCTTGCCCTTTATGTAATTATGTCCGGCAGGATGAAAATGGATACACCCGAAAGATTTTTGGGAGTGGCGGCATTTACCCTGTGGTCGCTTTTGCTCTTCCTTCCCGAGATGCACGAACGCTACACATATATGCTTGATATAATTCTTATAATGATGGCATTCCTTAATAAAAGGTATATCAAATATGCGATTCCTTCGGTGGTGCTAAGCTGTATGACATACGGCAGATACCTGTTCTATATTGCAGATTTCGGAGTGTGGCCGTCGGCAGTGTATCTTGCACTATGGGGCTTCTTTACCTACGAATTTGTTAAAAACAGCAAAACCGTTGACGCAAAGAAGGCGGTTACATCCTCTGTTTTGGCCGAGCAAAGCAAGAAAAAGAGAGAACGCACAATGATTGAAGGAAGCGTGGAACCCGCTGCTGAAGATAGAAAAGATGCCGATGTGCATAATCAAGTTGAAACCGATATAACATCCGATCAGACCATTGAACCGGCCAGCGGCAATTGATTAAAAAATGCGGCAGTCACTTTGATAAACGGACACCGCCCCATCAGCTTTTAATTGAACAGAATAAACGGCAGGCTTTGAGCGCATTAACAAGGCCTGCTGTTTTTTTATAAAGCATTTCGCTGTGCATACCGTACATGGATGTGTCCGACAACGGGATGAGAATGATAATGTTACATCTGAATCCGAGCACGTTGGAAAGGCTAAACTAACGATGCCCGGAACAAGGCAAAGCAATATTCTCTTTTATAATTAAATGCAGGAAGGTATGCGGTTTTTTTGTCCCGTGTGCCTTCTCTTTTTCTCATTATTTTACCGCAAAAATTATATTATTTTATTGCTTTTTCTATTGCTTTATTATTTAAGATGTAATATAATATAGTTAAATGAACGGTCATTCATATTTGAGAAGGTGAAAAGGTTTTTATGAGCAAAGAACAACTGCACGAACAAAAGAAAAAAATCATTATGGAAAAATGCTTTGAATGTTATGCCGAGCACGGGCTGACCGGTACCGGCGTTAAAATGCTGGCCGACGCCTGCGGCTGTACAAGAGGCAATTTTTATTCTTATTTTGAAAATCTCGATCAGCTTATAATCGAATCCACCGCCTACTGTATGTCCAAGGTGGAGAATGAATTTATGGAAAAAGCGCCCAAGGATCCCGCCGATGTTATGCGCTTTATCGAGGAGATCCCATACTGGACGGCGAAAAATCACGGAAAGAAATATCGGCTGATGTATCAGATATACACCCTGCCTAAATACATAGAACACGGCAAAAAGTTTTTTGAGGGTGTGGGTCAAAGATATACCGAGTATGCCAAGATTTTAGAGCCTAAGCTCGGTATTCCCTACACCACCATTACTCCGCTCATATTTATTTTTGTGCGGGCCTGCGTGCACTATGCCATGTTTGAGGACGAATACTATCTGCGAAGTCAGATGGATGTTTTAAAGTTGGGCGTTAATCTGTTTATGGAAAAAAGCAGAGCTGAAAAAGAGCATAATCAGTAAATTAAAACACTGCAATCGATTTTTAGATTGCGGTGTTTGGCATATAGAAAATAAAAATTTCACTGCCCGCTGACGGCGCGTGGGTGGGTGCAATATCAGCCGTAATACATACAACACATTTTTGATTGGAGAAGGCAAAATGAAAAACTACAAAAAAATGTTTATGGGCACTCTTTTCTCACTGTGCGTGGTGCTTCTGGCACTGTGTATTGTGGCGGCTACGGGCTGGAGCAGGGCGGCAAAAGCCGCATCGGCATCGGCGTCGAAACTGCCGGAAGTGCGAAACAACGGCACGGCTATCCAGTGGAAATACGCAAGTGACAGCGAATGGCGGGATCTTGTTTCCCTTGATGAAATAAGAAATGCTTCCGAGCAAAAAAGTGATGAAGCAAGCGACGGCAACGACGGTCAGGACGGTACCGACGGAACTAACGGCAATGACGGAACTAACGGAAATGACGGTGTTAACGGCATAGACGGTAAAGACGGCGCTGACGGAACCAAAGGGAAAAACGGTGCCGACGGTGCTAACGGCATTGATGGTAAGAACGGCACCAATGGTAAAGATGGTGCCAACGGTGTTAACGGAAAAGACGGCGTCAACGGTAAGGATGGAATAAACGGTACAAATGGTATCGATGGCAAGAATGGCACTGACGGAAAAGACGGTGTTGACGGAAAGAACGGCACTGACGGAAAAGACGGCGTTGACGGTAAAGATGGTGCTAACGGCAAAGATGGTGCCGACGGAAAAGACGGCGTTAACGGAAAAGACGGCACCGACGGTAAAGACGGTGCTGACGGTAAAGACGGTGCTGACGGTAAGGATGGCGCCGATGGAAAAGATGGTGCCGACGGTAAGAACATCGAGGTAAAAAGAGACGATACTTACATCCGGTGGCGTTACGAGGGCGAGGATTGGCAAAATCTCGTTGCTCTTGCGGATATTGAAGGTCCCGCCGGAAAGAACGGCGAAAACGGTACAAACGGCGAAAACGGAAAAACGCCTGAATTCCGTGTAAACGAAAACATATTGCAGTGGCGTTATATGGGAGACGGGATATGGCTTAATCTTTACGATCTCTCGGTACTCAAAGGTGCCGACGGAACAAACGGAATCGACGGTGCAAACGGCACCGACGGAAAAAACGGCAGTGACGGCAAGGACGGAGCCGACGGAAAGACCCCCTTTATAGGAGAAAACGGCAACTGGTGGATCGGCGAGCTTGACACGGGCGTTAAGGCCGAAGGAGTTAACGGTACAAACGGTATCGACGGAGCAAAAGGCGACCCAGGCGAAAAGGGCGACAAAGGAGACAAAGGCGATACCGGGGATAAAGGCGATAAGGGCGACAAAGGAGATAAGGGAGACAAGGGCGATAAAGG
>CAKSDF010000026.1 GCA_934444695.1 uncultured Eubacteriales bacterium | reverse complement strand
CTATTTCCTCAAGCACCTTGTCTGTCCACTTAACATTTGTTTTGTCGGCGATTTCGCTGCCGCCGTCGGTGTCGAAGGTTATTGTGTATCGATTGATTTCCCACTGTGCCGTGATCGTCATATCCCCGGCAGGCATGGTCGAAGGAATCTCTTTGTCCCAGCATATGAAGGTATATCCCGCTCTTATGGGGTCGGCAGGCGCGGTAATAGGCGTACCGTAATCCTGAGTGATCGAAGCGATTTCATTGCCGCCGTCGGTGTCAAAGGTTATCGTGTATTGATTAATTTTCCATTGCGCCGTGACCGTCATATCCGTGGCAGGTACGGTTGAAGGAATCTCTTTGTCCCAACCCATAAAGGTGTAGCCCTCTTTTGTCGGATCGGCGGGCGCGGTAATAGGTGTGCCGTAATCCTGAATGATGGGAGCGATTTCGCTGCCTCCGGCGGTATCAAAGGTTATCGTGTATTGATTGATTTTCCACTGCGCCGTGATCGTCGTGATCTTTGCGGGCATTTTAGCGGGGAATGGGATATCCCAGCCGATGAAGGTATAGCCCTCTCTCGTCGGATCGGCAGGGACGGTGATGGGCGTGTCATAATTCTGATCGATTATGATATCCTGCTCACCGTTTTCGAGCCTGACTCTGATCACGTACGAAAGAATGTCCCATCCGGCGTACAGCGTCATATTCCCGGGGATCGGGTCGTCAAAGTCCCATCTCTGTGTGCAGTCGGCATCCTTATACCAGCCACGGAAGTAGTAGCCTTCCCTTATCGGTTCTTCATCGGGTCTTTGGATACACTCGTTTTGCTTTTCCCGGCACGTTTCCGCACCGGTCAGTGTGCCGCCGTTGGGATCGAAGGTGACCGTGCAAAGAGGCGCCTCCTCCCACATGGCATACAGGGTGCAGTCCTCAGTTTTGTCATACGTGGTCGTGCCATGGCCGTTTTCATTGCCGTATTGCCTGCCGCCCCACTGTTTATCATACCAGCCACGGAAAAAATATCCCTTGTATCGGGGTATCGGCATCTGATCAAAATTACCGCCATATGTGACCTGCATGGTGTCCTGCTGCACCATACTGCCGCCGGCATCAAAGGTACCGCCGTTGGCATCGAGGGTAACGGTGTACAAATGGAGGGTCCACTGCGCCGTCAGCGTGATGCTCGTTACGGTATCGTTAACCGCAAGGTTGGCATATGTGGTTCTCGTAAGTACATTTCCGCCGTCGAATGTCCAGCCCGTGAAATCATAGCCGGGTTTTTCAGGATCGGAAACGCCTTCTAAAACAATGTCGTCCCATGCAAGGGTTTTATCGGCAATGGCCGTGCCGCCGTTTGTATCAAACCTTACGGTATAGCTCTTTGCCGTCCAATCGGCGGTCAGGTGTATGTTTTGTGTGACATCCTGTGTGAAATCATAGGGCTTTCCGTCATTAAGCCAGCCATTGAAGGTATATCCTCTTTTGGTGGGCGAGTCGGGTGCCGTTGCCGGGCTGTTTGCCCGTATCTGCGAAGGCGCGCCCGAGTCAAAGGTGACGGTGTATATCCCTGTCGTAGTGCCGTTGAACGTTCCTCCGGTAACCACGCCGGTGTTATCGACGGTGCCGTTGAATATGCCGTCGTTGATGGTGCCACTGGATGTGACCGTTTTGTTAAACGTGCCTCCCGTAATAATTCCGGCATTTGTGACAGGATAATTGTATAAGCCGCATTTGATCGTCCCAAGTCCCGTATTTATAACATCGCAGTAAAAGACCGTGACATCATTCCCGGTGTTTTGAACGATATCGTAATTTATACACTTCTGTCCGGTCTGAACGGTGCCGCCGTTTGCATTAAATGTGCCTGCATTGCAAATAGCAACTCCGTCGCTGTTATAGCTGGTCTTGCTTCCGGAAATTGTTGCGTTTTTGCTCATTGTGAATGTTCCGTAGTTTACCACTCCGGCGGCGCACAGAAGATCGCTTCCGACACAGCCGGTTATGATTCCGCCGGTCATTTCAAACACGGCATTTTTCGAAACATAAATTGCTCCGGCCGCGCTTATTTTTCCCGAGCCGTCAACGCAATTGGTAAGCCAACCGGAATTCATAACAAGCTTTCCGCCGCCTGCGACCAAAATGCCGCCCGCTTCTTTATCGCTTGCTTTACCGTTTTTGATGTTTCCGGTGATGGGACCCGCGCCGACCCCTATGGGTCCCGCAAGATCGGCACCGCTGTTTTTTATGGTCAGCGTACCGTTTACCACAATTATAGTGCCGCTGCTTTGAGCGTCTATGGCCTTGCCGTTCAGATCCAGCGTCACGATCTTGCCGGCAGGAACGGTCAAAGAGCTTCCGCCCCAGGAAATATCATTTGAAAGGGTTACCAAAAGCTCGCCGGTGCCGTTCATAAGGCTTTGCAGCCCGCTCCAGCTGTCGGCCGTCTGAGTGGCGGCAAAGACCGTAGTCGGTACAAGACATACCACCATACAAAGGGCAAGCAGAACACTTAATAGCCGTTTTTTCATTTTATTTCCTCCTTTTCACCGTCAGACGACAGCTTAAAATCGTATTTCATTTCCAACATTGCGAACAATTTATTCATAACCTCTGTGGCAATTGCCCTGATGTCCAGCGACCGAATAAAATCAAGCACCCTTTTCTGTTGTTCATCCGGCACCCGATACACCCGCATCGCCGCCGTCAAAAAACGGCTGAGCTTGCGTTCCAGCGGGAAATGAATATCGCATTTTCGCGCCGCATAGCTGCGCATCAGTCCCGCCGTACCGATTTCCATCTCGTAAAAGTCGCTCTCGGTATTGTCGGGGAAAGCGTCGCCGAAAATCTGCTTTAATTCCGCAGTGGTATGCAGATAAATGTATTCCGACGTATCCGGCAAGGAATAGGCTTCGATATAGATTTCCCGAAGGTTTTCGTTGAGCTCGATCAAGGTAAGCTGGAGGGCCGTTTCCACCGCATAAGTATAAACCGGCGGCAGAGCATCGTCGGCAATCCCCCGTGCAACGTCAAACTGCCCCGCAAACATGGTTTCAACCAATTCAAGCAGTATTTTATCCTTGGTCGGGAACAGATTCAAATAGCTTCCCCTTGCGACACCTGCCTCGTCCACAATCTGACTGACAGATGTGTTTTTATACCCCTGCTCCAAAAAAAGCCTAACGCATACGGTCAGTATTTTTTTCTTTGTATGGCTGCTGTCCCTTCGCAAACAAATCGTCCCTTCATAAATGTATTAGTATGCATACCAATAATATCACATTAACAGCAAAAAAGCAAGGGACATTTCATTTTAAAAAAAATGGGCAATCCCGATTGGAATTGCCCACTCATTGTACTGATTATGCGATTTTTCTTGTCTGCGCTTGATTGTATCAAGCTATATATGTCCCGTCTGTTTTCTAAAACGGTACATCTTCACATCATCTTAATAAAGCTTTGCGCCTGCCGGAATGTGGTCATCAACCATCAGAAGATGGAGCTTTTCCTCGCCCTCTTCCTCGTGGACGGCCGAGATGAGCATACCGCAGGAATCAATGCCCATCATCGCTCTCGGAGGCAGGTTGGTGATCGCAATGCAGGTCTTACCAACCAGTTCTTCCGGCTCGTAATACTCGTGGATTCCCGAAAGAATCACTCTGTCGGTGCCGGTGCCGTCGTCGAGAACGAATTTAAGAAGCTTTTTGGACTTCTTGACCGCTTCGCACTCCTTGACCTTGACCGCACGGAAATCGCTCCTTGAAAAGGTGTCGAAATCGACAAATTCCTCAAACAGAGGCTCAACCTTCACCTTGGAGAAATCGATCTTTTCCTCGGCTTTTGGAGCAGTTGCAGTTTCTTTGCAGGCCTCGCTCGCATCCTGTCCGTCGGTTCCCGTCTTTTTGTCGGTGTCGATAGGCTTCATTGTCGGGAAGAGAAGTACGTCTCTTATGGAAGGGCTGTCGGTCAGAAGCATAACAAGTCGGTCAATTCCGAATCCCAATCCGCCTGTGGGGGGCATACCGTATTCAAGAGCGGTTACATAGTCGTAGTCCACCTCGGAATTACAGTTGGGATCGGCGGCCTTCTTGGCGGCAACCTGATCCTCAAAACGCTGTTTCTGATCGATGGGGTCGTTCAGCTCGCTGAAGGCATTGCCGAACTCGGTTGCGTTTATGAAATATTCAAAACGCTCGGTAAATGCGGGATCGTCGGGCTTTCTCTTGGCCAGAGGACTTATCTCAACGGGATAGTCGTATATAAAGGTGGGCTGAATGAGGTTTTCTTCAACAAATGCATCAAAAAACTCGGCAAGGACGGTGCCCTTTGTGGCATCGGCCGGCACTTCAACGTGCTTTTCGGCCGCAGCCTTTCTTGCATCCTCGTCGGTCGCCCAGTCGTTATAATCGCAGCCGGAATATTTCTTGACCGCCTCGATCATGGTAAGGCGTTCCCAGTGTCCCATATCGATCTGTTTGCCCTGATATGTGATGACCTTGGAGCCGCAGACCTTTTCGGCCAGCATGGTGTTAAGCTCCTCAACAAGGTCCATCATACCGTGGAAATCAGTGTATGCCTGATAAAGCTCGATAGTGGTAAACTCGGGATTGTGCTTGGTGTCCATTCCCTCGTTGCGGAAAATTCTTCCCACTTCGTATACCCTGTTCATTCCGCCGACTATCAGCCTTTTAAGGTAAAGCTCGGTTTCTATGCGCAGGTACATATCCATATCAAGTGTGTTGTGGTGGGTCTTGAAGGGACGGGCCGATGCACCGATCTCAAGAGGCACAAGAATGGGAGTATCAACTTCAAGAAAACCCTTGGAATCAAGGTAGGCGCGGATCTCGCGCAGTATCTGCGATCTCTTTAAAAAGGTGTCTCTTACCTCGGGATTGACAATAAGGTCAACATAGCGCTGACGGTAGCGGGTGTCGGTGTCCTTAAGGCCGTGGAACTTTTCGGGCAGGGGCAAAAGGGATTTTGCCAAAAGCTCAATGTGCTGAGCGTGCACCGAGATCTCGCCGGTTTTGGTCTTGAATACGAATCCCGATACGCCTATAACATCGCCGATGTCCCATTTTTTAAAGGCGGCATAATCCTCGTCGCCCACATCGTTTTTGCTGACATAAAGCTGAATATCGCCCTCGCCGTCGCGCAGGCCCATAAAGCTGGCCTTACCCATAATGCGGCGGGCAATAATACGGCCGCCCAGAGAAACGGTTTTTCCCTCAAACTGCTCGTAATTTTCCTTTATGTCCTTTGAATATGCGGTAACATCGTATTTTGTCTTTACAAAAGGATCCTCTCCCGACTCGCAAAGGGCAGCAAGCTTGTCTCTTCTTACCTTGAGCACTTCGCTTAAGGTAGGCTCCTTATTTTGATTGTTGTTCTGATTATTTTCTGCCATATTTCTTTCTCCGATTTATACTCATACGTTTAATACGATTATTTTATTTGATTATTTCGAGGATTTTAAGCTCGACAATTCCACCGGGAGTTTCGGCGTGGACGGTGTCGCCCTCTTTTGCACCGAGAAGGGACTTGCCGATGGGGGATTCGTCGGAAATTTTGCCGGCGGTGGGATTGGCTTCGGCCGTGCCGACGATAAGGTAGGTTATCTCCTCGTTAAAGTCCTTGTCGAATACCTTGACCTTGGAGCCGAGATGCACCGTGTCGGCCGACATTTCTTCCTCGCTTATTACCTTTGCAACCTTGAGCATTGCCTCAAGCTCGGCAATTCTGGCCTCGACCTTGGCCTGTTCGTTTTTGGCCTCATCGTATTCGCTGTTTTCCGAAAGGTCACCGAAAGAAAGGGCAACCTTTATTTTCTCCGAGACCTCTTTTCGTTTGACGTTTTTGAGCTCGTCAAGCTCGTTTTCATAGTTTTTAAGACCTTCGGCAGTAAGTTTGATTTCTTTGATCGCCATTTAAAAATCTTCCTTTCAAAAACCCTCCGAAAACGGAGTTTAATCTTTGTAATTATATTCAAAAACCGTGCAAATGTCAAGTGTTTTGCACAAATACCGCCTCTAAAAAAGCAGCAAGAAGTCCATTCAATCTCAAAGCAGACGGTGAGCATTAAAAGATAAATCAAATGCAAAAAATAAAAAGGTGCCGAAAGCCACTCAAATCAATGGCTTTCGGCACCTTGGCGCGCCGGAAGGAATTCGAATCCCCGACCTTCCGCTTAGGAGGCGGACGCTCTATCCTGCTGAGCTACCGGCGCATATTTAACATATACATATTTTTAATATGCTCAATTTTTAATCAATACAAGCTCCTAAATGTCTCCAATGTCCCCGTTTTCGCGAATGTTTTTATCCTTACAATTGTCCCCGTACCCGCAAACATTCGATATACACAACTGTATTCAATTATAAATGTTCAAAATGTTTCGTCCCTCAGGCCGCCGAACCGCAAACGCAGTACACACGACTAAGGTATTATACTTTTAAATTACCGCTTTGTCAATACAAAGGTTCAAATCGGCTGCCCCGGCAAGGAATTTTGAAACTTTTCTTTCCCCCTGCCGAGGAAGGCTATAATCAAAGGATTTAAGATTTAATATTATGCAGCGCTTTTTCCTGCATCGAGTGAAAATCCATACGCCATCGATTGATCCCGACGGCATATTTTGACAGAATCCTTTCTTCCCCCGGGATGCAATGCACTTGGCGGGTACAAACGCTTTGCGGTACAAAGCACCTACATTTTAATTTTATAAATCTCGTCGCCGACGGCTTTTTCGATGTCCTTAAGATGTCCCTCGTGGGAGTCCTTAAGCTTATAGAACTGCAGCACACCGAATCCCGGGTATTCGTTGCCCTCTACGATGACAGGGCCTTTATCCGAAAAAGCAATGTCCCATCCGATATATCTGACCTGAGGGATCTTTTCGGCCGCCTTACAGCAAAGGTCAAAAGCTTCCCCAACGCCCTTTATTTTCATATTGGCAAATTCAAAGCCGGTAAGGGGATGCTTTGTATAAACGTTTCCGTAATCGTCAACAACATTTCCGTCGACGCTTCCGTCCGGTTTCATGGCAAAATAGATGTCGTCGCTGCAGCCCACCACCGTGGCGTCGTTCTGATTGACCCTCAGCGCGTTTGCAATGACCTGAGCCTTTCCGTCTTTTAAAAGTGTGACCACACGGTAGGAATTGACCGAATAAGGATTGACCTCATTCATATCGTCGCTTTGTATGATAGCCTCTTCCACAAGCAGCTGCCCGTTCTTTCTGCAGGTTTCAAACAGCTCCTCGGGGGTGTGTTCGGCCACCTTTATTTTGCTTATATTGTGACCGCATTCGCCGGTGGGATCCTTGGCAAAAACAATGTCCTTACCCTTTAAAAAATCCTTAAATCCGTCGATGCTGCCGGTGCGGAGATTATAGAAATCCCGCTTTATAAATTCCTTGAAATATTCGTCGAAAACCAGCTTGTCGTGCAGCAGCACAATGTACTGCTGATCGTTGAAATAATGGATGATATTATAAAATTTCTTGGCCGTAACAAAGGTTTTTTTCTGCTCTTTTGTCAGATTGATATAATCCCCTCTGAAATAATCGGTGTATGAGCAGCCGGTTGTAAGAAAATTCTTAAAAATGTCCCATTTAATATATGTGCGGGATTTTCCGGTGTTTTTGACCATAACATCAAGGTGCTTGTTAAGCCTCTCGTGATTTATTCCCTTTATTTTCTTTAAAAGCCATTTGCTTCTCGACATCGGCATATTTTCGTTTCTCCTTTTTAAAGCTGTGTGATGTTTGCGCTTTTATTATAAAGTATATCGCTTTGTTCCGTTAATTTATAAACTGCGTTTTACTCGTCGGTTTCTTCGATATATACTCTTTGGTTGTTCTTTCCTATGCTCATAAGACTTTCGCCAAGTCCCATATCGGCCGAGCGGGAAAACATTCCCAAGGTTATGCCCTTTGAGAGCAATGTCACGGTGTCGGACAGCTTTACGCTGTCGTCCACCTTAACGGCGATCATATTCATTCCGAGTTCCCCGATAACGGGATACCTTTTGCCGTTTATAACGACCGTTCTGCCAAGGTTTTTGTGGCCGATACCGTTGTTGTATCCTATCGCAAGCACGGCGATTTTTATGTCCTCGTCGGCCCTATATGCGGCGTTGTATCCCACCGACTCGCCCTTTTTGACATCCTTTATCTGCAGTATGCGGGTCTCAAGCGTCATAGCCGGGGAAAGATCTATATCCACATCGCAATATGTCTCGCTGATGTTGTATTTTTTTCTGAAATAGGCGTTTCTGGCAGCACGAAGTTTGTTTTTAAGCCCGCCTTTAAGGGAGGAGGGAGCAATGTTATATCCGTACATCACAAGTCCCATTCTCACCCCGTTTGCAAAGGGAATTTTAGGATGGGCAAGGAGGGAAACGCCGCTTCCCATATGGACGATAGGGATCTTTTTTAGATCAAGAAGGGATGTTATTTCGAGAAACCTTCCTACCTGCCCGTCCCACAAGGGATCGAAAATTCCGGCCGTTGCAAAGTGCTGATATATTCCCTCGGGAGTGTATATAGACTCATTTATAATATCAAAAGCCTCTTTAAGCTGAACCTTATCCTTGAATCCAAGGCGGTTAAAGCCGCTGTCCACCTGGAAATGAATGTTCAAGGGCTTTTCTCTTTTAAGTCCGACAAGGGCCTTTGCGTATTCGAGCTCGTGTACAGGCAGGGTGCAGTTAAGCTGTTCGGCCTTTTCGATGCTTTCGAGATTTATGGGTTCAAGAAGCAGCAGGGGCACGGTTTTGTTGTGCTTTCTGAGTTCCTCGGCTTCCGAAAGGGTGGCAACGGCAAAGTAATTTATACCGTTTTCACAAAGTGTGTTGACGATGCTCATACCGTGGCCGTAGCCGTCGCTTTTGACCACACCGATAAAATATTTATAGTCCGAATACTTTTCGGTTATGGCTCTTGCGTTTTTTGCAAGACATTTAAGGTCGATTTTTACCAAAGAATCGTCCACGCCTTTTCCCCCGTTTTCTTAAAACCGCGGCGGTCAAATGCCATACGGTATCCGGCCGCCATAAGCTTCGATGCATTGTCTTTTTATTATATGGCAAGAGCAAAAAAACTGCAAGTTATTTTTGATTTTTATGAAAAAACTTTTAAAATTCCTAAATAATCTTTTAAAATCCACCAATTACTAATTGATTTTTTATTTTTTTGTGTTATAATCACAGTTAGACGCCGAGTGCGCTCGGCAATTAAATAACAGGAGGACAAACAAAAATGAAAAGCTTGAAAAAAGTTCTTTCGGTAGTGCTTGCTGTCGCTATGCTCGCCTGCTCTATGGCCATTGCCGCCACCACAGCGTCTGCAGATGACAACTATACTACCATTCAGAGCTGGGGAATCAACGATTTCAACAACTTTGAATCAAGCGGCCTTACTTCCGATGCCGCTCACGAGGTTCTTGCCCGTGACAAGTCGGTAGGTATGGCCGGATATGGTATCTGGGGCTATGTCTCCACCGGTACCAACGAAACCGTTTCGGGCGGAACAACCTACAACTATCACATCCTTATGGACTGGGACGGCGTTGTTCATGCCAATACCACCGAGTTCGGTGTAGACTGCTGGGTTTCCGACTATAATGACGGACCTACCTTTGCATCGGGTGTTTCCACCGAAACCATCCAGAATGCATACAACGAAGCTCTTGAAAAAGGCTTCCACTACACCGCAGACGGCAACCGTTATTTCGAGGTTGACGCATACCTGACCATTCCTGCCGAATGCGATGGTTACACCGGTGAGTTCCGTATTTATACCCGCGGATTCATCAACTACAGAATCTACACCGTTGAGCTTTACGGTGAGGATCTCTTCAATCCCGTTGCCGTTATCGACAGCGGCGATGCCAACCCCCACAACGATGACACCGGTATCCGTACCGGTGAAGCTCCCTACATCGAGAATTACAACTACACTCTTCCCAGAGGTTTCCGTGTAATGCGCGGCGACTTTGCCGAGCCCAAGCTTGCTCTCGGCGGCACCTCCAAGGAACTTGCTGCCGGCAAATATGCCGGTCAGTATGACCTCTTCTTCGACGGCGTATACTGCGGAGACGATGATGTTCTCGCAACCGCCAATGTCAAGAATGCAGAAGGCACCGTTATTGCCACCAAAGACGTAAAGAAAGGTGACATCACCTGCACCATTAAGGACAGCCAGAACGGCAACACCACCGGCGATTTCCTCGACGGTACTGCAAGCGTTGTTGTTCCCTTCACCGCAGATGCAAACGGAGCATATTCCATCGAGCTTCTTACCACCGGTAAGACCAATGTAACCGTTACCTCCGCTTCTTTCGCAGCAGTTATCCCTGCCGAGAGAATCGAAGAGGTTGAAAAAGCCATCGACGATATCGGCGAAGTTAAATACGATCCCGATATCCCCGAAGACAGCGGCGAGGCCATTACCAACGCCCGCACCAAGTATGACGCTCTTGAAGCAGATTACGGCGACATCTCCGGCGTTATCGACAACGCTGAAGTTCTCACCCGTGCCGAGACCACCTATCAGGGCAAGGTCAGCGATTATAACGATATGGTAGCCGCTGCCAAGGCTGTTAAAGAGGCCATCGATGCTATTCCCCTCCCTGTTACCGAGGAAAGTGTTGATTTTATCCTCGTAGCAAGAGAAGGCTTTGACTCCTTTGTTAACTCTTACGGCGAAGCAAAAATGCTCATACACATTGGCGAAGAAGCTAAAACGAAGCTCGAAGACGCTGAAGCGGCAATCCCCGAACCCGGCCCCGATGTAATTTACGGCGATGTTGACGGTGACGAGGAAGTTACCGCCACCGATGCACTCTGGGCACTCCAGGCTTATGTCGGTTCGAGAGAGCTTGACGAAGCTCAAACCACAGCTGCTGACGTTAACCTCGACAAGGCTATTGACACCAGCGATGCCCTTGCCATTCTCCAGTATGCAGTTAAGATCCGCGACGTGCTTCCCATCCAGACTGCAGCTGCCGAATAATTAAATCCTAACGATTTAAATTCTTCGGAAAATAAACAATAACAAAAAACGGCGTCCCTCGGGACGTCGTTTTTTTGTTTGCTTTTTCTGCGCCGGGCAGCGGCACTTAATTTTCGTCAGATGCCCGGCCGCATTGCTTTTCTTTAATGCTGCGACAATACATTACGCCTCTTTTGCCTTTTTGAGTTTCTTTGCAAACTCATAAGGGACAGAAAGGTCTCCCATTCCGCTGCCCAGAGAAATGGCAGGTTTATTTTGACCGTGGAAATCACTGCCGCCGTTTTCAAGAAGGCCATTTAATTAAATTAAAAAATGATATTGCCAAACAAAATGAAACCATTTATAATATATATAGCTTAATGTGTGTGCCCGATTCAAGGCTCTCGCGCGGATCGGCAAAGGAAATGCCCGGCTCGGCGCACATTATTGCAGCTAACAATCCCGGAAAATTTAATCAGTGAGGAGTTTTGTCAATGAGCATTCTCGAAAAGCTGAGCAGTGCACCGGTATATCTGATATGCGGTATAATCATCGGATTCGTGGCCCTGCTCTGCGTCATATTTATGGTAAGAGCCTACCGCGCCGGAAAGGCCATCGGTATGGACACAGCCAAAATGAAGAGGGTCATAGTCTCAAGCGCCACCTTCTCGGTGCTGCCAAGCGTCGGAATACTGCTCGGCGTTATCGCTTTATCGGGAAGTCTCGGTATTCCCTGGCCATGGCTGCGGCTTTCGGTCATCGGTGCCCTTCATTATGAAACTCAGGTTGCTCAGGCGGCCGCCGAACAGGTGGGAATGGAAAAGCTGTCGGGCGAGCAGATGACCGCCTCGGGATTTGCCACCATTGCCCTTTTAATGAGCATATGCATTATGTGGGGTATGATACTCTCGGTTTTCTTTAACAAAAAATACACCGAAAGGCTCACGAAAAGCGGCGGAAAGAGTGCGGCACTGGGCTTTGGCGATATGGCGATGACGGCTATGTTCATCGGCCTTGTCAGCGCATACATCGGAAGCTACATCGGAATTTTCGCTTCCTCAAACGGGCTTCTCACCTTCGGCGGCGATTGGACGCCCCTTGTGGTTGTGGCGGTGTCGGGACTTACCATGGCGCTGTTTATATGGCTTTCCAAAAAGCCTAAATTCGCCTTCGTCGAAAACTTCTCGATAGCGGTCAGTATGCTGCTTGGCATGGCTTCTGCCGTTGTCATTAATCTGATATAGGAGGGGCAGATATGGAACAGCAGCAACAAAATCTCAACTGGGAAAGATATTCTAAAACAACCCATCGCATCGGAAGAATAACCAGCATTATCGTGCTTGTTATGCTTGTGGGCGCGCCCTTTTTAATCGGAAAGTACCTCGGGGCATATCCTGATCTTGCGGCTGCGGGAAAGGGATTTTTCTCGGTAGGTCTAATATGGATGATAAGCAGCGTGGCGGAATTTCTTATCTATACGCCCATGCTCGGATCGGGCGGCGGATATCTTGCCTTTATAACCGGCAACCTTATCAATATGAAGATTCCCTGCGCCGTAAACGCCAGGGATATGGTGGGCGCAAAATCGGGAACACGGGAAAATGAGATAATCTCTACCCTATCGATTGCCACCTCATCCTTAACCACCATTGTGGTGCTGGCTGTCGGCGTGGCGGCGCTGACTCCCCTTCGCCCGCTGCTTCAGGATCCTTCTTTGCAGCCCGCTTTCGACAATGTTGTTCCCGCCCTTTTCGGCGCAATGGCATATAAATATTATCGTAAAAATATGAAGATCGCTCTTGTGCCCCTTGTGGTTATGAGTCTTTTATTTGTGTTTGTGCCCGCCCTTGTCAGCTCGACCAGCTTTATGATAATTCCGTCGGGTGCAATCGCCATCGGCATCGCCTATTATTTCTATAAGCGGGACGGAAAGCACGGTGCAGCCGCTGACGAGCAGAAAACCGCAGACGGACAGGGAACCGCCGACGACCGTCAAAGTACCGAGCAATCGGAGGTGTCGGATAAATGAAAACCGTTTTGTTAATTTTAGCGGCAATTGTGGGGTTGCTCATATTATTGCTGCTTGCGGCGGTGGTGCACACCCTTTTTATGCCGTCCAAAAAATCCGATTACACGCCAAGTGAAGATGAAAATGAGGCTTTGGAGCTTGCAAAAAAGCTGTCGGAAATGATAAAATGCGACACCACCTCTCACGCGGGTGTTTCGGAAATAGAAAAATTTGAACAATTCCACACCGTGCTCGAAAGGCTGTTTCCCACGGTGCATCAAAAGCTCGAGCGCACCGACATCGACGGAAACCTACTCTATTACTGGAAGGGAAAGAGCAGCGAAAAGCCCATTCTTCTTATGAGCCATCAGGATGTCGTTCCGGCCGAGGGTCAGTGGAAATACCCGCCCTTCTCGGGAGAAATCGCCGAAGGAAAGGTATGGGGACGTGGCGCATCAGACACAAAGTGCTCGGTTATGGCCTTTTTCGAGGCGGCCGAACGGCTGCTTAAAGAGGGATTTGTCCCGCCTCAGGATGTCTATCTTGCCTCCTCCTGCACCGAGGAATGGGCGGGAGACGGAGCGCCAAAAATCGTCAACGAGCTTAAACGGCGCGGAGTGGAGCTGTATCTTCTTTGCGACGAGGGCGGCGGAATTATCAATCGGCCCATCGGCGGCATAGAGGGAAATTTCGCAATGGTCGGCATTTTTGAAAAGGGCAAGGCTGATGTGCGTTTTACGGCAAAAAGCAACGGCGGCCACGCCAGCGCACCGCCCAAGAACACTCCCATAGCCCGTCTTTCGGCCTTTGTTGCCGAGACCGAAAAACACAGTCCGTTTAAGAAAAAGATACCCCCGCAGGTTGCGGCTATGTTTAAGGCCCTCGCTCCCTTTGCCCCTTTCGGTTTAAAGCTGCTTTTCGGCAACATATGGCTTTTCAGGCCTATTTTAAAGGCAGTGCTTCCGGCGGTCAGCGCCCAGGCGGGGGCTATGCTTAAAACCACCATTGCCTTTACAATGCAGTCAGGCTCCGATGCCTGCAATGTCATTCCTCAGGAGGCTTCCCTTTGCGCCAATATGCGCTTCATCCCCCATCAGGGAGAAAAGGAAAGTCTTGAGATAATTAAAAAAGCGGCACAAAAGCACGGTCTTGAAATGGAGGTTTTGCACTCCAACGATTACACCGAGCCGGTGGACATAAACGGAAGCGGATACAAAAAGATCGAGCAGATCATAAACGAAACATTCCCCGGTCTTGCAACAAGCCCATATGTTATGACCGGCGCCACCGACGCCCAGTTTTATCAGCCGATTTGCAAAAACTGCATCCGTTTTGCCCCGGTAATTTACAAGCCCGAGCAGATGAAGGGAATGCACGGCCTCAACGAAAACATCGAATATGACTGCCTGCCCGGTGCAGTGAGATTTTATGAAAATCTTATCCGCGCGGAAAAGTAACCAAAGCGGTCGATTCCCGATAAAATCTTAAGCAGCAGATGCTTAAACAAAAACCAAATCCCCACTCCTTGCGGCAAAGCTTTGCTTTAAAGGGTGGGGATTTTTTCGTATTTATATGCACGGTATTAGGGAAACGGATAAATCTGAAGTGTTTACTCCTCACGGTCGGTCTTTTCGGCAAGTTTTTTTCGCATACTGCGTCTCACCCGATTGATGTGCCGTTCAAAATCGCCGCCGTTTAAAAGCTCGGTTAAAACATACTGTTCAAAGGTTGGCACGGTGCAGGAATAAAAGCCCAACTTTTCTTCAAACTGCGCCGCAAGCCTTTTGGGCAGCACCATATAGCCCACCCTGAGGGATGAAGAAATGGTTTTTGAAAAGGTGTTGGTATAAATAACATTATCGCGGCTTGCAAGGGCAAAAAGGCTTTCCATTGGCGCGGAAGAAACGGCAAATTCCGAGCCGTAATCCGATTCGATGATAAATCGGTCGCTTTCGTTCGACCAGGCAATGTATTGGTGGCGCTTTGAGGCCGAGGCGGTAACTCCGCTTGGAAAGCTTTGATAGGGGGTGGTGTGCAGAACACTTGCGCGGGATTTAAAAAGGGCAGCCGTGTCGATTCCGTCCTCTTTAAGGGGCAAAAGCTCATATCTCGCTCCGGCCGTTTTATATATTTTTTCGATGACATCGTAAGAGGGGTTTTCTATTCCGTAAATTCTGTTCTTCCCCAGCAGCATTACCATAAGCCCGTAAAGATACTCGGCGCCCGATCCGATAACGATTTGATCCGCATCCACATTTATGCCGCGGTTTCTGGCCAGATAGCTTTTAATGGCCTCTTTAAGAACGGCGCAGCCTGTGTTTGGCGATTTTTCCAGGATAACATCGTAATAATCGGAAAGCACCCGCCGCATGGTCTTGCTTAATATGGACACCGAAAAAGTCGGATAGGCAGGAGGGACAATTTTGTCGGCAAGAAAAGAAGCTCGGTCGACGGAAGGAGCAATTTTATCGAAAGCAGGAGATGAGGTACGGTCGATCGGAACATCGTTCGAACGCACAAAACCGTCGCTTTTTTTGAAAATGGCAAAATACCCGCTCCGCCGGCGAGAAACCGCATATCCCTCGTCGCAAAGCAGCTGGTAGGCGCGCTCGGCCGTTATGACGCTGACACCTGTTTCCTCGGCAAGAATGCGCTCGGATGGCAGCCTTCCGCCGAAGGGATAGAAGCCTTTAATAATGTCGTCTCTTATCTGTTTATAAAGCTGCAAATAAATCGGGCGCTTGGTTTTATCAATGATATATTTCATCTGCCTATATTATTTTCTCCGTTTCTGCCTATTTTATATATGCAAAAGTATTATATAATACCCACATAAAAACTTCAAGGGGGAAAACCAATGAAACAGCAAAACGATATAAAAAACAAAACCGTGTGGATTTGCACGACGGCGCTTTTTATGGCCCTTAACATTGCCCTTAGCTCCTTCGGCCTGCCCGTTCCCGGGGGACATCTTTATCTCAACGACATCGTCATCTGCCTTGCAGCCATAATTCTCGATCCCGTGGCGGCATTTATGGTGGGCGGCGTGGGTGCCTTTTTCGGCGATCTGTTTTTCTATCCTGCGCCCATGTTTGTCTCTCTTATTACCCACGGACTTCAGGCGGTGGTCATTTCGGTATTTTCCCATTACGTTATGAAAAAGCACCCTGTGGCCGCGTCGATTGTCGGTGTGGCTATCGGTGCAGTTATAATGGTTGTGGGATATTCACTCGGCCGAGCCTTTATTTACAGCACGCCCGAATACGCCCTTTTAAAGCTACCCTATCAAATTCTGCAGGCGGCGGTCGGTGCAATTTTCGGAACGATACTTTGCTGGAAATGTGGTGTAAGAAAGCTTTATTATAAATACGTCGGAAAGCCCTTCTCAAAAAAACAGCAGGCAAAAGGATAACCGATAAGCAAAAGACGGCATCCCGAAGTCCGCATTCACTTAAGGACGAAGGATACTCAAAAAGGATACGGCATAGCTTACGATCATGTAGGCTATGCCGTTTCTTTTTGCTCTTGTTGCGGGATATCGACCACGCCGATGAAGTTCCACCAGATGATCAAGGTCTGCTTTTTTGTCCGTGTGCCGGGGACTTTCTCCGGTTTCTTCACCTCGATCTTCTCCACGAAAGAACGGATAATCTCTGCTGTGAGTTCAGTAATGTCCGTGTACCGGCGCACCATTCCCAGGAAGGAATCAACATTCAGGCGTTGCTCCCGAGCCTCCGCAATGGCAGCCTCCAATTCGGAGGCTCTTGTTTCCAATTGCTTTTGCTCGGTTTCGTAGGTTGCAGACATTCGGGAAAAACGGTCATCGGATATTTTTCCGTCGATGTTATCCTCGTAGAGCCGCTGCATGATACTATCCAGCTTCTTGATGCGCTCTTTCGCCTGAACAAGCTCTTTGTTGCTGCTACGCATTAGGCGATTGAGCTTCTTTTCGTTCTGCTTCGTGACCAGTTCTACAAATTCCGTTTCATGGGAACGTGCGTAAGCCGTAATGCTCTTTAATTGTCGAAGCAGGATCTCTTCCACCTGGACATTGTGGATTTGGTGGGGAGAACACAGCCCTTGCCCTTTTCGGTAGGATGCACAGGTGAAGTACTCCTGCTCGTGTTTCCAGCCCCTCGCTCTGACTTGGTACAGTTTGGCTCCGCAATCGGCGCAGAACAGCATTCCGGATAGTATCGGCATCTCACCGATCGGAGTAAGCCTCCTGCGCCCTTCCCGAATACGCTGGACGATATCGAATGTTTCCTGATCAATGATCGGTTCGTGGGTATTCTCAAAGATCGACCATTCGGAAGGATCGTTCCACACGGTCTTTTTGCACTTGAAGGACTTCCTTCTTGTGCGGAAATTGACCGTATGGCCCAAGTATTCGGGCTTCATCAGCAGATCGGCTATGGTGCGTTGCTGCCAGAATCCGGGCTGTTCCGACTGCTTTGCCGGTGTCTTGATCCCAAGCGTATGCATATGTTCGGAGGGCGTCGGAATGCCACGGCGCATCAGTTCTTTCGAGATCTGCGAAGGGCCTTTTCCGGCAACGCACATTTTAAACATCTCCCGTACTACCGGGGCTGCCTCCGGGTCTATGATCCAATGGTGTTTGTCATTGGGGTCTTTCAGATAGCCGTAAGGCGGATTGGTAGTCAGCGGTTTGCCGGAATT
>CAKSDF010000025.1 GCA_934444695.1 uncultured Eubacteriales bacterium | reverse complement strand
ATACGAGACTTTGCCAAAAGCAGCCCTACTTTGGCGAGTATTTGCCCGGGAGTTAACACAAAAAAATTGAGCATGGTGCAGCGGCCGATCGTTTTTTAGGCGGCAAACCGTTCATTTCGGTAAGGCGGAAATGTCTTTCGTAAGTCGGGAACGGCTTTTGCAGGACGGAAGCCACTACTGCGAGTCAGGAAACCATCCTTGCAAGATGCGGGATTATCTTCCGCCAAGCGGGAAACTGTTTTTGCAGGACGGAAAACCGCCTTTGCAAGCCACCGATCGCATCGCATCCGCTCGACAAATATAAGGAGTGACTTTTATGTCAAGAGTTTATAATTTTTCTGCGGGACCTTCCATGCTGGCCGAAAGCGTCCTTAAAACCGCGGCCGACGAAATGCTGGATTACCACGGCTGCGGCCAGTCGGTTATGGAGATGTCTCACCGTTCAAAGATATATAAAACCATAATCGACGGTGCAGAGGCTCTGCTTCGCGAGGTTATGAACATTCCCGACAATTACAAGGTGCTGTTCCTGCAGGGTGGCGCTTCCACCCAGTTTGCCGCCATTCCCCTTAATCTTATGAACGGATCGGGCAAGGCCGATTATGTCATCACCGGCCAGTGGGCCAACAAGGCTTATAAAGAGGCTGCCCGCTACGGCGACGTGAATGTGGTTGCTTCCTCGGCCGATAAGACCTATTCCTATATTCCTAAACTCGATCCCGCCACCTTCACCAAGGATGCAGATTATTTCTATATCTGTATGAACAATACCATTTACGGTACAAAATACCACGAGCTGCCCGACACCGGCGATGTACCGCTCATTGCAGACATTTCTTCCTGCATTCTTTCCGAGCCCATCGACGTTACCAAGTTTGGAATGCTTTACGCCGGAGCGCAGAAAAACGTTGCTCCCGCAGGACTGACCATCGTCATCATCCGCGAGGATCTTCTCGGTAAGGCCAGAGACATAACCCCCACCATGCTCAACTACGTCACCCATGCCGAGGCAGGATCTATGTTCAACACTCCCCCCTGCTATAACATCTACATCTGCAAGCTGGTGCTCGAATGGCTCAAAAACGACATCGGCGGCCTTGAGAATATGAAGAAGATAAACGAGGAAAAATCCGGTATGATTTACGATTTCCTCGACAACAGCAAGATGTTCCGCGGCACCGTCGTTCCCGAGGATCGTTCCATGATGAACATCCCCTTTGTCACCGACAGCGACGAGCTTAACGCAAAATTCATCAAAGAAGCCGAAGAGGCAGGCTTTGTTAACCTTAAAGGCCACCGCTCGGTCGGCGGAATGAGAGCCTCGGTTTACAATGCAATGCCGGTTGAAGGCTGCAGAAAGCTTGTGGAATTTATGAAGAAATTTGAGGAGGAAAACAGCTGATGTTTAACATTAAAACCTTAAATAAAATCTCTCCTTCGGGACTTAACCGTTTCGATAAAGCAAAATATACATACGGCGACGACATCGAAAATCCCGATGCCATAATGGTGCGTTCGGCCAAGATGCACGAAATGGAATTTGACAGCGGCCTTGTAGCCATCGGCCGCGCAGGCGCAGGCGTCAACAACATTCCTCTCGATCGCTGCAGTGAAGCCGGAATCGTTGTTTTCAACACCCCCGGCGCCAACGCTAACGCCGTTAAGGAACTGGTTATAGCCGGTATGCTCATATGCTCCCGCCGCGTCATTCCCGCCATCGAGTGGGAAAAGACCCTTAAGGGCAACGGCGCCGAGGTTTCCAAAATGGTCGAAAAGGGCAAGAGCGCCTTTACCGGACCCGAGGTAATGGGCAAGACGCTGGGCGTTATCGGCCTCGGTGCAATCGGTATCGGTGTGGCAAACACCGCCCGCGCACTGGGTATGGAGGTTTACGGCTACGATCCCTACCTTTCGGTAGACGCCGCCTGGCACCTTTCAAGCTCGATAAAGCACTCTCCCAATCTTGATGAAATTTTCGCAAAATGCGATTATATAACCGTTCACGTACCTCTTACCGACGAGACCAGGGATATGATAAATGCCAAATCCATCGCCGGAATGAAGGACGGAGTGAGAATACTCAATTTTGCCCGCGGCGATCTCGTAAACACCGCAGACGTTATAGATGCTCTTGCTACCGGTAAGGTCGCGGCCTATGTGACCGACTTTGCCAACGATGAGCTTTTGGGCGTTGAAGGGGTCATTGCCATTCCCCATCTGGGCGCTTCCACACCCGAGGCCGAGGATAACTGCGCTTCCATGGCGGCAGGTGAGCTTATCGATTATCTGGAAAACGGAAACATCGTTAACTCGGTCAATATGCCGGCCGTTTCCTGCCCCAGAACCGACGGAGCGAGGATCTGCGTTATCCATAAAAACAATCCCGGTATGATAAGCAGCCTTTCGGCATTTTTCTCGGGCAAAAACGTCAACATCGAGAATATGCTCAACAAATCCAAGAAGGACTATGCCTATACCCTCATCGACATTGCCGAAAAGGACGTGGACGAGGCCATTGTCGCCGGAATACGCGACGTGGAAGGCACCATAAGGGTCAGAGTTATTAAATAACCAAGACAAAAAAGCAGCAAAGAGATGCAACTCGGCAGGACGGTCAAATCATAGTGATGAGAAGCCGTTCTGCCGATTTTTTTAATATTCCGCAACATTTGTTTTGTTTGCATATTGACAGTAAGGAGTAAATATTGTAGTATGAAATCGGGAGATTATTCCCTTTAATGATGTGACTGATGAATAAACAGGAGGAAACGAATATGATTTGTAAAAATTGCGGAGCGCAAATGAACGACAACTGCACATTTTGCCCCAACTGCGGAGCCAAAACCGCGGCTGTAAATCAGCAGCCTCAGAATGCTCAAAAGGGGGGTGCGCAGCAGGCAGGTCAGTCTAACGGACAGCCCCAGCAGCCTTACGGTCAGCAGGCCGGACAGCCCTACGGAGCACAGCAAACAGGTCAGCCTTACGGACAGCCTCAGCAGCCATACGGAGGTCAGCCCTACGGACAGCCGCCCTATAATCAGGCACCCTATACCGGCCAGGCACCCTTTAACCCCGCGCCCCAGGGCGGAAACGAGCGCAGCATCGGTGTTGCCATACTTCTGAGCATAATCACCTGCGGAATTTATGCCATCTACTGGTTTATAACCCTGACCAACGAGGTCAATCAGAAATACGGCGATCCCAACGCCACAAGCGGCGGAGTGGCCTTCCTTCTGACCATTATCACCTGCGGTATTTACGGATACTTTTGGGCATATAAGCTGGGCGAAAAGGTCGACGCCATAAAGGGCAATCCCGGCGGAAATTCCAACATTCTTTTCCTTGTGTTTGAAATATTCGGACTGAACATTGTCACGCTGGCTCTTGCCCAGGATGCAATGAACAAAAACTAATGGAAATCAAATGGCTTAGGGCCGCCGCCAAATTAGCGGCGGCCGTTTTTGTACTTTTGGCGGTAAGCTTTACGGTGGGTTGCCCATTCAATCGGCTGACCGGTCTTAAGTGTCCCGGCTGCGGCATAACGAGAATGATTTTAAGCGTTTTTAGATTGGATTTTAAAGCCGCTTTTTTCTATAACCCCGCAATATTCTGCCTTGTTCCGCTTTGGGCGGCGGTCTTTTGCGCCTTTGTGCTGCTTGAAAAAAGGGAAAAGGCAGCAGCGGCGCAGAAGGTAAAAAACACCGCGGTGTATTTTTCCATAGCAGCCCTTGTGATTTTCGGCGCGGTCAGAAACATTTTGCCATTGGGTTTTCCTGCGTGATCAAAACGCCTTTTTAAAGTAAAAAGCGCAAATTCAAATTGCATATAAAACAAAAACCTCCCGCCAACCGATCGCTCGGTGGTATGGGAGGTTTTGCTTTTGCTATGATAGTGATACCCATAGGGATAAAGAATGCTGCAAGATAATTTTCCTATGAATATCGCCGGCTATTATTCTTTTTCGGAATCCTTGCCGTCGGGACTGTCGGCCGGTTTGTCGCCGTCTGTACCCGATTCGCGGCCCTTTTCATCATCCTGTTTGTCGGCTTTAACCTCGGCCTTGTCGGATTTTTCAAAGGAATATCCGTCGTCGGAAGCGTCGCAGCGTACCGTGTCGCCTCGCTTTATCTTGCCCGAGAGAATCTCCTCCGAAAGGGAATCCTCAATAGCACTTTGAATGGCACGGCGAAGAGGTCTTGCACCGTACACCTTGTCAAATCCCGCGTCGGCCAGCTTTTCAACCGCCTTGTCGGTAAAGGAAAGGGTGATCTCCATATTGTCGTAAATGCGGCGGGACAGCACCTTGAGAAGCCTTCGGGCGATCTCGGCGATGTCGTCTTTTTCAAGTTGTTTAAAGACAATGATGTCGTCGATACGGTTGAGGAACTCGGGACGGAACTGAGCCTTAAGGGCGCTCATTACCTCGTCTTTTATCTTCTTGTCATCCTTTTCCTGCTCCTGCTTGTCGCCGAAGCCAAAGCTCTTTTGCTCGCTTATGGCTCTTGCGCCGACATTGGAGGTCATAATGATGACGGTGTTTTTGAAATCCACTTTTCTTCCCTGAGCGTCGGTTAAAACGCCGTCGTCAAGGATCTGAAGCAGAATGTTGAATATGTCGGGATGTGCCTTCTCGATCTCGTCGAAAAGCACCACGCTGTATGGTTTTCTGCGAACGGCCTCGGTAAGCTGGCCACCCTCGTCATATCCCACGTATCCGGGAGGCGATCCCACAAGGCGGGATACGGTGTGCTTCTCCATATATTCCGACATATCAAAACGAATTACGGCGTTTTCGCTGCCGAACATGGTCTCGGCAAGGGTTTTGCAAAGCTCGGTCTTACCGACGCCGGTAGGTCCTAAGAAGAGGAAGGAGCCGGTGGGGCGCTTGGGATCCTTAAGACCGACCCTGCCGCGGCGTATGGCCCTCGAAACGGCGCTGACTGCCTCGTCCTGTCCCACAAGACGTTTATGAAGCTCGTCTTCAAGGCGTAAAAGCTTTTGTCCTTCCTCCTCGGTGAGGGTGGTGGCGGGGATACCGGTCCAGCCCGAAACGATCTCGGCAATCTCCTCGGGAGTGACCTCGCCGCCCGAATGACGGTTGCTTTCGTGCCACTGCTCCTTGAGCTTTTTAAGCTGCTCGGTTTTTTCTCTTTCCTTGTCGCGGAGCTTTGCCGCTCCCTCAAAGTCCTGAGCATTGACGCTGGCCGTCTTTTCGGCCGCAATGGTCTTTATTTCGTCCTCCAGCTGACGGATGTCGTCGGGAGGGGTAAGGCTTTGCAGCTTGACGCGTGATCCGGCCTCGTCGATAAGGTCGATAGCCTTGTCGGGCAGGAATCTGTCGGAAATATAGCGGGAAGAAAGCTTAACGGCAGCCTCAATAGCTTCGTCGGAAATTTTAACGTGGTGGTGAGCCTCATATTTGTCCCTGAGACCCTTGAGAATTTCAACCGCTTCCTCTTCCGAGGGCTCACCCACAGTTACAGGCTGGAAACGGCGCTCAAGGGCGGCATCCTTTTCGATATATTTGCGGTATTCGTTAAGGGTGGTGGCGCCGATGACCTGAAGATCGCCTCTTGCAAGAGAAGGCTTTAAGATGTTTGCGGCATCGGTGGAGCCTTCGGCCGAGCCTGCGCCGACGATGGTGTGCAGCTCGTCGATAAAGAGAATGACATCGCCGCTCTTTTTGACCTCGTCAAGGGCGGTCTTTATGCGTTCCTCAAAGTCGCCGCGGTATTTTGTTCCGGCCACCATACCGGTGAGATCCAGAGATACAACCCGTTTGTTTTCGAGAATTTCCGGCACCTCGCCCGATGCGATTTTAAGGGCAAGCCCCTCTGCAATGGCGGTTTTACCGACACCCGGCTCGCCGATGAGGCAGGGATTGTTTTTGGTGCGGCGGGTGAGTATCTGAATGACACGCTGAATTTCCTCGCTTCGGCCGATGACAGGATCGATTTTTCCTTCCTTGGCCTCGGCGGTCAGATCACGGCCGAATTTATCAAGGGTGGGGCACTTTCCGCCGCCCTTTTTGGCCTTTTGCTCGTCGCCGTTTTTGGAAGAAAAGCTGTCGGAAGCCGAGAGTATCTGAGATGAGATGTCCTCGGGCTTGATTCCGAGTTCCCTGAGAAAGGCTACGGCGTAGCTCTGACCCTCTTCAATTATGGCAAGCAGGATGTGCTCGGTGCCAACGTATCCGCTGGAAAGGGATCTTGCGGCTGCAATGGACATTTCGAGAATTCTTTTTGCTCTGGGGGTAAAGTCGTCGGGAGTAAGGGAGGTGGGAAGTCCTTCGCCCACCTTTTCGGCAAGCAGTTCGGCGATTTTTTCCTCGCTTACCCCTTTGGCCAAAAGCAGTGCGGCGGCCGCGCCCGAGCCTTCGGCAAGAATGCCGAGAAGCAGATGCTCGCTGCCGATGTAGGTGTGACCCATGGTTTCGGCCTTTTCGATGGCAAGATTTATGGCCTTGTTGGCCTTTTCGGTAAATCCGTTGAATTTATACATAGTGTTCAGTCCTTTCTGATGTGCTGTTTAAAGTGGCTCGGGCACCGACTGTTTAAAGCAATGTGTCGACTTAACGACCCGCCTGCTTTAAAAGGAAATGCTTACGACCCTCCCGGCACAGCACCGAAATGATATTTTTAATTTAATGTTCAAAATTTAATTGTTTAAGCAAACGGTGGACATCGCCGCCCGAATTATTTCAGCATTTCCCTGACCTTTGCGGCGCGGAATTTGTCCCGGGCCTCGGGGGTCTTGCAATCGGGATTTTCGGCCGTTATTGCGGCGGCGCAAAGCTCGTTCTCAAGACGATTTATAAGGGCGGGAGCGGGAATGTCCTCCATATCCATAGAACCGCCCAGTCTCAGGTTTGAAAGATGCTTTGAAAGCTCGGCGCCCGAAAGCATACGGGCACTTTTAAGAATGCCCAGCGAACGGTAGACCATATCCTCAAGATTGTCCCGACCGACCGTCTTGCGGGCTTCAAGCTCCTTGTCCATAACCTGCTTTGTAACGGCCGAAAGGTTTTCGATGGCCGATTTTTCGTCGATGCCGAGGGTTATCTGATTGGAAAGCTGATAGAGCGAGCCTGCCGCTCCGCTGCCTTCTCCGTAGGTTCCACGAAGGGTCAAACCGATCTTTGCAACGGCGCGGCTCAAAGCCTCGATTCCGTTTGCCGCCTCAAGAGCGGGTAAATGAAGCATTACCGACGCCCTCATACCGGTGCCGAGATTGGTGGGGCACTCGGTCAGATAGCCGAGATCCTTGTCAAAGGCAAAGGTGAGTTTTTTCTCAAGCTCGGTCTCGATGGTATCGGCGGTTTTGTAGGCTTTTTCAAGGGCAAATCCGGCGCAAAGCACCTGAATCCTGATGTGATCCTCCTCGCAAAGCATTATGCATACCGAGCGGTCTTTATTCATAATGATGGCGTGACCGTCATTTTTTTCAGCAAACTCGGGACTGATGAGATGCTGCTCGCAAAGGGCGAGGCGCTGAGCCTTGTTAAGGTCGCAAAGTTCGATATAATCGAAATCCTTTTTGTCGGGAACGGCATCCCACACCGCACGGTTTATGCAGTTGATCTTGTCGGCCGTCAGTTTTGAGGAAAAGGGATAATCTTTAAGGTTTCGTGCAAGGCGTATGCGGGTGCTGACCGCCAGATCGCCCTGATTTTCAACCTGTTCATACCATTTATTTTTGCTCATTGTGTTCACCCTCCAACTCTTTTATCTGATCTCTGAATTTTGCGGCCTGCTCATATTCCTGAGCGTCAACCGCCTTTTGAAGTTTTTCTTTAAGCTCATCAAGCTGCTTTTTCTTCTTGTCCTCCTCGGTTATCTCGCGCTCGGGAGCCTTTCCGCAGTGGGAAGCCCTTCCGTGTATGCGCTCGATGGAGGGAAGCAGCTGCTTTCTGAATGTGTCATAGCACTGGGCACATCCCACCCGTCCGCTTTCGGAAATCTCCGAAAAGGATGTTCCGCAAAACGGGCAGCGAAGGGTGTCGGCGCGGCTTGTGTGGGTTTCCGAGAAGGGAAGCCCTAAAAGCGACCCGAAAAGTCCGCCGTCTCCGAAAGCCCCGAAGGAGGGGAAAGCCTTAACGCCGCTTTCGGCGGCACATTCACTGCAATAATGATGTTCTTCATAAACTCCGTTGATGGATTTTTTGATGTGTGTTGTTGCCTGTCTTTTTCCGCATTTTTCACAAAGCATATGTATCTTCCTTTCGTACCTTTGTTGTTGTAGGTTTTGTTCTTTTTAAGTTTTGGTTTAAATCCGATTGTAAATACAACCGTTTGATGTATTTGACGTGTTCGATGTTGTTTAATGTGTCTTATGTGTTTGATGTGTTTGATGTGCTTGATGTGCTTGATGTGCTTGATGTGTTCAGCGTGTTTGCACTGTTTGTTTGATGCTTTCAAATTACATTTCTTTTGCTCTCAGGCCTGCCTTTTATTTTATCAGCATCTGCTTTAATATTGCTGCCCGAACGGTGTTGCGGCTGTCGGGGGAAAGACTGCTGTAACAGCGGTCGTTCATTGCCGCCAACATTATTGCTGCGTTGTCGCCCGAGATAAAACCCTGTTCCGAAAGATTTCCGATAACCGCCTTGGCGGTGGGGAAGTCGATGCTGTCGCCGATGGAATTAACAAGGTGCATAACAGCGGTGCCACGATCGACCCTGACCCGTGTTATGCGGATGTAACCGCCGCCGCCTCGACGGCTTTCGACGGTGTATCCGTGCTCGGGGGTGAATCGTGAGGTTAGAACGTAGTTTATCTGACTGGGCACGCAGCCGAGATTCTCGGCAAGCTCGCCCCGTTTAATTTCGGCAAATCCGTTTTGAGCTTTTATCATCTCCAATATTTTTTCTGCTACCAAATCACTCATTCTCATTTGTTCGCTCAACTCTTTTCTCATATTCCTATCCGAAAACCGATTCCTAAAGACCGCACCTTCCGCCGGCGACGCTGTGCGCTGCACCCATCGCCTCTTTATTTATATGAAGGGGATGAAAGCATCGCTGCAAGTGACCGTGCCGCCGTCCTCACACCGTACGCCGAAGCATCACTGCAAGTGACCGCTGCCGTGTCCTGTTGCTGCTTACCGCAAACCTTGTGACCTTGCGTTTAGCACCGTAAGACGAAGGCTGCATCGGCAACGCTGTTGCTATAGCGCCGTTTTCGCTGTTCTAAGCAACCGAACGGTGAATAACTGCGCCCGAAGGAGCTTGTCTTTAAGGACTCATTCCCGGAACTTTGTCCTTTTTTCTCTTTCTGTTTCACAGTATACAGCAAAGGTCAAAGAATGTCAAGGTCAAATAAGGTCAAATTAACAAAAAGTTCACAATTCCCGGAATTTTTCCGAAAAATCTTTGCTGAGACTTTTGCTGCTGCTTTTCTCTATACGGTATTTGCACCGTTTATATTTTAAAAAGAAAAACGCCTGTCGATAAAGCTCAAAGCCTGTACCGATGGGCGCTGTAATATATTTATAGTATGTTGTTCAAATCAAGCTCTTGCGGGCGTTGCCGTAGAAGAAGAGGGCCACCGTGCCGGGACCTACATGAGATCCTGTGACCGGCTCATAATAAACGGTCATATGCTTTCCCGTAAAGCCTTTTTGCTCCTTTAAAATGCTCAGCAGCTTTTCGGCGGCCTTGGGATTGTCGGCGTGGGCAATGCCTACCGGCGCCGAGCGGTCGATAACCAGCTGATCATATCTGTCGGCAAGGGCTGAAATTGCGGCGGCAGCTCCTCTGACCTTACCGTACATAACTATCTTGCCGTGGCTGTTTCCGCGAAGCAGGGGACGGATTCCGAGAAGCGATCCGATAAAGGCCACCGGTCCCGATACACGCCCCGTCCTTTTAAGATAATTGATGTCGTCAACCGTCAGGCATTGACACATTTTCGATGTGCGGCGGCGTATCTTTTCGGCAACCTCGCTTGCCGACATTCCGCGGTCGAGATACATTGCCGCATCCATCACCATAAAGCCTTCGCCGAGGGAGGCCGCCAGGGTGTCGACCACCTCGATCTGCCGGTCGGGGTATTCCTCTTTAAGCTCCTCGGCCACCAGCCTTGCAATGTTCATGGTGCCGCTCAGTCCCGATGACATACCGAGATAGAGAATGTCGTTTCCTTTTTCAAGCTCGCTTTCAAATGCGTCCTCAAAGGTGCCCATATTTATCATTGAAGTGTTGACCACCTTGCCGGCGCGCATATTGTCATAAAAGGCCTTACCGTCAAAATCCTGACCGGACAGATCCTTATTTTCGTCCTCGTAAAAATAGGAATATTTAACCACCTTGATGTTGTGTTTTTTTAAGCTTTCTTTGGGGAGGTTGGATGAAGTGTCGGTGAAAAGTACAGTCATTTTAATTAATCCTCGATTCTCAAAAAAATAATGGCAAAGGCTGCTGAAAATGTGTGGGATGAAAATCTTTCTGCCGCTGCCAAAGGAAAACGTCGGACTTACCCGGTGCGCGGGCATAATCGCAGCGCAATAAATAAGCCCCTGTTTTCTGCAAGACAATATTTTGCCTCGCTGGTGGGGGAAGGCCTTCAGGCCGCCGTCCTTTTGCAAGTGCAGATTTTTCCTATGTGATAAAGGCGCGGAATAGGGAACGCAGCTTTGCCGAATCGGAAGAAACGGGAATGCAAAGTCCCGTCCCTTTCGACCCGTGGCAGGCAAAGATTCCCCTTCTTCCGGATTTCCGTCTGTCATCAGCCGGAGAAGGGAAACTTTTGTGTCCGCAAAAATAATATCATTACGGCGGATTTTTTTCAAGCTACTCTGCCGACCGCCTATTCTACTTAAAAAACACGGCGGGTAGAGCAAAAAAATCGGCTCTACCCACGGTTTAGTTCTTTGATTTTCAAGGCTTTAAGGGCTTTTTTCAGCGGCGGCGAAAATGCTTAAAACAAAAAATCTCACACGGCATTTTTTCCTGTATCTCATCTCCGTGCCGTTCGCCCTGTCTTGTTTTGCCCGTGTTTTTCGGGAAATTTCGCTTTTTGCCCCGCAAACGGTATCTACCTTTTTACAAACTCGGTTTCGCATTCAAAGCATCGCTGCCCGTCCCTTGTGCCGAGCAGAATGTTGCCGCTTTCAAAAATCTCTACTGTGTCAAAAACCTTTGCCTCTCCGGCATATATTATTTTAAAGTGAGATATGCGGCCTTGCTCAAGTCTTTGGCTGTAAATGTCGGTTACTATCTCGGCATATTTTGTATTGTTGAGGTGTCGGTTGTAATCGGCGTCGGAAAAAAGCACCTTCCGGTCGCAAAGCTTTTTTGCATCGGCCGGCCTGTTTATGTGAAACCGCCCGTTTGAAAAGACCGGGTCGGGATTTTCGGGAATGGCCAAAACCGGGGGATAGTCCTTGGGCCGCACGATTCTGTGGGTCTGGGGATTTGCCAAAAACCAGCCTGCCGAGGCTTCTACGAGTGTGCTGCCGGTTTTATCGCATATGCGGCTGTTGCGGGTAAAGGTTGCGCCCTTTATTCCGTAGCTCCAGGTGCTTAGGGTTATGTCCTGCCAAAGTACCGGAGGGGTATACACGTGTATTTCAAGCCCCGACAGCAAAAACACCACTCCGTCCGAAAACATCTTTTCATAGGGAAGATCGAGGCAGGATAAATGCTCCCCCGCAATTTCCTGGAGATATCTCATAATTGCCGGCAGCGACATTTGCTTGAACATATCGCTGTCGTAGCTTTTTACGCACAGGTTCTTTGAAAAGACCAGTCTGTTGTCCGATAAATTGTTTGCTTCATTCATTGTTATCACCGTTTGTTACCGTTGTGTTTCGTTGCTTTTGCTGCTTTTGTTATTAATGCTGCGGCCGAGGTTTTTGCCGTCGGCAATTGCGGCTTTTTGTTGCCGCGGGTATTTGTTTCTGCGGACGTTATTGTAGTCGGTGCTGCAGAGTATGCTGACCCTTTTTGCAGCCTTTATCTATGTTTTTGCCGATAAAAGTACCGCTTACGGACGCAAACTTTTCGACCGCCTTTATTTTAAACCTTTGCCCGGTTAAATTCAAGTGCTTTTCCGCCTGCTCGCGGTACAAATTGCAAAAACAAATCCGTGACCTTAAAGATAAAATCACGGAAAATAAAAAGGATAGATTCAATCAAGCTAAAAAGATGGGAAACGTTATATGTCAAGGTTTGTCCTTATAAACTATCAGATCCTCCACACGGCATTCGAGAACATAACAGATTCTTGCCAGAACATCGGCATCGATCTTTCCGAGATTTCCTTTATACCAATTATTTATGACTTCAAAATTTGAACCGATGGCGTCGGCAAGAGCGTTTCTTGTCATACCTTTTGCTTCGAGCATTTCTTTCAGTCTGATATCTATGTGCCCATAATCCTTTAACAGTAAAACCGAACGATTGCCTTCCATTAGATTACCTCCTTGGGCTGTCGTCATCCTGAATAAATGATATATTAAAATTACTAAACGAACAATTAATGTATTGACATACCATATTTAAAAGTGTAATATATAGAAAGAGGTGAGAATATGGTAAAGGACAAAAAAGAGTTGGGACAAAGCCTTAGAAACATAAGAAAAGCAAAAGGGATGACCCAGCTTCAGGTATCGGAAAAAATGAACGTCCATCGCTCAACCTACACATATTACGAAATTGGCAAGTGCGACATCTCGGCGACAAAACTGGTCGAAATTTGCGAGATACTGGAGACAGACCCTAACACCCTGCTCGGCTTTTAAGGCGCGTGGGGCGTCTTTTTTTGTGGGGTTGTATATTATTAGTTATATATTATATGATGTATACCATTTGACAAAGGACTCTTGAACGGGCCTTTTGAAGTCCTTTTCCGTTCCCGAAACAATGGTTTTGCGGATGCTTTGAAATAAATACTTTGGCCGGCATTTTGCCGGCGTTTTTTGTTTATTTATATTTTGTGCCTTTGTGCAGCATTATATTAGCTTATGCAGCAATATATAATGTATGTTACGTAATGGCTTATATCTTTATTCTTATATATTGTATAACCGCAATATAACCTATAATCCTTATATAACGTATAACCGCATCATACGGCGGCGATAACCGCAAACCTCTTTGAAGACCTCTTTGATCAGGAAAACGGTTTTTCAGGGCGATTGTGCTGTTTTTACCCAAAAGTATTGCGATGAGGAATTTTATAATTCTAAAAAGTCATTAAACAAAAAGCTGACGTTTAAATTTATCCCGATTTTTGGTCAAAACAAAGAAAATCAACATTTGATACTTGCTTTTTGAGTATAATATGTTAAAATTACAATGTAGTTTTAAAGTGAAGGAGCAGTCTTATGAAAACAGGACTTACCGTTGAGCGGGCGGCCGAACTTATAAAGGAAAAGCTTTCCACCCATTTCGGCCTTTCTCCCGAAGACGCAAGCGACGAACACATCTATAAAGCCGTTGTGCTTGTGGTAAAGGATATTTTGGTCAAAGACCGGAACGAGTTTATGCAAAAGGCCGAGCAGCAAAACACAAAGCAGGTATATTATCTGTGTATGGAGTTTTTGATGGGCCGCTCTTTGAAGAATACACTTTTCAACCTTAACATCACATCTCCCATTTCCAAGGCTCTTGCGAAATTCGGAGTAAAGATAGATAAGATATATGAAATGGAACCCGATGCAGGTCTCGGAAACGGCGGCCTCGGCCGTCTTGCAGCCTGCTATCTCGACGGACTGGCCTCGGGCAAGTATCCGGCAATGGGATATTCCATCCGTTATGAATACGGCATATTCCGTCAGAAGCTTGTGGACGGGTGGCAGACCGAGCTTCCCGATTTTTGGCTTCCGGGGGGAGAAGTGTGGTTTGTGGAGCATCCCGACGATGCCATTGAGGTGAGATTCGACGGCAACATACGTGATTGGTGGGACGGAAACTACCACCACGTTGAGCACGAAAATTATACCCCCGTCAAGGCCATTCCCCACGATATGATGGTGGCCGGAGTGGACGGAAAGGGCGTTTCTCTTTTAAGACTGTGGAGCGCAGAGTCTCCCGGCCTCGATATGAAGCTTTTTAACGACGGCGACTATATGCGCGCCATCGAGCAGGAGGCTATGGCCGAGGTCATAAGCAAGGTGCTTTATCCCGCCGACAACCATAGGGAAGGAAAATCCCTTCGTCTGCGCCAGCAGTATTTCCTTGTGTCGGCCTCTATTCAGGATATTGTGAAGAATCATCTTAAAAATCACAGTATGGACGAACTGCCCTCCCTGGCTGCCATTCATACCAACGACACCCATCCGGTGCTTGCCGTTCCCGAGCTTATGCGTATATTGCTGGACGAGTGCGGATACACCTGGGAAAAGGCATGGGATATAGTGGTCAGAACCGTGGCATACACCAATCATACCGTTATGAGCGAGGCTCTCGAATGCTGGCCTATCGACCTTTTCAAGGCGAGACTGCCCCGCATTTTCCAGATAGTAACCGAGATCGACAACCGTCACAGAGCATGGGTATGGGAACAGACCCACGATGCCGATTATGTCGAGCGCACGGCCATAATCCGCGACGGAGTGGTCAAGATGGCCAACCTTGCGGTGGCCGCCTGCCATAAGGTCAACGGCGTTTCGCGCCTTCACAGTGAGATACTAAAGGACGAGGTTTTCCGCGACTTTTATAATCTCACCCCCGATAAATTCACCAATGTTACCAACGGTATCGCCCATCGCCGTTGGCTTTGCCAGGCCAATCCCGAGCTTTCGGCATACCTGAAAAAGCTCATCGGAAACGGCTTTATAACCGACGCCGAAAAACTTTCTAAACTGCTCGAATATAAAGACGATGCGGCGGTCAAAGAAGAACTTGCAAAGATAAAACGCAGCAATAAGATACGCCTTGCTGAATATATCAAAAAGACCGGCGGGGGAGACTGCGATCCCGATTCTATTTTCGACATTCAGATAAAGCGCCTGCATGAATACAAGCGCCAGCACCTTAACGCTTTGCATATTCTTTCAGAATACCTTTGGATAAAGGATCATCCAAACGAGCCTTTTGTGCCCAAGACATATATTTTCGGCGCAAAATCCGCTCCGGGATATTACCTTGCCAAACAGATAATCCAGTTTATCTGCTGCATTGCAAAGCTTATCGACAGCGACCCCGACGCAAAGGGTAAGCTCAAGGTGGTTTATGTTGAGGATTACCGCGTGACCCTGGCTGAGCTGCTCGTTCCCGCGGCCGATATAAGCGAACAGATATCCCTTGCCGGAACCGAGGCATCTGGAACCGGTAATATGAAGCTTATGCTCAACGGCGCCATCACCCTTGGTACCGAGGACGGAGCCAACGTGGAAATACACGAGGCGGTAGGGGACGACAACATCGTCATCTTCGGAATGAATGCCGAGGAGGCCAAGGAGCTTAAGCTTTCCTACAATCCCCGTCAATACTATTATAATAATCCCGCCATTAAACAGGCGGTGGATATGGCTCAGCGCGGCTTTGCCGGACACAGCTTTGAGGCGGTGGTAAGCTCGCTGCTCGACAGGGATAATTATATGGTGCTTGCCGACTTTGAAAGCTATTGCCGCGCCCACGAAAAGGTGGATAAACTCTATTGCGATAAGGATACCTTCGGCAAAATGTCCATCGTCAACATCGCAAAGGCCGGAAGGTTTGCTTCCGATCGCGCCATCGCCGATTACGCAAGGGACATCTGGAACTGCAAGCCGGTTAAATAATTTGCTAAACTGCCGAAATGATGCGGCGACATCCGAGGAGAAAAGGGAGTCTTACACCTTTTCGCTCTTGAATTTCCCGAAAAGCGGCATTATAATAAGTATAGATCCGCAAACCTACCGAGTAAAATTTCATATAATAACGGAGGTGAAAAAATGGACTGCCTTTTTTGTAAAATAGCAGCGGGAGAAATTCCGTCCAAAAAGCTTTACGAGGACGATAAGGTGTATGCCTTTGCCGATATCGACCCCCAGGCGCCCTTCCACGGCCTTGTAATTCCTAAGGAACATATTGCCTCGGCCGCCGAAATAACTCCCGAAAACAGCGCCATTGTGGCTCATATTTTCGAGGTTATCGCAAAGATAGCAAAGGAAAACGGCCTTGATGAAGGTTTCCGCGTGGTTTCCAATGTCGGAGAGCTCGGACAGCAAAGTGTAAAACATCTTCATTTTCATATTTTGGGCAAACGCCAAATGCAGTGGCCTCCGGGCTGATGCAAAAGGCAAACCAGGCCGACGGCAGGTAGACGCTGCGTGAATATACCGCCGAAAGCTTTAAAACTAACCGGGCCGCGGTCGGAAAAAGATTTCCCTACCGCGGCCTTAGCTTTGCTACAAACAAAAAATCTCAAGCCTGCGAAGCTTTTCTGTTTTTGGCGTGGCTTTGTGTGCCTCCCTGCAAAAGCCTACGAGCAAAAAACGTGCTTTCCGATGGTGGCGATTATCGGTCGTGAACGTATCCACTGACTTTTTGCCGTCACCGGATTATAATAGTATATGGCCCCTCCCGAAGGATCCCATCCGTTGAGGGCGTCGCGGGCGGCCTTGTATGAGCTGTCGGCCACCGGCTGCCAGAACTGCCCGTCGTTAAGACAGGAAAACGCCCCCGACTGATAAATCACTCCGGAAATGGAATTGGGGAAGGAGGAATGCTTGACACGGTTGAGCACCACCGCTCCCACCGCCACCTGGCCCACATAGCTTTCTCCGCGTGCCTCGGCCGAAATGAGCCGCGCCAGCAGATTGAGATCGCTTGAGGATGACGATGAAGACGAAGAGGATGACGACGAACTGCTTATGCCCATTGCCGCGAGGGTTTTCTTTCCGCAAATGCCGTCGGCTGTCAGCCCGTTCTTCTTTTGAAAATATATAACGGCGTTTTTGGTCTTTGTGCCATAGATCCCGTCCACCGTCGAATCAAAATATCCCCACTTTTTCAGGCGGGTCTGAATTTCCCTGACCTCCGATCCGGTGGAGCCTACCTTCGAAAGCGCGTCGGCCGATTGAGAAAAGGCCACCGCAATAATGAGAATGTTGATAAAAATAATGACCGCAAGCTGCCATAATTTCTTTGCCGAAAAACATTTTGTCCCTTTCATATATATACCTCGCTAAATGCTGTGATGATATTACTCTTTCCCTTTTTGTTCAAAATATCCAAAGAGAAGAAATGAGGACACAATATATGCCCGGAAAAACCGAAATCTCCCCAATATTTGGACGAGCGAAAAAAGTTTTAAAAAAATGAAAAAAAGGGGTTGACAACGGGCGGTAATTTTGGTATTATATCGGGGCACTCAGCGAGAGGCAAGTACGAAATAAGAACTTTTAAAGATGACTTTGGGAAAAGCAAAAAAAGTTTAAAAAAAGTACTTGACAAACACGGAAGAGTGATGTATAATAAGCTTCCGCGCACAAGCGAAGAGCTGAGTGAGCGACGGACCTTGAAAATTAAACAACGATAGAAGGAACCCGAGATTTTTTTGAGAAGTTTTAAAGGAAAAACTCCTTGAGAATTCAGTAAACGGATTTTCTGAAAAACAGATATGTGAAAGTCATATCATTACGCAAAGCGTAAAAAATGAGCTAAGAGCTTTAAAATGATTATAGCGCCGAGAGGCGATATGATACAAATTTTAGAGAGTTTGATCCTGGCTCAGGACGAACGCTGGCGGCGTGCTTAACACATGCAAGTCGAACGGAGCTATCTCACCGAGACGGATTTAAGCTTGCTTATTGAAGGATCACCGAGATAACTTAGTGGCGGACGGGTGAGTAACGCGTGAGGAACCTGCCTTTCAGAGGGGGACAACAGTTGGAAACGACTGCTAA
>CAKSDF010000024.1 GCA_934444695.1 uncultured Eubacteriales bacterium | reverse complement strand
ATCGTTTCCCTCAAATATTTTGAAAAATCGGTAGAAGCCTATTGGAAAACCGAGGGCATCTCCATTGAGGAAGCCATCTGCGAAGCCAAGGCCGAAAGCGATGAGATGCTTTCAAAGTGCCGCGAGATTTCGGAACAAGTTTTCGAAGACGGTGAAAATGCCGGCGGAGAAAAATATGCCGAGCTTCTCTCTCTTGCATTCAGACAGACCATCGCCGCACACAAGCTGGCTGTGGACGAAAACGGCGAGATCATCTTCATTTCAAAGGAATGCTTCAGCAACGGCTGCGCCGCAACCGTAGATGTTACCTATCCTTCGGCTCCCTTCTTCCTGCTCTACAATCCCGAGCTTTTAAAGGGTATGCTTCGCCCCATTTTCAAATATTCCGCAAGCGATGATTGGAAATTCGATTTTGCACCACACGATGTCGGAACCTATCCCCTGGTAAACGGCCAGATGTACGGCGTTCCCGAGAGCAAAACCGACGAACAGTTCCTGTCCTTCCAGATGCCTGTTGAGGAATGCGGAAATATGCTCATTATGATGGCCAACATTGCCATTTTAGAGCAGTCCACCGAGTTCTGTGAGAAATATTATTCCATTCTCGACAAATGGGTTGAATACCTCATTAAATTCGGCAAGGATCCCGAGAATCAGCTCTGCACCGACGACTTTGCCGGACACCTTGCACACAACTGCAACCTGTCCCTCAAGGCCATTATGGGTATTGCCGGATATGCCAAGATCCTTCTTGCAAAGGGCGACGACGAGAGAGCCTATAAGCTTATGAACACGGCAAAAGAAATGGCCGAAAGCTTTGTTAAGCGCGCTGCAAACGAAGACGGAAGCTTCCGCCTGGCGTATGATCGTCCCGACACCTTCAGTATGAAATACAACATCGTTTGGGATAAGCTTTGGGGCACTAAGCTCTTTGCACCCAGTATGATTTATTCGGAATTTTGCTCAAACAAAAAGCATTTTAACGCCTACGGAATGCCTCTTGACAACCGCGCCACCTACACAAAATCCGACTGGACGGTTTGGACGGCCACACTCTCCCCCACCAAGGAAGAGTTTGAACAGTTTATCGCCCCCATGTGGGAAGGATACAATGTTTCCAAATCGAGAGTACCAATGACCGACTGGTACGACACGGTCACCGGATCGATGATCGGATTCCGCCATCGCTCGGTTCAGGGCGGTCTGTTCATAAAGCTTTTGGAAGGAAGATTTTAAAATGGCATCTTCCCTTTCACCCGCTTTATCCGGCGCTTTTCCCGCAGTTCCCTCTCTTACACTTTCCGAGCTTTACGGTAAGGACGGATTATCCACCGCATCCGCAAGGGTCAAAAAGCTGAAGGATGAATTTTTCAAGCATTTTTCAGAGCATCCCGACTATCTTTTTTCGGCACCCGGGCGCACCGAGATCGGCGGAAACCACACCGACCATCAAAACGGCTGTGTTCTTTGCGGAAGCGTCGATCTCGATATGATATGCTTTGTCAAGGCAAACGGCACAAATGAGGTCAGGCTTTATTCCGAGCAATTTCCTCCGGTAATATGCGACATTTCAAAAGCCAGGCCGGATGAAAGCGAGTTTGGAAAATCCGACGCACTTATAAAAGGGGTTGCCGCGGCTTTAAGAGAAAAAGGATATGAAATTTCGGGATTCGACGGAATGATGACCTCCCGCATACCTGCGGGAATGGGACTTTCCTCCTCGGCCGCCTTTGAAATACTTGTGGGCACTGTTTTTTCGGCACTTTTCTGCGGCGGGGAGATTTCCCCCGTCGACCTTGCGAAGGCCGGAAAATACGCCGAGCAGACCTTTTTCGGCAAGCCCTGCGGTCTTATGGATCAGATAGGCTGCGGCGTAGGCGGATGTGTTTTCGTGGATTTTAAAAAGGAGCAATCCCCCAAAATCGAGAACATAAGCATTGATTTTTCAAAGCTCGGTCTTGTGCCGTGCGTCATAAACACCCGGGCGGGCCATTCCGATCTGACCGATGATTATGCCGCCATCAGAAACGAAATGGAGCAGATTGCCTCTCATTTCGGCAAGGATAAGCTGAGATTTGTCGAAAGCAAGGATTTTTATGATCGTCTGCCCCTTTTGAGGAAAAAATACGGCGACCGTGCAGTGCTTCGTGCAATGCATTTCTTCGATGAAAATGAACGGGCGCGAGCGGAATTTAACACACTGAAAAGCGGCGACAAAGACCTTTTTCTCGATCTCGTAAATCGATCGGGACGTTCTTCCGAAAGCTGTCTTGAAAACATCTGGTCGATAAAGGACGTGAAAAATCAAGCGGCTCAGTTTACCCTTGCCCTTTGCCGCAGGCTTTTGAACGGTGAGGGTGCCGTCAGGATTCACGGCGGCGGGTTTGGCGGAACGGTACAGGCCTTTGTTCCGATCGAAAGGTTCGACGGGTTTAAAAGAGCCGTGGATGAGGTTTTGTCATCGGGAAGCTGCTGCAGAATACTCATCAGAAAGGTCGGCGGCTGCATTTTGACCGATGAGCAATAAGAAACAGTAAAAAGCTATAAAAAAATTCAGCGCACTGTCTTTTAAAGGCAGTGCGCTTTTTGATGCTGTTTTTAATTGCGTTAATGGTTAATGTCGGTCGACTATCCGTTTTTCGTCCGCAAGATAATGTATAGTGTCGGGCTGCCGCCGGTGCTTTAAAAGGCGTTTGCGGCACCTTACAGTGCAATGTCCGTTGTCTGTTTATTGTCTGTTTGCTATCTTTTGGTTGACAATTTCGCCGACCGATTACTATTTGTTTTCCGTCTATTCGTTGTCGAATTTATCAGTCAAGCCAACCGATCTTCTGAGAATAATCAGTGCGTCGAGGGCTGATACATCCCCTGAGTTGTTGACGTCGCAGGAGAGCTGCAGCGCAGGAGCAAGCTTGAGTGCCTTTACCGTATGCTGAAGGGCGAGCAGGGCATCTCCGGTATCGATAACGCCGTTGCGGTTGGCATCGCCCGGCTTAAAATATCCCTTATCGAGTCGGCAATCCGAAAAGGTCACATCGCAGTTTGCAACGGTGACCGAAAGGGTCTGAACATAATTTCCTTTGAAACTATGTTTTTTCCTGCCGTTGATATACATTTCATAGTAATCACCATTGACCTTGATATCAACGTGTACCTTGTTGTTTTGGGGCGACCAAGCAAGCGCCTCGGTGACGCTTTCAGGCTCTCTGCCCTGGGTTTCGCTGGTAATGCCAAACTGGCCGGTATACCAGAAATCGTTTCCGCCCTTATCCCAAAGCAGGAATCTTGTCGACCAGTAGTCGTTCATTGCAAAGGCGATAAAGCTGTTGCCCTCGTAGTTGTCGTTGATGGTAACATCGGCAGAATAGGTGTATTCACCGAAGCTTGCCGGAATGACAAGGGACTGCTCATCCTGCGCGGCAAAGCGGTACTCTGTGTCATCAACGGTAGCCGTAACATTGCTTATGCAGGCCACAAAGCTTGCGTCATAGACCTCATAGGCCTGTATACAAAGCTTTTTGACCGATGTAATGTCAATAGGATTGCCGGATGAATTAGCGTATCCCTCAACCGGGATTTTAATGTGATTCCAGGCGTAGCTCTGAAGGGGTGTGTTGAGCGCCGAGTCGGGCAGCTGGGCGGCATAATCGCCGTATGCGTCTCCTCCGTTTTTGAACTGAGAATGGTTAAAATCCTGAGAAGAAATGGATATGCGGCGGAGTTTTGACTTGCTGAACATATCGCCGTTTGACATCCACATATCAAATTCAATGTATTTGACATTAGAAAAATCAATGCCTCTGGGATCGATTTTCTCGAAAGAAAGGTACATTGCGAGTCCGTTGTTTCCGTTACTGTAAAAATCAATATAGTCGCTTGGCTGGGTGGTGGATCCGTAATTTTGATTTTGGTACATGGTTGCACCGTAATATCCAACGCCCCAGGAGGAAAGATCGGTACAATCGGAAAGCGTAAATGAACGGTCAAATTTCTTTCCCTTTCCTATTTCCGAAAGCTTTGTTCTTCTAACCTGCGCGGCGCCGTAAGGATAATTGACGCTTGTAAACTCGAGCAAATAATCGCCCGACACCTCAACGCTGTTCCATACCGAATAGCAGCCGTCGGGAGTATAAAAAGGGAGTGTGGGACGGGTAAATGTATCCTCGTCAAATTCCGAATTTATCGAAAGTGCCGTTTTGGAAAATACCGTGGCCATATAGGAAACGCCGTCTCCGTCGCCGGTGGCATCCTGATCGGTCTGGAAGGATATCGCCATTCTTCCGTCAGGTAGGGTTTTTATATAAGGAGCGCCGGCCTTTTTGCCCTTTTTATCGGGAACAAATACGTTTTGTCTGAAGGTCCAGTTAAATCCGTCTGGGGAAGTATAAAGCTGAATTACAAAGGGACGGCCGGAAAAGTTTGTAGCTTCGATAACCATTGCATAGCCCGATCCGTCGGCAAACTTATCGATAACTGCCATTCCGTCGCGGGAGCGGTGGGTGGTTCCGTTCAGGCAGACATAGAGGTCTCCCCATGAATTTGTCTCGGGGTCATAGGTCATCATTTCGATGTTCTGAGCAGCCATACTGCTGACGCTCTTGCCTATACGGTCGGATGCAAAATATATTCTGAGTTTTCCGTCCAGCACCATAAAATACGGCTCGTAAATACCGCCGCACTCGGAAGCATCGCTGACCGCCGTGGTGGCCGAATCGACTATGGAATGCTCGCTCCAGGTATATCCGTCGTCGGTGGATTTGGAAACGCGGATTTCGGAAGTGTAATATCCGTTATTCAAAGCGTTGGCGCGATAGGCGCAAAGAAGCTGCCCGCCGAATTCAATAAAAGCGGCATTGGCACAATCGAGGTTGTCGACAGCACCGACGGTTATGGGAGTTTTTGTCCAGGTTTTGCCGTTATCAGAACTTCTGGTCAGCTTGATTTTTGCCCTTCCTCCGTCATCGTTGGTATCAAAAGCGCAAAGAACGCTGCCCTTGCTTGTTGTGAACATTCTCGGATAGCAGGCAATGCCGTATGACGGATGATAGACATCGTAAACACCGCTGTCGTCTGAGGAAACGGCCGTTACGGTGGCGGGAAGAGAAAACATCCCAAAGGCAAGCGAAAGGGCCAAAACAAGCAGTAAAACCTTTTTAATGCCGCGACTGATTTTCATATCACACACTCCTTTAAACATTGCAGCATATACATACATCTTTTAGGTTATTGTATCACATAATTTTGAAATTTTAAAGACTTTTTTGCACAATTTATTGCAGTTTTATCCCACTAAAAGCAAAAGCACCGTACATATAAACGGTACATACGGCGCATTTACGGTTTTACGTTTTAAAATTTTGCTTATTGCTGCTGATTTTTTTCAAATCAGCGGCTTAGCCTGTATTTTCGGACTATCGCTGTTATGACTGCCTAATGCTGCATTGAAAGATTGATGCACCGACAGATTATCGTTACACTGCGAATTGGAAAACGCAGAAAGCAGCGTAAAGTGCAAGAAGCACTATTCCCTGCACCCGCGAAAGCTTACCTCTGATAAGGGCGGGTACGGTCATTATGAGCATTACGGCAAGCATAAGCGGGCTGTCCACCACAAGTGAGGCATTTACGCCGGCAATGGTCTTTTCGGCAGGCAGGGCAAAGGGCGAAAGGGTTATCGAAAGGCCGCTTACGAACACGAGATTAAAGAGGTTTGCGCCGATTATATTACCGATCGACAGCGCACCGTGCCCCTTTGCAAGGGATGTTATGGCGGTCACAAGCTCGGGCAGAGATGTTCCCAGTGCCACAAAGGTAAGTGCAATGACCGATTCGGGCACACCGAAATGTTGAGCAATGGCCGTTCCTTTGTTTACAAGGAGGTTTGCGCCCACGGCGATAAAGGCGGCACCGATCAAAAGCAGAATTATATTCTTCAAAACAGAGGGTTCGGCAGATTTTTCCGCCAATATATCTGTCGCATCCGTCGCTTGGGCATTTGCTCCGGTGCCGTTTAACGGGCTTTTTCCGGAGGATGCAGCATCCTTTACATCCGCAGATGTTGATGTTGCAGATACGGCGGCAATCGAAAGCTTTGACTGTTTAAGCGCCTGCCTTACGGTAACTATCATATAAATAACAAATATGAGCAGCAGCACGGCACCTGAAAGACGACTGTAATATCCGCCGGTATATGCAATGGCAAGGTAAAAAGCGGCCGCGATAAAGAAAAACAGCACAGGAAGCTTAAGGGTTTCCCTATCCACTTTTGCGGGCTTTATGGCAATGGACAGCGCCGCAATAAGAGCGGTGTTGCATATTATCGAGCCGATGGCATTACCGTAAGCGATCTCACTATGCCCCGATACAGCCGATGTTGCCGACACCATAACCTCGGGAAGGGTCGTTCCGATGGACACAACCGTTGCACCGATCAAAAGCTCGGGCAGATGAAACCGTTTGGCGATGCCGGTAGCACCATCCACAAACCAGTCTCCGCCCTTGACAAGAAGGGCAAGTCCCACGGCAAACAAAAGATAATTAAGCCACATATTTTTCTCCTTAAAAATATAGTTAAATAACGATTTTAAATATCAACTGTACGACACTGCTTATTCTGCGCAAATCGGCGCGTTGCGTTGTGATGTAATGCAATGCGCTTGTTATGCAGCGATGCAGGTGTGCAACAGTATTTTTCTTTTTAATAAAATTAATTACGATTACAAAATATTACTCAGGAAGATTTCTATTCCGATGGCTATGAGTATTATTCCGCCGATTATTGTTGCTTTGTCGGCCAGTTTCATTCCCGCTTTTTTTCCGAGAACAAGGCCCCCTGTACATAGCACAAATGTCACAGCGGCAATCAAAAGAGATGCCACAAGAGCCATTATAAAATCATATTCGGCAAAGGCAAAGCCCACCGACAAAGCGTCAATGGAGGTGGCAATGCCCTGCACAAGCAAAACGGCAGGGGTAAGCTTCTTGACTTCTTCCTTTTCGGGCTCTTTTTTTATGCCCTCTAAAAGCATTTTTCCGCCGATGAAGGCAAGCAAAAACAAGGCGATAAAAGGCACAAACTTTTCAAAGCTCTTGAATTTTTCCACAAAGGTATGAACGCAGAACCATCCGGTAAGAGGCATAAGCGCCTGAAAAAAGGCATAGGTTCCGGAAACGGCAAAGGTCTTTGCTTTAGGCATTTTAGGCTCGTTAAGACCGTTTGCGATAGACACCGAGAAGGCATCCATCGAAAGGCCCACTCCGAGCAGCAGACTGTTTAAAAAGAATAGTCCGTCCATATATTTTCTCTCCTTATTTTGTTTGGCAGTTACCGGATTATGCGTTCGCCGAATTGTGCATTTGTCAGGCAATGCGCTCAATTGTACATAGGTTTTAATACATTTTGGAAAAAAGAAAACCGGATATGAAAGCCATACCCGGATAAAATCAAGATTATTCACCCATGTATAGCGCAAGGTTACACATGAGTCTCGCAAATTAAAGCAAACCAGACCTCCTTTCGGCACTGCCGATATCGGTCGAGAATGTTGACTTGCTACGGATAAACCGCTTGCTACTCCCTCAAGGAATGTTGAAATTTTATCATACCGTCAATCTTTTGTCAATAGACAAATGGAATTTTTTGCCCAAGAATTTCGATCTGCACCCTTTTCTCTCCCACATAGCGTTCCCCGTCGAGAGACCATTCGATGGGCTTTTCAAAGCTAAACTCGGAACGGGATGTGCGTATGAGCGACACATTTGCCGTATCGTATTTATATGTGAGCAGGCTGTTTATTATGCCCTGAAGCTCAAAAATATTTTTCGGAGCCTTTATAAGCAGCATTTCAAAAAGCCCGTCACTGAAGCTTATATCGGGGTGCTTCAGCTTTATCACTCCGCCCATGGATGTGGAATTTGCGACGGCGCCGAAAATATAATCCCCCGACACATTTCCGCCGTCATAAGTGCAGGTAAGGGCGATCGGTTTTATTTTCATAAGCGCCTTTGGCCCGTCGAGAATGTATGCAAGGTGGCCGAGAGCGTTTTTAAGCGACTGGGAGGTCATATAAGACGTTTCGGAAAAAGCACCGAAGGAAGCCACATAAACAAAATTCCGACGGCCGTCCATAAATCCTGCATCGTGTAGATGCTGCTTGCCGTTTATTATCTTTTTGGCGGCCTCCAAAGGATTCGACGGCAGTTTAAGCCCTGCGGCAAAATCATTGGTACTTCCGGCAGGAATGTAGCCTATGGGAACGGGACCGTCGCTCTTCAGCAGGCCGTTTACCGTGCGGTTTAAGGTTCCGTCTCCCCCGCAGCAAACAAGCAGATCAAAGCTCCCGCATCTTTCGGCCACATAATCCTCAACCGAGCTTTCCTTTCTCGTCATATAAACGGATGTTTCGTATTGCTCACCGTTAAAAAGCGAAAGAATATCGGCAAGGGAGGCCTTTATTTTTTTCTGCCCTGCGGCGGGATTAACAACAAACAGAGCCTTTTTCATATGTCCATCTCACCTTTCGAAAAGATACATCCGCAGTAGTCCTGACGGTAAAGCTCATATTCCTTCGACAGAATTATCGACCGCTTATACCCTTCCCGCTTTTTAAAATCGGAGGGGAGGTAGTTTTGATACCTTCTGCCGATCTCGTTAATCAAAACGGCATTTTTATGGGGGCTGACCGTTAAGGTTGTGGCAAAATAATCAAACCTGCCTTTTTTTGCAATCTCGGCGGCTTTTGAAAGTCTCAGTTCAAAGCACTTTTCGCACCGTGCGCCCCCTTCTTTACAGCCTTCAAGACCCTTTACCGCATCAAAAAAGCGCTGCGGATCATATTCTCCCGCAAGAAAGGTGACGGGATTTTTATACTTTGCCCTTTCTAAAAGCCTCTTTTGAGTTAAAAGGCGCTTTTCATATTCCTCGGCAGGATGAATGTTGGGATTGTAGAAAAGCAGCGTTATGTCAAAATAATCCGACAGATATTCCAACACATATGATGAACAAGGCCCGCAGCAGCTGTGAAGCAGCAGTCTCGGCGTTTTTTCACCGAGGCTTTGTATCAGGGCGTCCATATTTTTTTGCGATGTGGTATCTTTCATAAGCTCTATCCCATAAAATCAAAATGGTTTATTTAAAATAAACTATGCTCGTTCTTTTCCCCATAATAAGCAAAAACAATCAATAAACATTTCCGTTTTTGCGATAGTCGCGCCAGACATTTTCAAAAAATCCGCCGCCCTCGGGAAGGGGTCTCGGCAGGCGCTCGGAAAATTCGCACTGTCCACTTTGCTCGTTAAAAAGCACCTCGGTAATTTTAGGCTGAGTCTCGGTCGAAGGTGAGGAAAAACGGAACTGCTCTTCAATTCCTTTTGGCAGTATACCGTCTTTATCGCAGCAGATATAAGAGCCACGCGACACTCCACCGAGCTTTGCATAATGCTCCATTGCCGAAAGATAAACAAGCTGAGAAACAAGGGTATCACGCAGACGGAAGGCCTTTGCAAGTCCCTCGTTTCCCCTTGCGCCGACCAAGTTTTCAAAGCTTTCGAGCTGCTGCCCGGTTTCTTTTAAAGCCTCGGCAATTTTTTGCTCGTTTCTGATGGCACCGCCCTTTTCGGACATTCTTTTTCTCGCGCAGGCGGTTTGCTCTTCCACATTATTCTCGTTTGAAAGGAGGCTATTAAGAAGCCTTTGATCGGCCGCCAAAACATCCTTTGCCACAGCTTCAAATCCATCGTTTTCGGGCGATCCGCTGCGGTTTTTGGCGATGAATCTTGCGGCTCTTAAGGAACCCACCTGACCCGCATTAAGAGCGCTTCCGCCCGGGCGGTATACGCCGTGGGTTCCGGCAACCTCTCCCGCTGCGAAAAGGCCTTTAACATCGGTCTGCCACCACAGATCAACCGCAATACCGCCGTTGTTGTGCTGGGCGCAAAGGGCTATCTCGAGCATTTCTTTTCTGATGTCCACACCCTTGTTTAAATAAAGGTCAATTGCCGGAGAATTCATAAGCTCAAGCCGTTCAATAGGCGTTCCGAAATCGGCCTTTGCCTTTTTAAGATAATCGGCCGCCGCGCCGTCTAAGCTTTCAAAATCTATTTCCTTTAAGCCGAAAGGATTTTCGCGAAAATCGAGAAACACCCTTCTGCCTTTAAGTACACGCTCGCGATAAACCAGCAAATCGATTATGGACGAGCCGTTTTCCACCTTTCGGCAGTCGAAAGGCCACTGATACCCCTTTAAAAAGACCATCGAAAGAGCCTTGTATTTATCGCCGAAGAACTCCTCTAAAAATTCATACCTGTTCCCGTCGCTGTCCACCGAAACGAATTTAGGAAGCACCTGCATATATGTTCCCGACACATTCCATCTCGGAGCAATTGAGGCGAGACCGTATTGCCATTCGGTCAGATTCTTGCCCTTTGCTCCTGCTCTGAATGCGGCGCCGCTTGCGCCGTTATGGCACTCGGGATAAACACTGTCGGCATACATTCCCGCAGGACCGCCTGTAGCATATACAACGTTCTTGCAGTTAAAAAGCACAAAACGACTCTGCTCTTTTGAAAAATCGAGAGCGCAAACGCCCCTTATCTCGTTTTTCTGCCTGTCGGTTATAAGGGATGTCACAAGTGTGCTGTCGTATATTTTTATATTAAGCTCTTTTGCCCTTTTCTCAAGAGCCTCGGTCATTCGCTTGGAGGTAAGGGGGCCTACCGACGTTGCTCTGGCATAAGGGTCGTGATCGGTCTTATAGCCCACATATTCGTCAAAGCGATTGGTAGGGAATTCCACTCCAAGCTCGCAAAGATTCATAAAGCAGCGCACCGAAAGAGCCGCCTCGCAAAGGGCGTTGTCTCCGTCGGTGAGCATTCCCGCAAAAAGGTCTCTTGCCATTGCGGCCGGGCAGTCGGCATCGTTTCCCGAAAGGCTCATTTTATAGTAGGTTTGCTTGTCCGAGCCGGTGTTGCGGGAGGTTCCGCAGTTTATGCCCTCGGTTATGATGGCCACGTCGTCTATTCCAAGCTCTTTAAGCCGCACGGCAGCATTAAATCCTGCCGCACCGCTTCCAATCACCGCCGTGTTAAGATTTATTACCTCGACGTCTTTACCGTTAATATTCAAGGTTATGCTCCTTTTTAAAGTCTCTGAATGTGGAATCCGCCATCCACGTCGATGGACTGGCCGGTCACGTATTTAAGCTGTCCCGAGCAAAGCACATACACCGCATCGGCAATGTCCTCAGGCATTCCCCATCTCTTTATGGGAAGAAGCCCGCCTTCGATAAGGTTGTCGTATTTTTCCTTAACGGTGGCTGTCATTCCGGTCATAATGATGCCCGGGCGGATCTCGTTAACAAGTATTCCTTCCCCCGCCAAACGGTCGGCAAAAAGCTTTGTTACCATAGAAACGCCGGCCTTTGAAATGCAATATTCACCGCGGCTGGTTGAGGAGGTATAAGCCGACATAGAGGAAATATTGACGATATATCCTTTTATTCCGTCACAAAGCTCATTTGAAAGCATATCCTTGGCAATTATCTGGCTTAAAAACATTGTGCCCTTGGCGTTGATGTCCATAACGCGGTCGTAGCTTTCCTCGGTCATTTCGAGAATGTCGTTTCTGACCTTGGGTGCAACTCCCGCAACATTAACGAGAATGTCTATTTTTCCGAGAAAGGCCTTGGCTTCGTTTAAAATGGCTTTACGGTCGGCGCTGTCGGCAAGATTTCCCGAAAAATATTTAAAGCATCCGCCGAAATCCATAAACTTCTCGGTCACATCGGCGCTTGGGCATATGTCCATTCCGAGAACCTTTATCCCTGCCGCCGTCAGTTTTTTGACCGTGGCAAAGCCTATTCCTCCGGCACATCCTGTTACAATTGCAGTTTTCATTTTTGTTCACCTTATCTTTTTGAAATTTAAGTGTCGTTTATATTTATTATACCGTTTATAATACGCGTCTTATAATACTTGTCTTATGATACGTGCTTATAATACACACCGCACACACCGCGCAAAAACACTTTATCAGGACGCTATCCTGCGGGAATACGTCGGTTTATCACTTGCAGTATTCCTTATATATGGGCATATAGGTTCCGCTGTCGCGTATGACGCAGCCGGGGGTACCGCCCGCGCGCATTATTTCGGTGCATTTGCTGCAGGCAATACATATCTTTTTGCAATCGAATTTATCATCAACTATGTCCCTTGCAAAATCGGGATAGGCAAAAATCATTCTGCCGAATCCCGCAAGAGAAAATCCTCCCTGCTCTATAAACGCCGCCGCAACACCGGGAGCCGCCGCACCGAGGAAAGAAAGCCCCGAGCATATAAGAGCTACATCGGGATTGGCCACTGAGAGCTTTGCCGTGCCTTTAAGCATTCTTGCAACGCCCGAAAGAGGATGTTCGGGCGGCTCATATCCTCCCGCCGCATATGGACGGTTGACATGAGGATTGAAATAAGGGTTGCCCATGGTTATATCAAGCAGTTTAACGCCCAAGGATGCCAAAATTTTAATAAGCTTGTCGGCCTCGGAAAAATCGGGGGTTATGCCCTCCCCTTCCTTAACGCCGAAGCCGTAGGGATAGGTGAATCCGTCGTATACATTCATACGTGAGGTTACCGTAAAGCCGCTGCCGCAGAGGGATATGCTGTCCTTTACGCTTTCGCGGAGCAGTCTCGTGCGGTTTTCAAAGCTTCCGCCGTATCTGCCCTCCCTGGTATAGGCCGACAGAAGCTCACTGTTAAGATAGCGGTGACAGCACTTGATATCCACCCCGTCGAATCCCGCTTTTTGCGCGAGAGCGGCGGCGTTTACAAGGCCGTCGTGCACACGGTCAAGTCCCTCGTCGGTTATGATCCTTGATTTATCTATGGGATTATCCTTTTCAAAAATAGGATTATTATAGGCGATTATGGGAGCGGGTTTTCCCTCAGGCTTTGAATATCTTCCCGAGTGGGTGGCCTGCATTATAACCGCAGGTTCATAGCCGTTTTGACTCATTCCCCACTGCTTTATGTTTTCGACGATTTTCTTGAAATCATCGAGATTTTTATCGTTTATATAAAGCTGGCGGGGATTGGCCCTGCCTTCAAAGCAGACGGCGGTAGCCTCAAACCATATAAGTCCCGCGCCGCCCTTTGCAAGCCGTTCATACCGCCTTTTGGTAAGGGTATCGGGACGCCCGTCGGCCGTTCCGTCACAGCCTTCCATTGCCTGACAGACAAGGCGGTTGTGAAGGGTGAGATTGCCGATTTTAACCTCATCCTTTAAAATGTCCGTCTGCTCGCAAAAGGGCAAGCCTGCATTTAACGATTCGTTTTCTTTTTTAAAATCCTCAACGGATGTATAGACCTTTGCTTTCATATTTTTTCTGATACCTCTTTGAAAAAGTGCTGTGTCAGCCTTGCCGACGAAATTAACGCGCCGCTGCGGTTTTAAATGCACTCGCAGGGACTCAGCGGAAATACGTGCGGTTAAGCATTAAATACTTTTCTTTGTCGATACCGCAAAGCTGTTCTTTTGTGACTCGGTAAAGCCAGTTGCCCTTTGCCGTACCGGGGCGATTCATTCTCGTATCGCTGCCGTATCCCAAAACGTCCTGTATAGGCAGAATGACAAGTCCCGCCGACGAGGCAAAAAGCGTTCTGATGATGTCGTCGCAGCCCATTCCCCAGTCGTTACCCTTAAATCCGCAATAGCAAAGCATTCTTTGCCGCGTTTGCTCGTCAAGCTCCCAAAGGTATCCCAGCAGAGTATTGTTGTCGTGGGTGCCGGAATATGCCACGCAATTTTTAATGTAGTTATGTGGCAAATGAGGATTATCCCCTCCGAGGAAGGAAAACTGAAACACCCTCATTCCCGGCAGACCGCTGTATTCAAGAAGGGCTTCCACCTCTTTTGTGATATCTCCGAGATCCTCGGCAATTATCAGCTTATCCCCTGCCGTCTGTTTTATGGCGTCGACCAGCTTTTCGCCCGGTCCCTTTATCCACCTGCCGTTTTTAGCGGTGGTCTCGCCGTTTTTGACGGCAAAAAAGCTTTCTATCCCTCTGAAATGGTCTATTCTCAACCCGTCGAACATTTTAAGGTTGTGGGCTATTCTTCTTTTCCACCAACTAAAGCCGTCCTGCTCCATTTTGCCGTAGTCGTAAAGAGGATTTCCCCAAAGCTGACCGTCGGCCGAGAAATAGTCGGGCGGCACACCTGCCACATCGGTGGGATCGCCGTTTTTGTCCAGCATAAAAAGCGACGGGTTAAAATAGACATCGCTGCTGTCGAGATCGACATAAAGGGGCATGTCTCCTATGAGCTTTATGCCCTTATTTTCGGCGTAATCTTTAAGCTTTTGCCACTGGGCAAAAAATTCATACTGTATAAAGCGCCATGCAAAAACGTCCTCTGCTTTCGGCGTTTTGACCGTCCATTCCTTCCAGAAACGGCCGCCGTTTGCCTGTTTTAGCGCGGCAAATTCGCAAAAGTCGGAAAGTTCCTTGTTTTTATTGATATAATCGTTGATTTCATCCTTGTTTTCCGCCCTTTTGGCCGCTTTAAAAAGCAGCGGCAGTCTTTCCTCTTTCAGTCGATCAAACTCGCAGACATAAGGGCTTTGCTGCCTTGCGTTTTCAAGCTCATCTTTTGTCAAAAGGTCTTTTTTTTCGAGAATTTCAAGGTCGATAAAAAAAGGATTTCCCGCAAAGGCCGAAAGGGATTTATAGGGAGAATTGCACTCATCGCAAAGCCCCGTGGGAAGCACCTGCCAATAGGAGAAACCGCTGCTTTTGAGAAAATCCACAAATTCAAAGGCACTTTTTCCAAGGCTTCCGCAGGAATAATCCCCGTAAAGGGAGGATATATGCATAAGCACTCCGCTTGCTCGTTCCATAGCCGTTCACCGCCGTTTTAAAAATGTTGATCAGTCCGCACCTTCGAGCATTTCCTTTGCTGCGGCACGGGTGGACTCGGTTATAACCGTTCCGCCGATTATTCTTGCAAGCTCCTCGATTCTTCCCTCTTTGCCGAGCTTTTCCACCGAGGTCTTGGTCTTTTGTCCGTCGGATGATTTTTCTATAAGATAATGACTGCTTCCCTTTGAAGCAATCTGCGCAAGATGGGTTATGCAAATGACCTGACTGTTTTCGGCCGTTTTGGCAAGTCGTATTCCCACCTTATCGGCCGCTCGGCCGCTTATACCCGCGTCGATCTCGTCGAATATTATGGTATCGGCGTCGTTTTTGCTGTTTATAACGCTTAAAAGAGCCAGCATTGTGCGGGAAAGCTCACCGCCCGAGGCAATTTTTGAAAGGGGCTTGGGCTGTTCACCTGCATTTGCCGAAATGAGAAATTCAAGCTTCTCCCTGCCGTTTTTGGTGAGAGGGGTCTCGCTGCTTTGCACCAAAAATTTTACTCCGGGCATATTTAAGAACTCAAGCTCGTCCCCTACCGCCTTTTCAAGCTTTTCGGAGGCGATTTTCCGGCTTTTTGTAAGATCGGCAGCTTTTTCCACTGCCTCGACTTTGGCTTCGTTTATGAGGTCTTCAAGCTCCTTTTCCCTCTGCTCGCTCCTCGTTATTCCTGCAAGCTCCTTTTGCGCCGAGCTAAGGAAATCAATCATTTCACGTTCACTGTTACCGTATTTTTTAGAAAGCCTTTTCAAAAGATCCAGCCGTTCCTCCACCCTTTCGAGCTCGGCAGGGTCAAAGTCCATTTCCTCCGAAAGGCTGCGTATATCACCGCAGATGTTTTCAAGCTCAAATCCAATCTCGCAAAGACGGCGGGCATTTTTTTCGATATCCTCGGAAAAGTCGGCGCATTCCGAAAGCCCCTCTCCCGCCCGGGACACAAGGGACACCGCTCCCGAGAAATTTTCGTCTCCCGCAAGCATTTCAAAGGTCTCGGAAATGCATCTTGCTATCTTTTCGCCGTTCTGTATTATTTTAAGCCGTTCCTCAAGTTCGGCCATTTCTCCCTCGGTTATGTCGGCGCCTTCAAGCTCCTTTATCTGAAATTCCAGCATATCTATGCGGCGCTGCTTTTCGGCCTCGTCGAGATTAAGGGCTCTCGATTCCTTAATAAGGTCGCAAAGACGGCGGTATATCTTGCCGTAAGCTTCCCTTTGGCGGTCGTTTGCGGCGTATTTGTCCACAAGCTCTCCGTGTACGGCAGGGTCGGTCAAAAGGGCGCTGTCGTGCTGTCCGTGAATAGATACAAGGTGCTTTGATATTTGTTTGACCACTGCCGCCGTGGCGGGAATACCGTTTATGCGGCTGCTGCTTTTTCCGTCGGATGTGATTTTTCTGAAAAGCATAACACTGCCGTCGCCGCAGTCAAATCCCGCTTCCGCAAGGGCATTCCTTGCCGCTTTTGATATATCCGAAAAGACCGCCGTCACCGAGGCGTTTTCGCATCCGGTTCTAACGAGGTTTTTGGTGGTACGGTTTCCGAGCACCGCTCCGAGAGCATCTATAAGGATGGATTTACCCGCTCCGGTCTCTCCGGTAAGCACACAAAAGCCCTTATCAAATTCGATCTCGGCAAATTCGATAACGGCGATGTTTTCTATTCGCAAGGTGTCAAGCATTATGCCTTCCCTCCAGAAAGAAATGTCGATAGTAAAGAAATAATACAGCAGGCTGTTATGAGTTGACAGACCGTCTCCCCGCAGCGAGGAAAGTCGCAACAAGGAAAGAAACCGTTTTTTTGCAAAACAGGGCTTTTAAAATCGCCAATCAGGCGGTCATAAACAAGTTTCTTGCGGATCTGTTATTTAAGATTTTCCTTAAGCTCTCTGCAAAGCTCGGCTGCCTCGTCCTCCGTGCGGGCGATTATGAGAATGGTATCGTCTCCCGCAACGGTGCCCACCACCGAGGAATGATCCATAAGATCAAGAGCCATACAAGCGGCGTTTGCCATACCCGTGTGGCATTTTATGACCACGTCGTTAAGGGCATAATCCACCTTTATAACCGCCGATCTGAAAACATCGGTATAGTTGGCCTTTAAAGAAATGCTTTCCCCCTTGGGGATCATATAGCGGTAAACCTCGTTTGAATCAAGCGCCTTAATGACCCTCAACTGCTTTATATCACGGGAAACGGTTGCCTGTGTAACGTCAAATCCGTCCTTTCTGAGCAGTCGGAGCAGTTCATCCTGGGTCTCGATTATGTTATCGTTTATAAGCTCTCTTATTTTTTCGTGACGGTTTTTTTTCATTTTTCTTATCTCCTATTTGTTATCCTATTTGTTAAGTATAAGCTTATTCTTAAAGTTTTCGTAAAAAGGCTCGTTTTTGATTCTGATGAGTTTAACGCATAGGTCGTCGGCCTTTTGAATGTATACCACTCCGTCGGTAATGTTTATGGGATTTTCGCCGTCTACACAGGCAAAAACATCCCCCTCGCTTCTGACCTTGGCCGTTACGGTGAATTTCTCGTCGGGAGAAAATACCACCGAGCGGGAATTGAAGGAATGGGGGCAAATGGGAGTCATAACAATGCCTTCAATGGAAGGATCGAGAACAGGGCCTCCCGCTGAAAGAGAATAGGCTGTCGATCCGGTTGGAGTGGCAAAAATGAGACCGTCGGCCGCATAATCAATGGTGGAAATGCCGCCGATCTGAACATTGATATCGGTTATTCTGGCAAGGCCGCCGCGGCTTATGACCGCTTCGTTTAGGGAATAGGTTTTAATAACCTTATCGCCCCGCTCGCATACCACCGAGAGCAGCATTCTGTCCTCTATCTCATATTCGCCGGTCTTAAGCCGAGAGAGAATACCGTATTCTCCGTTTTCCACGCCGGCCATAAATCCCACACGGCCGGAATTTATCCCAAGCACCGGCTTTGAGTAAAGGGCGGCCTTTTTTGCGGCGTGAATTATGGTTCCGTCTCCTCCCACAACAATGGAAAAATCGGCGTCCTTAATATTTTCGGAAGGAATGGGTTCAATACCGTTTTTTTGGAGCTCGGCCTTAACAAGCTCGGCGCAGCGA
>CAKSDF010000023.1 GCA_934444695.1 uncultured Eubacteriales bacterium | reverse complement strand
TCTGGTTATGCATATGGAGCCGCCGCCGATGCCCACCTTAATGAAATCGGCGCCTGCCTTTGCAAGGAACAAGAATCCCTCCTTGTCGACGACATTCCCGGCGCCCACCTTAACGCCGTCACCGTAGTGCTCTCTTATCCAGTCGATGGTTCTCGACTGCCACTCGGAAAATCCTTCGGAGGAATCTATGCAAAGCACATCCACTCCCGCGTCCACAAGGGCGGGAACACGCTCGGCATAATCGCGGGTGTTGATTCCCGCGCCGACGATGTATCTCTTGTGCTCGTCCAAAAGCTCGTTGGGATTGTCTTTATGAGCGTCGTAATCCTTGCGGAAAACGAAATATTTAAGAGATCCGTCCTCATCGACAATGGGCAGAGAATTAAGCTTATTGTCCCATATGATGTCGTTGGCTTCTTTAAGGGTGGTGTCGGCGCTTCCCACAACAAGCTTGTCGAGGGGAGTCATAAAGGTCGATACCTTTTCGTCGCCCTTCATTCGGCTGACGCGGTAATCACGGGAGGTAACAATACCCAGAAGCTTTCCGTTTGCCGTTCCGTCGCTGGTCACGGCGATGGTGGAATGGCCGTTTTTTTCCTTAAGCTCGATTATGTCGTTTAAGGTGGCATCGGGGGTGATGTTGCTGTCGCTCACCACAAATCCCGCCTTAAAATTCTTTGCGCTTTTTACCATGGCCGCTTCCGATTCTATCGACTGAGAGCCGAAGATGAAGGACACGCCGCCCTCCTTAGCGAGAGCCACGGCCAGCTTTTCTCCCGAAACCGACTGCATTATGGCCGATGTCAGAGGAATGTTCATGGAAATGGCCGGCTGCTCCCCTTTTTTGAATTTGACAAGAGGGGTCTTTAGCGACACATTGTCGGGAATGCACTCGGACGAAGAATATCCGGGTACAAGAAGATACTCGTTGAAGGTGTGTGAAACATCCTTGAAATAATAAGCCATAATTTTTACCTCCGTTTTATAGGATACGGCGCCTGCCGCCCTTTGTTTTCAAATCATATGCGGTCGGTGCGGGATAAGTGCAAAAGCGGTGCTGCATTTTCCGCCACACAAACCACTTAAGCCGTCTTTTAACCGCTTGAACGGTCTTTCGTCCGTTCTTATATATCGCAAACCCGACGGATCAGCAAATGTGAGCCGACGGGTTTAATTTATCATCAGAATAATCCTGTTATTTTTCCGCTGTCGTCAATGTCGATGCGTTCGGCCGCCGGTCTTTTGGGAAGTCCCGGCATGGTCATTATATTTCCGGTGAGCACGACTATAAATCCCGCTCCGGCCGACACCTTAACATTTCTGACCGTTATGCTGAATCCCTCGGGCGCACCGAGCTTTGAAGCGTCGTCGGAAAAGCTGTACTGGGTCTTGGCAATACAGACCGGGCAGTTTGAAAATCCTAATTTTTCGAGATTATCGATCTGCTTTTTCGCCCCGTCGGTAAATATAACGCCGTCGCCGCCGTATATTTTCTTTGCCACCGCTTCAATTTTTTCGGCAATCGAAAGGTCATCCTCATACGCGAAGGAAAAATCACCCTTTTGCTGCTCGCAAAGGCCTATAACCTCTTTGGCAAGAGCCTCTCCGCCCTTTCCGCCCTCTGCCCAAACGGTGGACAAAATGGTATTGACCGAAAGAGAACGGCATTTGTCGATTATAAAGTCTATTTCACGGTCGGTGTCGGTGGGGAATCGGTTTACGGCCACAACACAGGGCAGCTTATAAACCGTCGTAATATTTTTGATATGGCGCAGAAGGTTGGGAATTCCCTTTTCAAGGGCCGTGAGATCCTCGTTTGCCAGTTGATCTTTTTTAAGGCCGCCGTGCATTTTCAGCGCCCTGACGGTAGCCACGATCACGACTGCATCGGGTTTTAGTCCCGCCATACGGCACTTTATGTCGAAAAATTTTTCGGCACCGAGATCTGCACCGAATCCCGCCTCGGTAATAGTATAATCGCTTAAAGCAAGGGACAGCTTTGTGGCGGTCACCGAATTGCATCCGTGGGCAATATTTGCAAAGGGGCCGCCGTGCACAAAGGCAGGCGTACCTTCAAGGGTTTGAACGAGATTGGGCTTAAGCGCATCCTTTAAAAGGGCGGCCATAGCACCCTGGGCATTAAGCTGGCCTGCCGTGACCGGCCTGTCATCGAAGGTGTATCCCACGATTATTTTTGAAAGCCGTTCTTTAAGCTCGCTTATAGAGCCGGAAAGGCAAAGCACGGCCATAATTTCGCTTGCAACGGTTATGTCAAAACCGTCTTCTCTCGGAACGCCGTTGACCTTTCCGCCCAGTCCGTCAACAATGTTTCTGAGCTGGCGGTCGTTCATATCAACGCAGCGCTTCCAGGTTATCTTTCTGGTATCGATACCAAGCTCGTTACCCTGATGTATATGATTGTCGAGCATGGCGGCGAGGAGGTTGTTTGCGGCGCCGATTGCGTGGAAATCTCCGGTGAAATGAAGGTTTATGTCCTCCATGGGAACGACCTGAGCGTATCCGCCGCCGGCCGCGCCGCCCTTAATTCCGAAAACAGGGCCGAGGGACGGCTCGCGCAGAGCCACCGACACGTTTTTGCCAAGCCGTTTTATTCCGTCGGCAAGACCTATTGTGGTGGTGGTTTTCCCCTCTCCCGCAGGTGTGGGACTTATGGCGGTAACGAGCACAAGCTTTCCGCTTGGTTTTTTTATACTATCGAAAATCGAAAGGTCGATCTTGGCCTTATATTTGCCGTATTGCTCGACATATTTTTCCTCAATTCCCGCGGCCTTTGCTATCTCCCCTATGGGGCGCATTTCACAGCCGTTTGCTATTTCTATGTCGCTTAGCATAATCTTAACACACCTCGTCCCGATTTTTTGTTATCGGTATTGTACAATACAAAACCCTTTTTGTAAAGAAAAATTATTTGCGGCATTTATTCGTATATGGGGAATCTTTCGCAAAGCTCGCTTACCTGCTTCGATACCCGTTCTTTATTGCCCTCAAAGTCGGTGATAATGTCGCTTATAAGCTCGGCAATTTTGACCATTTCAGCCTCTTTAAATCCCCTTGAAGTAACGGCGGGAGTACCTATTCTGACACCGCTTGTGACAAAGGGGCTTAAGGTTTCGTTTGGAATGGTGTTTTTATTGACGGTTATGTGCACTTCATCCAGCATTTTTTCAAGATCCTTGCCGGTTATGCCCTTTTCGGTAAGATCGAGAAGCATAAGGTGATTGTCGGTTCCGCCCGATACTATCCTTACACCGTGCTTTTTAAGCTCATCGCAAAGCACAGCCGCATTTTTGACTATCTGCTTCTGATATTCGGCAAACTCGACGGTAAGAGCCTCCCCGAGAGCCACCGCCTTGGCGGCGATTATGTGCATAAGGGGGCCGCCCTGCACGCCGGGGAAAACCGCCTTGTCTATGACCTTGGCATACTCCTCTTTGCAGAGTATCATACCGCCTCTGGGGCCGCGAAGGGTCTTATGGGTGGTGGTGGTGACAACATCGGCAAAGGGCACGGGAGAGGGATGGAGTCCCGACGCTACAAGTCCCGCAATGTGGGCAATGTCAACCATCATATATGCCCCAACCTTGTCGCAAATCTCTCTAATGCGGGCAAAATCTATAATTCTCGAATAGGCGCTGGCGCCCGACACTATCATTTTCGGACGGCATTCTAAAGCTATGCGCTCCATTTCGTCGTAATCGATGGTTTCGGTAACGGGATCGACCCCATAGGGCACCACATTAAAATATTTACCCGAAATGTTTACCGGCGAACCGTGGGAAAGATGTCCCCCCTGGGAAAGGTTCATTCCCATAATGGTATCGCCGGGGGTAAGCAGGGCAAAAAACACAGCAAGGTTGGCATTTGCTCCGCTGTGGGGCTGAACATTGGCATGCTCGGCGCCGAAAATCTTTTTGGCGCGGTCTCTTGCTATGTTTTCCACAATGTCGACATACTGACAACCGCCGTAATATCTTTTGCCGGGATATCCTTCGGCATATTTATTTGTCAGCACTCCTCCGGCCGCCAAAAGCACGGCCTTTGAAACTATATTTTCCGAAGCGATAAGCTCTATATTCCCCTGCTGACGTTTAAGCTCGCTGTCGCAGGCGGAAAAGACCTCGCTGTCGTAATTTTTCAATTCATCAAAAAAATTCATTGCCCTCACCCTGAAAATTAAGATTTTTTTGTTAGCTGTTATTGTACCATAAAAAGCCTCGGCGGTCAACCACTGCCAAGGCTCTTTTGCTTGATTTAAATAAGTTTTTAAGGGTTTGTTCTTTACTGAAATCCCTTTGCGAAAATAACGCCTTCAGTTTTTGACAGAAAACAGGGAAACAATTATTAAAACCGTTCCGCTTACTAATCAGATGAGCCGTATTTTGCGTCGCAGTAAATGCAGCGATAGGTCTTTTTTTGCTCGTCGGTCAGGCGAAAGACCCTGTCCAGTCCCTGCTCGGTGGAGGTTATGCAGCGGGGATTTTTGCACCTGATAACATTTTTTAAAATTTTTGGTGCCTTGACCGAAAACTTATCCACCCGCTTTCCGTCCTTTATAATATTGACGGTAGCATCGGGATCGACATATCCGATGACATCCAGATCGATCTTAATGTCGGCATCGATCTTGATGATGTCCTTTTTGGAGAGTTTGGAGCTTTGGGCATTTTTGATTATGGCGACCGATGCGTCAAGTTCGGAAAGTCCCAAAAGCTCGTAAAGCTTCATACCGTTTCCGGCCGAAATGTGGTCGATAACAATTCCGTTTTTTATGCTGTCTATATTCATGCCTTAACCCCCAAAAGTTTCATTATAAGCGCCATTCTGACAAAGCGGCCGTTGTGGGCCTGTTTGAAATAGCAGGCTCTTTTGTCGCTGTCGACGGCGGTGGAGATCTCGTTGACCCTGGGCAGAGGATGAAGTATGCACATATCGTCCTTTGCGTATTTAAGCTTCTGCTCGGTGAGAATGTAGCTGTCCCTCAGCCGCAGATAATCCTCCTCGTTAAAGAACCGTTCCTTTTGCACGCGGGTCATATAAAGAATGTCGAGATCGCCCATAACATCCTCAAGAGAGGTGCACTGGACATATTCTATACCTTTGTCCTTGATGTATTCCTGCTTGACAAAGCCGGGCAGTTTAAGCTCGGGCGGGGAAATGAGCACAAACTTTATGCCCTTATATCTCGACATTGCCTCAATAAGCGAATGGACCGTTCGGCCGAATTTAAGGTCGCCGCAAAAACCGATTGTAAGGTTATCAAACCCGCCCTTTTGCTCGTTTATGGTCATAAGATCGGTGAGGGTTTGGGTGGGGTGATAGTGGCCTCCGTCACCGGCGTTTATGATGGGTACAAGGGAATGCTTTGCCGCAACAATGGGAGCGCCCTCTTTCGGATGGCGCATGGCAATAATGTCAGCATAACCGCTGACCACCGATATGGTATCGGCAACGCTTTCTCCCTTTGTGGCCGAGCTTGAAGAGGCATCGGCAAAACCCAAGGTGTTTCCGCCCAAAGACAGCATGGCCGATTCAAAGCTGAGCCTTGTTCTGGTGGAGGGTTCAAAAAAGAGGGTGGCTAAAATCTTATGTTTACAGACCTCGCTGTATTTCGAGGGATTTTTCTTTATGTCTGCCGCCCGCTTTATAAGCTCATCAATTTCCTCGGTGGACAGATCAAGAATGTTAATTATATTTCTCATTTTTCTGCCCAGCTTTCATCCGAAGGATTGTCTCTGAATTTTATAAGCCGTTTAACATCGTCGGCGGCGATATATCCTTCCTCGGCCGCCACCTGAGCGATGGCGTCAAAATTCGACAGGCTGTAATTAACGACATTTTCGGCCGCAAGGCGTTCAAGGCCTTTTTTCATTCCGTAGGTGAATATGCTGACAACGCCCAGCACATCCGCTCCTGCCTCTCTGAGCACCTTAACCACCTCGATAACGCTTCCGCCGGTGGAAATAAGATCCTCAACAACAACCACCTTCTGACCCTTTTCAAGACGGCCCTCAATTTGATTTTTGCGGCCGTGATCCTTGTTTCCCGAGCGGACATATCCCATGGGAAGTCCCATAAGATGGGCGGTTATGGCGGCATGGGCGATTCCTGCGGTGGAAGTACCCATCAGCACCTCGGCCTCGGGGAAATGCTGTTCCACAAGCCCTTTAAGTCCCTGTTCAACATCGTTTCTGACCTCGGGCGCAGTAAGGGTCAGGCGGTTGTCACAATAGACGGGACTTTTAATTCCGCTTGCCCAGGTAAAAGGCTCGTCGGGACGGAAAAATACCGCCTTAATGGAAAGAAGATCCTTTGCGATCAGCTTTTGCGTATCATTCATCTTATGTATCCTCCTAATCAACAAAGTCGTTTATGCATCTCTTGTATGCCGCCACCGGGTCGTCTGCGGCGGTTATGGGCCGGCCGACAACTATATAGTCGGAGCCGATCTCTTTGGCCTGTGCAGGGGTCATAACCCGCTTTTGGTCGCCTATATCCCCGTTTGCAAAACGCACGCCGGGGGTGACGGTCAAAAAGCCTTTACCGCAGGTGTCGTGCACCTTTTGCGCCTCCAGCGGCGAGCAAACCACTCCGTCAAGCCCTGCATCTGCGGCGGTCTTTGCATAGTGCATAACCACCCTGTCGATAGGCTCTTTTATGAGCAGGTCTCTCTCCATTGTCTGTTGGTCGGTAGAGGTAAGCTGGGTAACGGCGATAAGTATGGGACGGCTTCCGTCGTCCCGGGTGAGTCCCTCAAGAGCCGCCTTCATCATGGGAGCGGCGCCGGCGGCGTGCAGGTTGCACATATCAACATCAAGTTTAGAAAGCACCCGCATGGCCTTTTTGACAGTGTTTGGTATGTCGTGAAGCTTTAAATCGAGAAATATCTTATGGCCTCTCGCCTTTATCTGTCTGACGATTTCCGGTCCCTCGGCGTAAAAAAGCTCCATTCCGATTTTAACAAACGGCTTTTTGCCCTCAAATTTGTCGAGAAATTCAAAGGTCTCTTTTGCCGACGAAAAATCGCAGGCAATGATTACATCCTTACCCAATGTTGACACCTCCGGTTATGTCGCTGAGTTTCGTTATATTATATTTTTCCATTACCCTCGGCAGGTCGTTTATAATGTCCCTGCAGGCGTAAGGATTGACAAGGTTTTGCGCGCCAACACCAACCGCAGTAGCTCCCGCAAGCATCATTTCTATGACATCCTCGGCACTTGACACTCCGCCGATGCCGATAACGGGAATTTTAACCGCTTTGGCTGTCTGCCACACCATACGAAGGGCCAGCGGGAAAACGGCAGGTCCCGACATTCCGCCGGTAACGTTCTTTATAATAGGCTTTCTTGTTTTAAGGTCTATTCTCATACCCATAGGGGTGTTTATAAGGCTGACTCCGTCGGCACCGCCCGCCTCGCAGGCCTTGGCGATCTCGGCAATGTCGGTGACATTGGGCGAAAGCTTCATAATTATCGGCTTTTTAACCTCTTTTTTGACCGCCGCCGTAACCTGTTCGGCAGAGGACGCGCAGGTTCCGAAGGACATTCCGCCGCCATGGATATTGGGGCAGCTTATATTTATCTCAAGGAAATCCACCTGCTCGCATTTATCAAGTCTGCTTGCCACATAAACATATTCCTCAAGGGAAAAGCCGCTGATGTTGGCCATAACACCCTTGTGAAAGACCTTTTTAAGCTTGGGCAGTTCCTCGGATATCACCTTGTCCACACCGGGATTCTGAAGTCCCACGGCGTTGAGCACGCAGGAAGGGCACTCGGCCGTGCGGGGGGTGGGATTGCCGAATCGCGGTTCCTTCGTGGTTCCTTTAAAGGAAAAGGTCCCAAGGCAATTTATATCGTAAAGTTCGGCAAACTCATATCCGTATCCAAAAGTTCCGCTTGCCGGTATTATAGGATTATCGAGGGTTTTTCCGCAAAGATCAACCTTTAAATCTACCATATTATCTCCTCCCTGAAAAGCACCGGGCCTTCTCTGCAAATTCGTTTGTTTCCGGCCAGCGTCTTGCAGCTGCATCCCATACAGGCACCGAAACCGCAACCCATTCTTTCTTCAAAGCTCAGCTGTCCCGATATATCCCTATCAATGGTGTTTTCAAGCGCCTTAAACATCGGCTCGGGGCCGCAGGTAAAGAAATAATCAAAATCAATATCCTTTATTGCATCGGTAACAAAGCCCTTTATTCCGTAGCTTCCGTCGGCCGTGCAGATAAGCACCCTGTCGGCGATCTCCTTAAATTCATTCTCGAAAAATATTTCTTTTTCAGAATTAAATCCCAGTATTACCGAAACCCGCTTGCCCTGCTTTTTAAGCTCCTTTGAAAGATTGTAAAGAGGCGGAACGCCGACCCCGCCGCCGATAAGCACCGGTTTCTCGGTCTTTACGCTCAGATCGTATCCGTTGCCAAGCCCCGTCAGAATGTCAAGCTGTTCTCCCTTTTCCATTTTGCTCATTTTTTCGGTACCCTTGCCAACCACCTTATAGATGATGAGCAGCTCCTCGGCCGTATAGTCACAAACCGAAATGGGGCGGCGCAGGAAAAATCCGTCCAGCTTGATGTTAACAAACTGACCCGCCTTTTTTATGGCCGATGTATCTCCCGAAAGCCGCATTTTATAAACGCTTTGGGCAATTTTTTCGTTTTGGGTTATGCTAAAAAGTCCCTGTTTCATAATGTCCCCTTTTCATAAACGGTTTTGCCGTCGCAAACCGTCAGCAAATTTTCTCCAAAAACCTTATTCCCGTCAAAGGGTGTGGATTTTCCCATGGAAACAAAGCTTTCGGAATCAACAGTGTATTCCGAGCTTATATCGAAAACCGCAAAATCCAGTCCGAATGGAATGTCAAATCTCTTTCGCGGATTTATGCACATAAGCTCGACGGCCCTTTTGACCGTAATTATATTATTTCTCACAAGGTGGGTAAATATCAGCGGAAAGGCAATTTCAATTCCCGATATGCCCATAAGACTTTTTTCGAGGCCGCGGGATTTTTCCTCCTTTGTGTGAGGCGCGTGATCGGTGGCGATCATATCGATGGTGCCGTCGGCAATACCGTCGATAAGCGCCTTTTTGTCCTGCTCGCTTCTTAAAGGAGGATTCATTTTAAACCGGCCGTCCTCTTTAAGATCCTTTTCGCAAAGGCAGAGATAGTGCGGCGCCGTCTCGCAGGTAACATTCACACCCCGCTTTTTCGCCCGTCTTATAAGCTCGACGCTCTCCTTTGCCGAAATGTGGCAGACATGGTATTTACATCCTGTTTTTTCGCAAAGCTCAAGGTCTCTCTTTATCATGGCATATTCGCTTTTTGAGGATAAGCCTCTGTGACCGTGTTCTTTTGCATAGCTTCCGTCGTGGATGTATCCCGAAAAAAGCAGGCTTTCATCCTCGCAATGAGCCGACAGTACCTTGCCGAGACTCTTTGCTTTAAGCATGGCCTTTTCCATCATCTCGGCCGACTGAACACCCTTGCCGTCGTCTGAAAATCCGCAAACGAAAGGAGCCATCTCATCCATATCCGAAAGCTCCCCGCCCTTTTCCTCTTTTGTTATTGTGCCAAAGGGATAAATATTAATAACGGCGTCTTTTTCTATAATGCCCAGCTGCACATCAAGGTGTGCCTTGCTGTCGGGAGCGGGATCGAGATTAGGCATTGTGCAAACGGCAGTGTATCCGCCCTTTGCCGCCGCCGAAGAACCGCTTTTTATTGTCTCTTTATAAGAAAAACCCGGCTCTCTGAAATGCACGTGAGCATCACAGAGTCCGGGAATTATCAAACAATTGGAAAAGCGACGGTAAAGCCCCTTTTCAGCGGCGTATTCTGCAAAAAATATTTTAAATTCGTCAAAATTTTTAAAAGAGAATTTTTTCATATTACAAAACCCCGTAATCTTTCCGGTATCGCGTACCGATTTAAAAACCACTGTCGGTATTATAGCAAACTCTGCCTGCTTTGTCAATGGGTCGGGCGGGGCGGTTTTTGCATTTTTCTTCCGCACTACGGTGCACGTGATACCGGCAGTTCATTTATAAAAACAGTGTCACAAAGACAATGTCCCGTTCCCACCGCTGAGGCTGTGCACCTAAACTATCGCTAAGGCTGTGCACCTACACTGCCGCTGAGGCTGTCTCGGCTCGGCCGAGACCGGAGGGAGCAGCAATCGGCAATCTTTCCGCTTATTGCAATGTTGCCTTAAAACCCGCTCTCACCTTTTTCAAGGCTGCCTCCCTCCGTTCGGCAAAATCAACCGATGTTAAGCCCCCGATTGATTTTGCCGAACACCTCAGCGGCCCGCAAACTCGTGCAAACATTTTATCCCGCAATTATCTTTTGCTCTTTCTGGCCTTTCTATCAAAAAACTCCTGCAAAAATTCAAAAAAGTCGACCACCGCACGATTGTCCAGTTTGTTTTCCCTGCATTTAAAAATAATTTCTCTTTGGCATACCGGTTCCTCTATTTCAAGAAGCACGGCGCTGCCCTTTTGAAGATTTCCCCACGAAAATTCCGGCCAGAAGCATATTCCCATATTGGAACACACCATATTTTTAACTGCAGCGGGGTTATCGCTTTCAAAAATGATTCTCGGTTCAAATCCCGCCTGTCGGCAAAACTTGTCGCATATCCACCTTAGCTGCTTGGAACCCATAAGACTGATAAATCCGTCCTTTTCCACTTCCGAAAGCTTTATTTTTTCCCTTTCGGCAAAGCGGTGCTCGGCCGGCACTGCCAAAAATATCTTTTCGATAAGCTCAAAACGGTTTTTGGAATTATAAAGCTCCTCCGACTTAACCCTTTCGGTGGTGACCGAAATGTCATAAAGCTTGGATTCATCGTTTTGCATAAGCTGAAAATTAATTTTCGGATGCTTGCGGCGGTATTCGATTATGGCGTCGGTTATGAGGGTTGATGCGGCAAGCACCTTTAAATGTATGGTGGCGTTTTCCCTGTCGGTCATGGACTTGATTTCCTCGGGCAGATCGTCTATTTCGGAAATTATTCCGCCAAGCTTTTCTTTAAGATATTTTCCGTATTCGGTAAGCACGATATTTCTTCCCTTTGAAGAAAAAAGCGGCACTCCAAGCTCCTGTTCAAGGTTGTGTATCGCCTTGGAAAGCGCCGGCTGAGCGATGTGCAGACGCTCGGCACTTCTTGTGACGTGCTGCGTGGAAGCAACATCTAAAAAATATCTCATTTGATTTATTTCCATTTGTTTTTTCCCCTTTTTAACGCAGTTTTTTATTACTTATTTGTAAAATCAAAACAAAAATTTATACTATTGTTTTTCAGCTTTGTATCTACTGCACTTATATAACTTAAAGTTATCAATTTGATATTAATTATATATTAGACATTATGATTTGTCAATGCTATACTGCATACAGAAACAAAAAACAAAACAAATTTTGAGGTGCGGAAAATGTCTGAATTATTAGAAGCTGCAATGTTAATATGCTTTGGTTGCTCTTGGCCCCTTTCGGTATACAAGAACTACAAAGCAAAAACCGCTAAAAATATGAGTCTGTGGTTCATCCTGCTCATCATCACCGGTTATGTTGCCGGAATCACTGCCAAGATTATGACCGGACATGTAAATTATGTCCTCGCCGTATACATTCTCAATCTCGTAGTTGTATCGGCCAACCTTGTGGTCTACTTCGTTAACAAGGGCTATGACCACAGAGAAGAGCACGGACATATGGTCCGCGCCGTAAAATGCCATTCCGCGAACTGATATATTTTTTTCTTCTCACAAACCGAAAATCGTCTGAGCCAAAAAGCTCAGGCGATTTTCGGTTTTTATTTTAAACAGCCTGTGCTCAGGCACCGATTGCTTAACCCTTCCGTAACATCTTATTGGCGAGGCTTTTCATCCCATTGCTGATTATCATCGCAGTCACAAACAACCGATGCCCACACATTCAAAAAAACGACGGCCGAAACCCTGTGGTTTCGGCCGTCGTTGCTTTTACTTCTTGCAAACGCTCAATTCAATTAGATACCTAATACAGATAAATGGCTTTTGTCGGGCGTGCATTTATTTTTTGTTTTTTTCAAAATCATAGGGCTTATAGTCGTAATAAATATGCTCGACCTTTGCGTTTTTGCCGTCGGCTGTAATAAGAGTGCCGCCCACATGGTCGAGACGATAGCTGTTGTGAAGTCCCGTTTTAAGGCCGAAGGTGTACCGCATATCCCCGTCAAGCAGACTGAAGCTGTTTTCGTGCTCATGGCCGAAGAACATACCCTTTGTGCCGACCCTTCTTGCCATATCGTCAAAAGAATGATCAAGATCAACGGGCACGGTATCTTCGAAATTATCCATGGCGCCGAAATCGCCTTTCCCTTGTTTTTCAAGACGGCTGCTCACGCTTCCGTAGCGCTCGACATAAAGCTCCATAGCCTTGCTCGGCGCAATGTGGAAAAATGCAAGGGAGAGAAGATTATTATCCCCGTAAAATTCCTTGGCATTTTTAACCGTCTGCTCATACCACTCTATCTGATCGGGGAAAATGCCTTCCCGCTGCTCGATTATGTCGATGTCGGGATTATCGGCCATCATTCCCTCGCCCAAAGTGCCGGGATTATTGAAAACATGGCATCCGTTGGTATCAAGCATCATAAGCAGCGCCTCGACCCTGTCTTTACCCTTGACCGCCACGCTGAAATTGCAGTTGCCGGTGACCTTTCCTCTTGCGAAAACACAGTACTCGGCCTTTTCAAACTGCGCGCACTGCCATCTGACTCCCTTGGCGCTTTCGTTGTCGTGGTTGCCGAAAACGGGAATCCAGGGAATTTTGTATTTTTCCATTTCGGCAATAAATCTCGAAAAATGAACGCCGCTGTCATCGGTCTCGCCATACACAATGTCGCCTGTAACGGTTATTATGTCGGGCTTTACCCGCTCGACCACCTCATTCATCAGATCATACACACGATAGTCGTCGTCAAAAATGCCGTCGCCGAAATAACACCCTTTTATCTGGTCGTAGCGTATTTTTGTGCGGGTGGTATCGATATCGGTAATCTGCGGATCGGTAAATTGCAGTATTCTTACCGGCCTGTTTTCAGCAAGCTCGATTTCAAAATCGGTTGCCTTTCCCTTTGTTATCTTCAAATCCATTTTAAATCCCTCCGATTGATATATCTGCTATTTGTTGTACTCGTTATATTTTTCATAGGCCTTTTCGTTCTTTTTATAGTCTCCTGCGGCTATGAGAGCAAAAAATGCCGACGGTAAAACGATGCACGCAACGGCAAACAGCGCCTTATACCTTTCAAAGGACGAGAAAATTCTCGGAGCAAACGACTTGGTTAAAAACAGAGCGAAAAATATAATGCATCCGAGGATTACACCCTTCAGCACCTCACTGAGAATGTATCTTCCCTTGCCGCCCTTGCGTTTTTGCTCCCAGCTGATCTTTGACGGATAATCCATACCGTCCACGGTAAACGGAGCTTTATCTTTAACCGATATACCGTTTACAAAGCAGTTATAATCATACTCGCCGTCGTTTTTCATAATGGTTATTATGACCTCGGCACCGTCCACCGGGAATTTAAACTTTGATCCGCGGAAGATCATCGAGCCTGCGGCATTTACTGCCTCTCCGTCGACGAAAAATTCCGCGTCGCCTATTTCCTCGTTGTGATTAATGTCGATTTTATGTATCTTGCCGTTTACTTCGATGTTAATATAAAGCTCGTTTTTCTCCATTTTTACCTCTCCTTTTCGGCAAATGTTGCGGGGACGAATTATCTGCCTGTCATCTTTTTTATAATCATTTAAAGCGGTATTTTTAAACTGCTTTTTTTAGCTTATTAAGCCGACTTTAAATCCCGCCTTTTTCCCTTTTAAGCCGCTCTTTTGGCGCGGATGGCATTAGCCGCAATATAGGCCGCAAGAAGCACCGCAACGGTTATACAAAGCACGGTATACATGGTGCCGGTCTTTACTTCGTTCGAGAAAAAGTATATATTGCAATCCACCGAATCCCTTATGCTTTCCACAACCTCCGCGGGGAATCCTATGTTCTTCATCTCTCTGAAAACTCCTGCCATGGCGTGGTTTCTCAAAAGGCTGGTGCCGTATGTGCCGGGCAGGAAGGACATAAATTTCTGAAGCGAATCGGAAAAATTTGAAATGGGCATATATGCTCCGCACAAGAAACCGTAGCCTGCGCTTACCACCGTTCCGACGGCCGATGCCTGCCCCTGAGTTTTAAGGAAGAAGTGGATAAACGATGAAAGAGCAACGCCGAAAAGGGACAGCATTACAACATCAAGTATCAAGGCCGCCGTATCTCCTGCGCTCATATACCATCCCACCTTTGCAAGATACAAAAAGCAAAGGCCGGTTGCCACAAGGTTAACAATGAGTGTGGAAAGCGTGCAGGCCGTAAAATACGATGCCGCAAGAAGGGGACGTTTTACGGGGGTGACTGTCAGATCGTTTATGGTGCCGTTTGCCCTGTCCTGAACCATAAGTATGTTGGAGCAAAAGGCTACGGTAACGCAGGACACCGCCAAAAGCGAGGATATAAGCTGCCCGCCAACCGTTGCATCGATAAGAGAATCTCCGTTTAAAAGTCCCGGAGGAAGTGCCGAAAGGAAGCTGTTCTTATAGATGTTTCCGAGGAATGTCACAAAAAGCACAAGCAAAATGGCGGGGGTTATGAGGGAAACAAAGAAAAGCCCTTTGTCTTTAAAATACAACCGCATATTGCGGAGAGTCAGTGCGCCAAGCTGTTTCATTTGTCCATACCTCCCGTCAGTTTCTTTCCCGTCACCGCAAGAAAAACATCGTCCATCTTTCCCTTTGTTATTTCATAATCCTTGAAAAGGTCGGGATGAGAGATAATAAGCTCGGTTGCGGCGGCGGTGTTTTCCACCTCTACCCTAAAGGCATCGCGTATTTCGGTGAAGGGTCGGCCGAGTTTTTCAACATCCTGTTTTGGTGCGCCGTATATGGTGATAAAATCGCCGGTGTATGTATTTTTAAGTGAAAGCGGCGTACCCTTGGCCGAGATCTTTCCGCTGTCCAGAATGACAATATAATCGGCGTCGGCAGCCTCTTCCATATAGTGAGTGGTTAAAAATACCGTGGTCTTTTTGGTATTTCTCAGGCTCGTAACCGCATCCCACAAAAGCTTCCTGGTTTGCGGATCAAGGCCGGTGGTCGGTTCGTCTAAAATGAGAATTTCCGGCTCGTGAAGCAGTGCCCGTGCAATGTCGGCTCGCCTTCTCTGTCCACCTGAAAGCTTTGCAACCGCCCTATCAAGAATATCCGAAAGCTCAAGCAGCTCGCAAAGTTCAGAAAGCCGCCTTTCAAAATCCTTTCCGGTTATTCCGTAAAGTGCGGCGCGGCTTTGAAGGTTTTGCCTTACCGTAAGGGGCTTATCAAGCAGGGAATTTTGAAAAACCACACCAAGCTTTCTTGTTATCTTATCAAGTCCCTTTTCCACACTTTCCCCGCAGACTGTAACCTCGCCGCTGTCCTTTTTAAGCTGACCGCAGATTATAGAAATGGTGGTGGATTTTCCGGCACCGTTGACCCCCAAAAAGGCAAAAAACTCTCCCTTTTTCACCGAAAAGGACAGATCGTTTACCGCCTTTAGCTCGCCGAAGGATTTATTAAGGTGCTCGATTTTTATAACTTCTTCATTCTCCATTTTATCAACGCCTTTCAAAAAGGTTTTTACTTGCTTTTATCGCTTTGAACCGGGTGATCAGAGCATTCAATTTCGCAAAGTTTTTTCTCTATTTTCTTTTGATTTTCAAGAACCATATCAAGCTTTTTATGAAGGTCATCGATTATCAGCTCATTTTTAAGATTAATCTTATAATCGTTTTCGGCACGTTTTCTGTCCTTGGCCTCCTGACGGTTCTGGCTCATCATTATAAGAGGTGCCTGTACCGCCGCAATACACGAAAGCACAAGATTGAGCAGAATAAACGGATATGCGTCGAAGGCCTTCTGCGCCAGCATGACATTAAGCACCATCCATATGACCATAACCGCAATAAAGCTGAAAATAAACGCCCAGCTCCCCGCGAATTTTGCCACCGCGTCGGCGGCGCGCTGTCCGAAAGAGGTCTTTTCGTTGTCACTGTCCTTTTCGGTCATTTCTGTCATAATAAGCTTATGAATAAGCTCCTCATCGGTAAATTCCCTGTCGGTTATGTCAAGAAGCTCTTTTATAATTTTATTTCTCTCTTTTGTTTTTTTCATATTTTTGCCTTCCTGCCCGTTATCAAAAATCAAATGTCAATCGGTCTATTGCATCGAAGAGAATCTTTTCAGGGTCGTTTCCGTCGATGTCAAGGCCTTGAGCGCTTATAAAACGCGCATCGTCTATTTCAAAAAAGATTTTGCAAAGACCCTTTACATAATCAAATCCAAAGTTCATCTCACCGATGTATCCGCCCGATGTGGTGACATATATAAGCCTTTTTGCTTTGCAAAGGGAATGGGGCATGCCGTCCTCACCATAATGGAAGGTCAGTCCGCAGACGCACACCGCCTCGAAATATGCCTTTAAAACCGCCGGAAAGCTCAGATCCCAATAGGGTGCGGCCACAATAACGGTTTCGGCCGATGAAAACTCCTTGGCAAGCTCAAAAAACGAACCGTCAAAGCCTGTATCACCGCCGTTTTCTCTTCTTTCAAGGCCGCTTTTGTCAAGCGGAGCAACGGGAAAACAGGCAAGATCACGTTCGATAACATTTGTCTTAAAAATTTCTCCGAAAAGCGATTTTTTCTCGGTTTTTTCTTCCCCGGCCGTTCTTTCCGCAATATATTGTTTCAAAGCAGCATCGGCAAGCTTCTTGGTTCTCGAGGATTCTCTTATACAGGCATTTATAAAAAGAATTGTTTCCATTTTATCACCTTCCGATAAAATTGGTGCAGTGTTTTTCATTTTCAAATAGGTGCGAAGTCCCATCCCGCGCCATTATCATAAGCTTTAAATCTCACAAGCTTTAAAAATGCAATCGGCAAGCATACACCGTCAAATCCCGATACCGATTTTACACCGGCATCCGGTGGATTAAATCCCGCTGCCGATTTCAGCCTTTTAAACAAAAGAGGTTGGCTCGCCGTTTACTTGACCAAAAAGCTTCCGTCGGGCTCAATTTCCGCTGCCGAGCTGTAAAAGGCCTTTGCGGCAAGTATAAGGCTTACGGCATCCTTTGACGAGCAGGTCTCCACCGGAGAATGCATAGCAAGCTGAGCCGCTCCGATGTCGGCCGTGCAAAGGGACACCTGACGGGTCGAAAGATTGCCGAGTGTACAACCGCCGGCCACATCCGAATGATTTGTGAACACCTGAAAGGGCACTCCGTTTTGCTCAAGTATTGTCTTAAACACCGCCGCCGAAAGTCCGTCGGTGGTATATTTTTGGTTGGCCGAATATTTTAAAAGCACACCGCCGCCCATAACCGGTCTGTTGGTGGGGTCGGCCTTTTCGGGGTAGTTTGGATGGAGGGCATGGCCGTTGTCGGCCGAAAGGGCAAAGCTCTTTGAAAGGTCGCGGTAAAGCTGTTCCTCATCAAACCCCAAAGCAGAATTTATACGTTTAAGTGTTAAAACAAGAAAATCCGAAAGTGCACCCTGGCGGGAAGAGCTTCCCACCTCCTCATTGTCGAAAAGGGTGTAAAGGGATATCCTGCTGTCGTTTTCACTTTGTAAAAATCCGCGAAGTCCCGTATATGCGCAAAGCAGATCGTCTATCCTCGGGGCCGAAAAGAATTCATCCTTTTGTCCCCATACCTTGGCCTTTTTGGTGGGATAAAGGAACAGATCATAGGAAAGAATATCTTGCTTTTTTGCACAAAGCGTGTCGGCCAAAATTCCGTTCAAACAAAAATCTTTATCGAGAGAAGCAAGGGGACAAAGTTCCTTTTGAATCTTCACCTTTTCATAGGCTTCTCCCGCAGACATCATATGAGGCGCAAGGCTCGGAATGCAAAGCATATCCTTGCGGAAATTGACGAGGCGGGCCTTCACCCCATCTTCGCTTTTTACAAAAACCCTTCCCGAAATCGAAAGAGGCCGATCAAACCAGCGGTATACAACCCCGCCGCCGTAAAATTCCACATTAAGTGTAGTATATGCTCCTTCGCACACCCGCTCGGGATTTTCCTTTATCTTGAATGTTGGGGAATCGCTGTGGCAGCAAAAGATATTATATCCTCCGGCCTGAGCCTCAGGAATTTTAAAGGCAATAAGAGATGAGCCGTTTCGGGAAAGAAAATAGTTTTTGCCCCGTTTTATTTTAAAATCGTCCTTTTCAAAAAGCTCGGTAAAGCCGTATTGCCTGAGACCGTCCTTGACATTTTCAACGGTATGAAACGGAT
>CAKSDF010000022.1 GCA_934444695.1 uncultured Eubacteriales bacterium | reverse complement strand
CCCCGATATGATGGGCGTTGTCGGACGTCTCGGTAAGGTTCTCGGACCCCGCGGACTTATGCCGAACCCCAAGGCAGGAACCGTCACACCCGACGTTGCCAAAGCCATCACCGAAGCTAAGGCCGGTAAGATCGAGTATCGTCTCGACAAGACCAACATCATCCACTGCCCCATCGGCAAGGTTTCCTTTGGTAAGGAAAAGCTGCAGGAGAACTTCGATACTCTTATGGGAGCTATCGTTAAGGCTCGTCCCGCTGCCGCAAAGGGTCAGTATGTTAAGTCTTGCGTAATCGCCACCACCATGGGCCCCGGTATCCGCATCAGCCCCGCAAAGTACAACTGATAAAGCTTTGCTTTTTAAAGGACCGTTTCTTTTTGGAAGCGGTCTTTTTTTGCGCTTGTTTTTAAAAGGCAATGTTTTTTAGACAGGCGGCGAATCTTTTAAAATGCTAGGTGCTTTTAGAACGGGCGGCCATTGCTTGAATATGCAGGGCGGGCACTTTTTTGCGGCAAATAAAAATTTTAAAAAACAGGTCGAAAAAGGTTTATTTTTGAAATCGGTTGTGTTATTATATATTGTGTATAATTCTATGAAAAAGGGCAAGATGTATGGAAAAGGAACAAAAAAGCACTGCGGTCCGCGAGGATGTGGTGTGCGGAATAAATCCCGTCAGGGAGGCGCTGCGCTCGGGCAGGGAGATCGAAAGCCTGCTTGTTGCGTCGGGCAAGGATAACGAAAAAATTGCGCGCATTCTTTCGGAATGCAATGCGAGAGGCATAATCGTCAAGGAGGTATCCCCCAAAAAGCTGGATTTCCTTTGCGGAAAAGCGGCTCATCAGGGTGTGGCCTTAAACCTTTCGTCGGCAGTGTATTATTCCACCGAGGAGGTGCTTGAGGACGCAAGACAAAAGGGTGAACCGCCCTTTATCGTTGTTTGCGACGAAATCGAGGATCCCCACAATATGGGCGCAATTATCCGCACGGCCGAATGCGCCGGAGTGCACGGAATAATCGTTCCCAAAAGAAGAAGCGCTCCTTTGGGCTTTACCGCTTCTAAAACATCGGCCGGAGCACTTGAACATATGAAGATGGTCAAGGTGGCCAACCTTTGCGCCGAGCTTGAAAAGCTTAAAAGTGAAGGACTGTGGGTTTACGGCGCCGATATGGACGGCGAGGATTACCGCAAGGTGGACTTTTCGGGCGGCTGCGTGCTTGTCATCGGAAACGAGGGCAAAGGGCTCGGACGGCTGGTAAAGGAAAAATGCGATGTCATCGTCAGCCTGCCTATGAAGGGCAAGATAAATTCTCTCAACGCCTCGGTGGCGGCGGGAATACTGATGTATAAGGCGGCCGAAAAGAGATAATCTATGGCACAAAATACGGCGAAGCAGCCGGAAATGGAAAGACTTTGGCAAAAAACACGGCCAATAATCCGGGCAAAGGAAAACCGAAAAACACCGCGGCATCGGTTTTACTACCGCACAGACAGCACGGCAAACAACAAAGAATAAGAGTAAAGATAGACAGACAATATACACGGCGATAAACATAAAAAAGAAGAAAGGAAACAAGGGGTATGGACAAGGAAAGGCTTGATCGCGAGCTTGAAATCGACAGCATTTTAAGCGAATTTTCCCATAAAGAGACGGCAAAAGAGCCGCGAAAGGTTTCCGACAACACCATAAATATGTTGCTTGAGGACATTCTCGGTCAAAGCGGCACGGGCAAGAAATCCGACAGTCAAAGGGCCGATAAACCGACCGGACAGACGACAGGACAAACAGCCGGACAGCCAACCGGGCGAGCATTCGTACAGACGGCCGAAAAAACAACCGGAAGAGCGGCAGAAACAGCAACAGTCAGACCGACCGAGCGAGCATCCGTAAGCCCGGCGGGCGGCGATACCGCCGGCCGCCAGACACGTTTAACTGATAACGTGAAAGGGCGGCAGGCACTTGCAAGGGATGATTTAAAGCCGGCGGGATTTACCGTTAAAGGCGGGGAAATTTCCGAGCCGACGGGCCGCGATATCGACAAAAAGCAGGCCTTTTCGGTTAAAGATAAAGACGGATCTTCGTCGGTTCAGACGGCCTCGACAGGTGCATCCATTCGATCGGGCGCATCGGCTTGGTCGCGTGTGTCGGGCGCATCAACCCAAGCAGGCGCATCGAGCACATCGGTTCAAACTGGTGCATCGGGCGTATCGGCTCAAGCCGGAACATCGGGTACGTCTGTTCAATCGGGTACGTCTGTTTCATCGGTTTCGACCGTTTCGTCGGCTCAACCTGAGAAGAAATCCGCTCCCCGAAAGACGGTGGGCATAAAGCTGACCGAAATTGCAGCGGCCGAAAGGGCGGCTTTGGGACAAAAGGACGTATCGGACAATATACCTGCCGGAAGCACGGTCATTTTCTCGGCCGATGGGGTGAGAAACGGCGCGGCGCAGTCGGCAGGAGCGGCGAGAAGAACCGATGCATCTGCGAAAAAGGCCGACGGAGCAAAGCAAAGGACGGCATCGGGAAGATCCCGCCGGGCTTTGGAGGACGATCCTCTCGAAAGCGGTCGCACCGATATGGAGACCATCCCCACCTGGGAGGAACGCCACAGCCCCGAGTATCTTAGGAAAAATCCCGCCGACCCCATAAACAAGATCCGCCAAATGAGCGGAATGAAGGCCAGCTCGGAATTTCTTGAGGAGCTTAAGGAACAGGGCGGCCTTGAGAGAGAAAAGCGAGAGGTAATATACCGAAAAAGGGATAAATTCTTTTCAAAGAAAATTTCCTTCGACACAAAAAAGAGCCGCACGGTTTTTGAGGGCCTCGAAAAAATCGGGGAAAACGAATGGAAGGCGGCCGAGGAGCAGGAAACGCCCAAAAACGAGGGCAGCTACGAGCAGGACGGAGAATACCACCGTTTCTCCGAATCGGCCGATGTGAGACGGGATCTTGAGTATCAGAAGAAATCCTCCAAGGCCGAAACGGCGCTGACTGCGGTTGCGGCAATAGCGCTCATTTTTCTGGCGTTTTCACATTCGGCAGGTTCATCCCTAAAAATATTTTACGATAATCCCAAGGCTTTCGCGGTGACAAACGCCGTTATTCTCGGGGTGGCCGTTCTTGCCAATCTCAGAACCGTTTTGGGCGGAATCGCAGCCATTTTCAGAGGGCGGATCATTCCCGGAACGGTGGCTGCCGCGGCGGTCGTGCCTGCCCTCGTTTATAACATACTGCTCATCTTCAAATTTGATCAGCTGGGCGACGGAATTTATGACCATATGTTCTCGGGCGCGGCGGCGCTGTGCCTGCTGTTTGTGATTTTGGGCAGAAACGCATCCCTTGATCTTAGAATCAAAAACTTCGAGCTTGTGGGAAACAGGGAGGAAAAATATCCTCTTATGTCATTTTTCAAAACCAAGGAGGCCGAGGAGCTGGGAAGAGGTTTGTCGGTGGGCGACAGCAAGATATGTCTTGCCGGAAAATGCGACGACGCAGCCGATTTTATGTATCATTCCTACGCCGAGGACCCTTGTATCAAATCGGGCAAGCTGCTCTTTTTCGGCTCGCTGGTCTTTTCGCTGGTGTGCGCCCTACTTTGCTACTTCTATCCCGTGGGCGGCGGCAAGAGTGATGTGCTTTCCTGCTACGGCGTTTTTTGCGCCGTGCTTTGCCTGACTCAGCCCTCCCTTCTTTCGCTTGCGGGCAACGCTCTTTTCCGCAGATCGGCCGAAAAGCTTAAAAGAGACCGCATAATGCTTTCGGGATACGACGCGGTGGAGGAATTTTCCGATACCGACATTCTGGCGGTGGACGCCGCCGAGCTTTTCCCCGAGGGAAGCGTGGTTTTAAAGGGGCTTAAGGCTTCGGAAAACCGTATGCTCGACTATTCAATAATCGACGCGGCAAAAATTCTTGAAATGGCGGGCGGGCCTCTTTCTCCCCTCTTTTCAAAGATAATGCAGAACGATACCGGTTTTGACCCGAGGGTCGACACCATCATATACGAGGAAGAAATGGGCATTTCCGGCTGGGTATCGGGGCAGAGGGTGCTTGTGGGAAACCGCAAGCTGCTCGAGCTGCACGGCGTGCGCGCCCCCGATTACGGCTATGAGCAGCAGTATGAAGGAACCGGCATAAGACCGGTGTATCTTGCAAACGAGGGACGGCTGACCGCCATTTTCCTGGTTCAGTATAAGGCCTCGAGAAAGATCGCCGAGGGACTGAGAGAGGCGGTCAAACGGGGTATGTCCATAGCCGTTTATTCCTGCGATCCCAACATTACGGCGCCGCTGCTTTGCAGGCTGTTCCGTTTGCCCTCGGGATCGGTGAGAATAATGGGCTCGGCCGCAAGAGGCATTTATAAAAAGGCTACCCAAAAGAGCAAAAATCCTCTGGACGGCGCCCTTCTTTGCGACGGCGAGGCTCGGTCGATGCTGCGCTCGGTGTCGGTCTGCAAGAGAATGAAAAAGACCCTTAACTTTGCCAGAGCGCTGCTTGTGATAATGTGCCTGCTTGGGGCGGTGCTGGCGGTAGGAATTGTTTCGTCGGTAGGGGCGGCGGGACTTTCGGTAAAGCTTGTTTGTGCGTTTTTGGCGCTGAGCTTTGTTGTGGTCAGGGCTTTGCCCACCCCGGGAGCGTAAAAATGAGCAGCATAGGAATTTATATACACGTTCCTTTTTGCAAACGAAAATGCGCATACTGTGATTTTTTCTCGGTGTGCAGTCTTAAAGCCGCAGACGGGTTTACCTCTGCGGTTTTAAAGGATATGGAACGTTTTCGAAAAAAAGAAATAAAGGCCGACAGTCTCTATCTCGGAGGAGGCACCCCGACCGAGCTTGGAAGGCAGCGGCTTTGCGCAATAATAGAGCGGGCGCGGGATATTTTTGATATCGACCGTTCGGCCGAAATAACGGTCGAGACCAATCCGCAAACGGCGGGCGATGAGCCGAGCAGTGAAAACGAAACTTTGGAACTTTACAAAGACCTTTACAACGCAGGAGTCAATCGGCTTTCGATAGGTATGCAGTCGTCAAACGACAGGGAACTTGAATTTCTGGGAAGGCGACATAAGGCGCAGCAGGTGAAAGCTGCCGTTACGGCTGCAAAGGCGGCGGGAATAGAAAACATTTCCCTTGATATAATGCTCGGCATCCCCTTTCAGACCGAGCAGAGCCTTGAAAAAACCATTGATTTTGCCGACTCGCTCTCGGTTTCCCACATCTCGGCCTATATTTTAAAAATCGAGCAAAATACCGTTTTTTATCGGCTGTTTAAACAGGGAAAGCTTGATGTGTGCGACGACGATCTTACGGCAAAGCTGTACCTTTCGGCAGCGCAGCAGCTGGAGCAACGGGGATTTATGCAATATGAAATATCAAACTTTACAAAAAAGGGCTTTGAGGGACGGCATAACCTTAAATATTGGCATGACGAACAGTATTTAGGCTTCGGCCCGTCGGCTCATTCCTTTTATGAGGGGAAAAGATTCTATTATCCCCGCAGCCTTAAGGATTATGAGGCGGGTGTCTGCCCGATCTTTGACTCGGAGGGCGGCGATGCCGAGGAATATCTTATGCTGGGGCTGAGACTCAGCGAAGGTATAAGCTTTGAAAGGTTTGAGCGGCGATACGGATACCCTGTTCCCGAAAGAACCGTTAAAACGGCAAGAGAGCTTGAAAAGCACGGGCTTATGACCGTTACCGATAAGGGCTTTTCGTTGACGAGGCAGGGATTTTTGCTTTCAAACGAGATAATCTCCCGCCTTATCTGAACCTTTCGCGACGGCCTTACGGCCGTTTTTACACTTTCACGCACAAAAAAGAATAAAATTAGAAAACACTTCCAAAGATAATCTTGAAGGCCGATAGACAGCAGGCCAAAAACTGTCGGCTCAAATAATCTCGGAGGTGTTTTTTTATGAAAACACTTAATTTGTTTACCTGCACCCTTAAGCGCAGTGCAAAGATGCTTAAGATCAAAATGTTTGGCAAAAATGAATTTGACAAAAATGGGAGCGGTGGGAGCACGGCCGCAAAAAATGATGCCGGTAAAGATGCGGTTGGTAAAAACGCAATGAAGATAAGCACGGTCGGCCGGAATAATGTGGACAGAAACGGAGCAGAAAAAAGCGCAGCACATCAGAGCGCAGAAAATAGAAAATTCTTTGACAAAAAGATTCTTGCGGCGGCGGTGGTTCTGGGGCTGTGCTTTACCCTTGTGATACAGGCCCTTGCCCTTGAAAAGAATGTGGACGAGGTCAAGGACAGTCTGCTGCGGCTCCACATAATCGCAAATTCCGACAGCGAGGAGGATCAGGCTCTTAAAATAAAGGTGAGGGACAGGCTGCTGAGCGAAGGAAAGCTTTATCTTGACGGGGCGAAGGATAAAGACGGCGCCATGCTTTTGGCAAAAGAAAACCTTGGTGCCTTAAAAGCGGCGGCCGAGGATGAGCTTAAATCAAACGGATGCTGTCTGCCGGTGACCGCAGAGGTGGCAAAATCGGAATTTTCCACCCGCGTTTACGACGGCATTACCATTCCGGCGGGAGAATATGACGCCTTAAAGGTGACCATCGGAAGGGGCGAGGGCAAAAACTGGTGGTGCGTTATGTTTCCGCCCATGTGTGTTTCGGCCGGATGCGAGGTGCAGTCGGATGAGCAGGCCCTTTGCGGCAGTCTTTCGGATGAGAGCGCCGAGCTTGTGTCGGGCGGGGAAAAATACAAGGTGAAATTCAAGGCGGCCGAGATCTACGAGTCAGTGAGAGGGGCTATCTCCCGCCTTTTCCGAAGCGAGTGAGGAACATTGGGATCTCTCAGTTTTAAAAAGAGGTCGACAATTTCGTTATAGTCCGAAAGGGCGGCGGCAAGGACGTTTTGACGGGCGGTTTTATCATTCCTTTCGCTGCTTCCTTTGCTGCTTTTTTCATCGGCGGGCGGGGCTTTGCAAAAAAGCTCTTTGGCAGAAAGCTTGCAGACGTCCTTGTATTTTTCGGTGAAGCCATCGGTCTTTTGCCGTATTTCGTCGATCTGCGCCGAATAGTATATATATGTGAAGGTGTACATCATTGCCAAAATCGGATTGCTTTCTATGAACTGCTCGGACAGTATCTCGCCCATAAGCTTTCCGCCGTCGAGAGCGGTTGTCATAAGGCGTTTTATGTCGGATGTCAGTCGGCTTATAGCTGCTGCCGATACCTTTGAATCGACCGATTTTGTCGGGGCGGAAGAAGGTTTTATTTTGTCGGTTGATTTTGTCAAAGACTTTCCTCCTTTGTGGATGTTGCTTGGTTACAGTCACATTATACATATATTTATATGTAATGTCAACTACATATTTTTGTATGTATGATAGACTTTCGGCAAGGAGCTGAAAGTATGAAGTATTATAACGAGCGGCTGAAAGATTTCAGAAAATATCTTGATCTGCCCCAGCGCAAAATGGCCGAGGCTCTCGGCATAAGTCAGCAGCATTACAGTATGTATGAAAGCGGAAAGCGGGTTATGAGCGCCGAGCAGATAATTATAATCTGCAAAAAATTCAATGTCAGCGCCGACTATATTCTTGCCCTTACCGACGAATTTAAAAATCTCAATTGACGGCCGGTAGGAAAACGGTGTATAATGGTTGTGAAGCCGAAAATCGGGAAGGCACGGGAGGCGGAAATATGCCCAAAACATCCGAAAAAAGCACAAAGAGCAAAATCGTTTCGGCGGCGTGGAAGCTTTTTTACGAGCGTGGATACGACGGAACGACGGTTGAGGAAATAATTTTTGAATCGGGTACGTCAAAAGGATCATTTTATCACTATTTCAGCGGAAAGGATGCTCTGCTGGGGTCTCTGGCCGATCTTTTCGACCAAAAATATATCGAACTTGAGCCGAGACTTGCTCAGATGGACGGATGTATCGAAAAATTGCTTTTCTTAAACGGTGAGCTTTTTGATATGATAGAAAACACGGTCGATCTCGACCTTATAAAGCGTATGTACGCAACCCAGCTGACCGCCAAGGGAGAAAAGACCCTTGTCGATCATAACCGTGTGTATTTCCGACTGCTTCGGCGGCTTGTGGCGGCGGGACAGGCCTCGGGCGAGCTGACAGATAAGCTTTCCTCGGGGGATATTGTTAAGTATTACGCCTTCTGCGAGCGGGCGATGATATACGACTGGTGCCTTTGCGGAGGGGAAAATTCATTAAAGCAATCGGCCGCAGCGCTTATGCCCTTTTTGATGAAACGCATAGAGGCTTGAGCCGAATCTTGTTTTTGCAGAGAAAGACACACACCTACTGCGAGGTTGACCGTGCAGTATTTTTTTGCTCATTTGTTTTTGCGGGGAGTATCCTGTGAAAAAAAGATTTAGTGTGGCGATCGGGTATCGTGTCATTGTATTTTTTGTCTCGATCATCGTCTGACATTACCGTTTTACAAAGGCAGTATCACTATGGATGCTGCAGCCGGGCTTTACCGCTGAGGCTGTCTCGGCGGGCCGAGACCGGAGGGAGCAGCGGCCCGCAAGCTTTGTCGGGAAGGTAAATCTGCCGTTTTTGAATTGGCTGCGTTTATGTCGAAGCCTCCCTCCGATCAGCTTGCGCTGATAGCCTCAGCGTCACGCAGCCGCCCTGTTCCCCGCAGTCGCTTGCGGTTTCCGCCAGCCTCTCTACGTCCCTGCATATATGCCTATCTCACCTTGGCGGCAGCAAAAGGAAAGGAACCGAAACAGACCGGCAACAGCAAAAACAAAACCTGCAAACAGCAACCAACGCCTGGTTTATTTTTTGTACTAAAATAAGTACGGTTTGAAGTACGGTTATAAAACATAGTAGATAGGCCGATTAGGATAAAATTAAGCAAACGCAGTACAGACTATATTCTGTACTGCGTTCTGTATTGCATTCTTGTTTTAACTGTGTTATACTTACCTTTGTTATTTAATTTAACCAACGGACGAGCGAAACCGTACGGTGTTCGACCATCCGTTGCTTATCATATTTTGTTGCGCCTGCCGTTAAAAAAAGAATCCGGCCGTCAAAATTGTTTGTCTGCGGTTGGATGCGCGTGTTTTATGTAATCAATCAATTGGTGCCCTGCCACCGGTTGGTTAAGAAGAAAAACTTTGGCGGGGCAATCGAAAGGGAGTAGAAAAATGTCATTCACAACAAACGACTGGATCGTGCTTGTGACAATGCTGGTTTATATGGCCGTTATGGTCATAATCGGTTTTGTGGTGTCCAAGCGAAACAAATCCTCAAGCGACTTCTTCTTAGGCGGAAGAAAGCTCGGCCCGCTGGTAACGGCCATGAGCGCCGAAGCCTCGGATATGAGCGGCTGGCTGCTTATGGGTATGCCCGGCCTCGCCCTTATGACCGGCGTGCCTGAAGCCTTCTGGACGGCGGTGGGTCTTTCGATCGGTACATATCTCAACTGGTTGTTTGTGGCAAAGCGCCTGAGAATATACAGCCACCGCATCGATTCCTACACCATTCCCGACTTCTTCTCCCGCCGTTTCGGCGACGGAAAAAAGGTGCTGACCTGCATCTCGGCCGTCATAATTGTAGTCTTCTTCATTCCTTACACCGCCTCGGGTTTTTGCGCCTGCGGAAAGCTGTTCTCTACCCTTTTCGGAATGGATTATATGACCGCCATGATAATCAGCGCCGCCGTAATCATAATTTACTGCACACTGGGCGGATTTTTCGCCGCCTCCTTCACCGATTTCGTACAGAGCATCATTATGACGATTGCTCTGCTTATAGTTCTCGGTCTCGGCGAAGGCCTTATCGGCGGATTCGATACCGTTTTTGCCAATGTTTCCGATCTTCCCGGCTTCCTCAACGTCTTTAAGGGATACGATGTGGCCAAAGGTGCGACCGGCGACTATAACGCCCTGACCGTGGCCTCCACCCTTGCATGGGGACTGGGATACTTCGGTATGCCCCACATTCTCCTCCGCTTTATGGCAATCGAGGACGAAAAGAAGCTCAAGCTTTCCCGCCGTGTGGCCTCCGTTTGGGTGGTCATCGCCATGGGCATTGCCATTCTCATCGGTGTGATCGGATATTCCCTTATGATGAAGGGCATCGTTCCCCAGTATGCCGACAACGCTGCCGCCGAAAATGTCATTGTCGACATTGCAAAATTCCTTAGCAAATACGGCTTTGTGGCCGCCTTTGCCGGCGGAATAATTCTTGCGGGAATACTCGCATCCACCATGTCCACCGCCGATTCTCAGCTGCTTGCCGCCGCTTCCAGCATTTCCGAAAACCTTGTTCAGGAAAGCTTCGGCGTAAAGCTGTCGACCAAAAAGGCCATCGGCCTTGCCCGTGTCGCCGTTGTGGTCATTTCGGTCATTGCCATCTTCCTTGCCAGAGACCCCGACAGCTCGGTTTTCCGCATCGTTTCCTTTGCATGGGCGGGATTCGGCGCCGCTTTCGGACCGGTGGTGCTGTGCGCGCTGTTCTGGAAGAGAGCCAACAAATACGGCGCAATTTCCGGTATGCTTGCCGGAGGCGCAATGGTATTTATCTGGAAGTTCCTTGTTAGAACAACCTTTGCCGGAACGATACTTGATATTTACGAGCTTCTGCCCGCATTCATTGTCGGTCTTGCGGTAATTATTATTGTCAGCCTGCTCACCAAGGCTCCCGATAAGGAGATCACCGATAAATTCGAGGAGGTCAAGGCTGCCTGCAAGCAGGTTTGATGTCGGCTTTTTGCGAAATCCGCGGCACCGCATTTTTAATCGGGTGAAGGCGCGGATCTTTGCGTGAAAAGAAATTTTTTAAAACCCTTGACAAATTATAAAAAGTGTGATAATATACTAAAGCTGTTCTAAAGACAGCGGGTGCTGAATATTCAGCCTAAAGGCTATGCCGCCTGCCGAGGAAAAGCGTTCAAACATTTTCTATTTGTCTGTTACGCCTTCTTCGCCTTGCGGAGAAGGCTTTTTATATTCGTAACAGGAGGTGAATAATATGCCGAGTGCAGCAATTCTCGAAAAGAAGAAACAGCTTGTCAGCGAACTGACCGAAAAGCTCAAAGAGGCTTGCGCCGGTGTTATCGTTCAATACGAAGGAATCAGTGTTGAGGACGACACCAAGCTTCGCCGCGAGCTTCGCGAAGCAGGTGTTGAATACCGTGTTATAAAGAACACCTATCTGCGTTTTGCTCTTGAAGGCGCCGGAATTACCGGACTTGACGATGTTCTTGAGGGAACAACCGCCATCGCCACCAGCAAGGACGACGAAATCGCCGCCGCCCGCGTACTTTGCAAATACGCCGAAACCAGCGACACCTTTAAGGTAAAGGCCGGTTTCTCCGAGGGTAAGGCTCTGACCGCCGAGACCGTGACCGAAATGTCCAAGGTTCCCGGAAAAGAGACCCTTTATGCAATGCTGGCCGGAGAACTCTCCCAGTGCATTGCAGGTCTTGCACGTGCTCTCAACGCCGTTGCAGAGCAGAAGGGTGCAGATGCCCCCGCCGAAGCATAATTTTTGCTTCATAAATATTTTATTTTTAAAAAAACTTTTTTGGAGGTATTATAAATGTCTGAGAAAATCACAAGCATCATTGATGCAGTTAAAGAACTCACAGTTCTCGAACTTAACGAACTTGTAAAAGCCATCGAAGAGGAGTTTGGCGTTTCCGCTGCTGCTCCCGTAGCTGTTGCTGCTGCCGCTCCCGGCGCTGCTGCCGCTGAAGAGAAGTCTGAATTTGACGTTGTTCTTGCCGAGGTCGGCGCTGAGAAGATCAAGGTCATTAAGGCTGTCCGCGAGATCACCGGACTTGGTCTCGGCGATGCCAAGGCTCTTGTTGACGGCGCTCCCAAGACTGTTAAGGAAGCAGTTGCTAAGGACGAGGCCGAAGAGATGAAGAAGAAACTTGAGGATGTCGGCGCAAAGGTCGAACTCAAATAAGTTTGTCTTTACCTTTACAGCCGAAGCGGGATGTTTAAAATTTCTCGCTTCGGCTTTCTTGTTTGTAGGGCGGGACGGCACTTGAACTTTCCTCATTTTTCTTGCGAAGGTGAAAAGAATGATAAAAAAATTCTTTAAATTCATAGCTTTTATTTTGTGCATATGTATTTGCGCCGTGGCTGTGGCCAATTGCTCGGTGGTCTTTTCAAAATACCAAAAGCAAACGGTGGACAGCATAGAGGGGAAATATGATTGCATAATCATTTTGGGCGCAAGCGTGCTTTCGGACGGCACACCCTGCCAGATGCTTGCCGATCGGCTGGATACGGGAATCGCTCTTTATAAAAAGGGTGTTTCGGAAAAAATTCTGCTCAGCGGATACACCTCCACCGAGGATATATATGATGAAATAAAGGCCATGAAAAAATATTGCCTTGACCGGGACGTGCCCGAAAGCGCCATTTTCACCGACGGATACGGCCTTTCCACATACGACAGCGTGGTCAGAGCCAAGCGGGTATATTGCGCAAATTCCGCCGTCATCGTCACCCAGAAGTATCATCTCGACCGCGCCCTTTATGTGGCGGGATACAAGGGACTTGACGCCGTGGGAGTGGCCTGCGACAAGGGGAACGGCGGCTATACCGATATTCTCAACAACCAGGTCAGAGAGATACTTGCAAGAACAAAGGCCTTTTTCTATTGCCTTTTGAACGTACAGCCGAAAAACCTCGGTGAGGCGCAAAATATAAACGGAAGCCCGAGCGGTTCTTCGGATGCTGCGGTTTCGGATGGATCCGGGATGTATTCGGAAGTGTCGGATAATGCCGATGCCGCCGATCTGTCGGCGGAAAGCGCGCCGGCGGCCGGTAACAAAGCGCTGCGGTCGGTTTGCTCATATATCCGTTATCCACATACCCGCAATCCTTATAACCCCCACAACCCTACAACTCGACGGCAAATAAAATAAAAAAACAACCCGCCTGCAAGCTTTAAAAGGCCTGCAGGCGGGTTTTGCTTTTTCATCAAGTGATGGGTAGTGCTTTTTGTCCATAACCCGGATTGTCTGAACCGGGAAACCTTATTTAACTGAACCTGTTAAGACTGCCTTGCTCAGATGGTCTCGGCAACGTGGTGGATTCCCTCGGGGAGGTCGGCCTCGTCGCAGGAAATGGTCAGCAGCATATTGACATTTTCCTCTTCCACAACGGCAGACAGTCTGTCGAGGAAGTGGACAAGGTTTTCGTAATCCTTGCCGCCCATTTTAAGGGTGCCGTCAACAAAAACATCGGTGATGTCGTGGTCGCCGGCGAGAACGCCCGAAATGAAGCTGTAAAGCTCGTCATAGTTGCAAATTCCGTAATGCTCACCATCGATGAGGCGGGCGCGATGGGTAATATCATAGGTCAGCTTCATACCCTTTTCGATGCACACAACATTGCCGTTGCTCTCTTCTGCGCGGGCGTTGATGGAATCGATAAGTCTCTTGGTCTTTCCGCTTCCCTTGTTTCCTACAATAATCTTGATCATTTGAAAAACTCCTTTTTAATGTATTGTGTTATTTGGAAATGCGTTTTTCGAGGGCTTCTTTCTGATCCTCGTAGCCGGGCTTGCCCAGCAGCGCAAACATATTCTTTTTATAGCTTTCAACTCCCGGCTGGTTAAAGGGATTGACCCCCAAAAGATAACCGGAAATGGCACAGGCCTTTTCAAAGAAGTATACCATATAGCCAAACTCGTATTCGTCGGCACGGGGCAGCTCAAGCACAATGTTGGGCACGCCGCCGTCGTTGTGGGCGAGAATGGTGCCTTCAAAAGCCTTGCGGTTGACAAAGGACATCTTCTTTCCGGCCAGGAAATTGAGACCGTCTCCGTCGTCCTCCTGACGTTTTATTTCTACGTCAAGCTGGGGATTATCTATCCACACAACCGTTTCAAAGATGCTTCTGACCCCGTCCTGAATGTACTGCCCGAGAGAGTGGAGATCGGTGGAGAAAATGGCACTTGCGGGGAAAAGTCCCTTGTTGTCCTTGCCTTCGCTTTCTCCGTAAAGCTGCTTGAACCACTCGGCCATCATGGTCATTCTCGGCTCGTAAGCCGTCAGCATTTCGATGCCCTTGCCCTTGCGGAGCAGAATGTTGCGAAGCGCCGCGTATTTATAGCAGTCGTTACTATTGAGATCGGGATCCTTAAATGCCTCTCTTGCGTCCTTTGCGCCCTTCATCATAGCGTCGATGTCGGCGCCCGAAACGGCAATGGGGAGAAGGCCTACGGCGGTCAGCACCGAGTATCTTCCGCCCACGTCATCGGGAACGACAAAGGTTTCGTAGCCTTCGCTGTCGGCCAGAGCCTTGAGGGTTCCTCTTGCCTTGTCGGTGGTGCAGAAAATGCGTTCCTTGGCGCCCTCTTTGCCGTATTTCTCCTCAAGAAGGGATTTGAAAATACGGAAGGCGATGGCCGGCTCGGTGGTGGTGCCGGATTTCGAAATGACATTTACGCAAACGTCCCTGCCTTCGCATATGGACAGCGTCTCGGCAAGGGCGGTGGAGCTGATGGAGTTGCCCAAAAAGTAAATGTCGGGAGTGTCTTTTTTAAGGTTGTTGTAAAGGGGAGATTTGATGAATTCAATCGCGGCGCGGGCGCCGAGATAAGAGCCGCCGATGCCTATGACAATGAGAACGTCACAGCTGTTTTTGATTTTTTCCGCCGCCTTCTTGATGCGGGAAAATTCCTCTTTGTCATAGTTTTCGGGAAGATCGAGCCAACCGATGAAATCGTTTCCTGCACCGGTCCCCGAGCTTAAAAGCTCATGGGCTGCGGCCACCTGAGGAGCCATCGAGTCGAGCTCATGCCCGTGAATAAAGTCGCGGGTGTATTTGTCCAGTAGTTTAAGTGCCATAAAATTCTCCCTTTCCTGACCAATGTATTGTTCCTTTGCGGCTCTTTTTGCCAAATACGAAAAGCCGCTGCCTTGGCCGATGCACACGGGGATCTGCTGCCGATACCCTCTGCCCGTTCAGAAACGGCCTCGGCCTATCGGAGCCGATGAGCCTGTCACAATACAATATGGTCGCCCAAAGGGAAATACAATTGTTATATTTCCTTTTGGTTTTGTTAATTATATACGATTTAGCGGCTTTTTTCAATAGCGATTTAGTGGATTTTTTAAAAAATTCACATTTAATTTAATGCAGACGGCCGATGCCTTGCCGCGTTGGTCGGCCGCGCTGCAAATTAAGCCGATCTGCCCCTCTTTTATTTTGTTTGACAGTCACGGGAAAGCCTGCTGACTTTTTAAGCAATCGGCATTCGAGTGCCGTTCAATAACCGGGCGAGGGGACCTTGCCAATATTAAAGCTTTATTCGGCGTGCGTTTTTTTAGCGTTTGCAGAAGGTGAAATCTGCACGATCAGGATTTTATAACATCTTCGGGAGCGTAACCCACCGATATCAAAAGGGCTGCAAGTGCATCGGAAATGTCTACCGCCTTGTCGCCGTTAAGGTCGGCAAGGGCAAGCTGCTGTTCGTCAAACTCTCTTGAGCCGACAAAGTGCTGAAGAATGTGCAGCGCGTCGGTGGCGGTTACTTTGCCGTCGCCGTCAACATCGCCCATAACGCCGGTTTTTTGCTCAAATTCGCCGGTAACGACTACCATGGCGTCGGGACAGGTAATGAAGTATCCCTGCTCGTCCTTTTGCACTTCAACCGTCTCGCCCTTTACGGTTTTGGCCGAGATTGTGCCTTCCTTAAAGGTGTAGCCTTCGGCGGCAGCGGGGGTGATATAAGTCTTTGTGCCGGCCTCGTTGTAATCGGCCGAAAATTCAAAGCTGCCGTTTTCGGTTAAGGGGCTCGAGAATATTTCATGCTGCTTTGCGTTCCAGCCGAGAATGCCCGAAAGGGTTGCTTCAAATCTCTGAGCGCCTTCGATGTGGGCGGTCATGGAAGGATGGCCCGATGCGCCCGAGCGGGGAGAAAGGCCTATTGTAAAGGAATAGATGTTTGTGTCGCCCTCGGCTTTTATGCGGTTGATGGCTTCGGTGGCTCTGCCTCCGCTGACAAGTATGGCCGAATCGGGATTGACCGAACGCACCTGACGGATGAAGTTTGCCATACCGTCGGTAAATTCCGCGTCGGTGGGCTGGATTCTGCCGTAGTCGTTGCCGCCCAGGGAGATAAACACGGCGTCGGCGGGATTGGATGCAAAGTCGTAGCGGTATTTATCGCCTACCGACCAGTTGTCGGTGAAGAAATAATTGTCGGTGTAATAGCCTTCGTTGGCCTTGGGGGATTTGAGCAGGCAAACACCGCTCTTGGCGGTTACGCTGACCGCTGCGCCGAAATGATCGGCCGCTCTTGCGGCATAGCTCAGTGTAGTATCCTGAGTTTCGGGATCCCAGGGAAGGTTTGTTCCGATGGAGAGATTGCCGAATGCGGCGGCGTCACTGTCGCCGATAACCTCTATTCGGCGGGTGTTTTCTTTGGGAGGAGCAAGGAATTTTCCGTCGGTCGAAAGATTGGTCAAAAGGCCGTTGCTGGTTCTTCCGCCGCCCTCGCCGCGTTTTAAAACGGTGACGGTGTGTATGCCTTCGGTAAGGCCGGTTATAACGCCCTCATCCTTACCGCAGAGGGTGATTTTGTTGACCGAGCCGCGGTTTATGGTGAAGTAGGGAGTGGTTTCATTGTATTTGTCGCGGCACTCGGGGAAGGAAAGGGAGGTGTCGAAATCATAGCAGTAATCGTCGGTGTCGACGTATACATTATAATGGGAGTTGCCGCCGTCGGTCGCCATCGCGCCGATAAAGGAAAAGTCGCCGGTAAGGGTGGTGCCGTAGAACCTGACGGTGAATCCGCAGGCGCCGTATCCCATTCTCAGGCCGTTTTCGTCATAAAAGGCTCTGCCTCTGACGAGAATGTCCTTTGAGGATATGTTGTTTGCCGAAAGTACTTTGTCCTGCTCGGCAAGATTCTCATATTTGTTCATAAGGGTGGTAAGCTCCTTTGCAGCGTTTTCAAGGCCGTGCTGAGTGGTGACCTGCTCGGTTTTGAAAAATTCAAAGCGGGAAGCATCGCTTTCGCTCATATCGGCCGTATCAAATGTGGCTGCCTTTTCAAAAACGTCTTTAAAGGCATCGGCATCGGTGATTTTATTGTATTTAACAAAGCAAAGATCGTCGAGCATGATCGAAACGGGAGCTTCGTCAACCGAGGAAATTTCAAAGTGAACTTCCGAAACGGTGCCGTTGAGATCGCCCAGCAGCATGGCGTTGATGCAGTTCCAGCCCGAGACAAGAGTGGTTTTTGCCGAGGGTTTAACCGTCTTTTTAACGCCGTTTATTACAACGGTCATTGAGCAGGAAGAAAGATCGAGTTTTTCGGGCTGCTCGGTGTAGAGATAGTATTCGGCATATTTCGGCAAATTGCCCGAAAGAGCGGTCTGAACGTTCAAATCGGTTCTTGAAATGCTGATTTTCGTGCCGTATGCCTTGAGAGCAGATAATCCTTCGTGGGAATTTATGCTGTCAAAGCCTGCTCCGCCGGTAAAGCTTTCGCAAAAGTCAAAGCTTTCGACCGGGGACGATATGGCATCGGCCGCTTCTCCCTCGTCGTCGGCAAAGGCCGCCGGCAGGCAGGAAAGCACCAAAAGCAACGATAAAAACAAACAGGTCAGTTTTTTCATTTTTCATCCGCCTTTTCTAAGAAATTTTAGTTACATTAATTATACAATGACATCGGCGGTTTTGTCAACTTTTTAAAATGGGATAAAAGGGCGCAAAGGGACGCTTTTTCGGCGAAAAAGCGAAAGGACAGGCCGCAAATGCCTAAAGGGGGCGCCATCCGCCGTTAAATCGATCGGCGAAGCCGATTGTAAAGAGCCTGCAAGATCCCGCAAAAAGGCAGGTGAATAGCAGCAAAAAGGGGACGAAAAGCCCGCAAAAGGCAGGAAAAAGGGCGGGACCGAAAAAATTTATGAAAAAATTATGATTTAATTGTAAAAATATCTTGACAAAACAAACTTTTTGGAATATATTCATATTATCAATATTTGATAGAGGCGCGGAATTTATCAGTACCGGCCGACGATAAAGCAGGGGCTTTGTCGGTTGCCAAAGGAAATTCCGCCGAAACGGTCTGTCACCCCGAAGGGCAGGGCGTTGGGTCGATGCAGAATATGTATCGGACTGTCACTTTCCGTGGAGCGCTATCACCCATATTTAAAATACCGATGTTAAAAGTCGTTTAAGTGTGTTGTGTGGTCGTGTTTCGCGATCGCACATTTTTTTTGGAGGAATGACAATGTTAAAGCTTAAAAAGACTTCGGCCGCTTTACTGCTTTGCCTGCTTGTTGCCCTTTTCGGCGCCCTTGGTATTTCTGCCGCCGCCGACGGAGAAAACGACGCAACACTCGGTTCTGTAAGCAGTGAAGGCAGTCTTGCAAACACCGATTCTACGACCGTAACAGTGGGAGAGGGCGACGACGCCGCAAATTACGACCTTGATACCGTCAGAGCCGACGAGGACGGCGATGTACTCGGTGCAATCGACTACACCGACAGCTACGCCGACAATCTCCAGGCCGACGCCAACTTTGAAAACAACGTTAAAAAGGCCATCGACACGGTGCACACAGAGATTCCCGCATATGCCACCTTCTTTGCTCTGCTTCCGCCGCTGATTGCCATCGGCCTTGCCCTCATTACCAAAGAGGTTTATTCTTCCCTCTTTATCGGTATCGTTGTGGGCGGTATACTTTATTCCAACTTTAATTTCGAGGGAACGATGGTACACGTGGTCCGCACGGGATTTATGAACACCATCGCCGATCCCGGCAACATCGGAATTCTTATATTCCTTATCCTGCTTGGCGCAATCGTTGCAATGCTCAACAAAACCGGCGCTTCGGTGGCTTTCGGCCGCTGGACCACCAAGCACATCAAGACCCGCGTGGGCGCTCAGCTCTGCACCATTCTTCTCGGTGTGCTGATATTTGTCGACGACTATTTCAACTGCCTGACCGTCGGCTCGGTTATGCGCCCTGTTACCGATAAGCATAACATCTCCCGTGCAAAGCTTTCCTATCTCATCGATTCCACCGCCGCGCCGGTTTGCATAATCGCCCCCATTTCTTCCTGGGCGGCGGCCGTTGCCGGATTTGCCAGCGGTGCAGGCGCAGAAAACGGAATGGAGCTTTTCGTCCGCGCCATTCCCTATAACTTCTATGCCCTGCTCACCATCGTAATGATGATATTCCTTGCCGTTACCAATTTTGATTACGGCCCCATGAAAAAGCACGAATACAATGCCATTACAAAGGGCGACCTTTTCACCACCGGAAAGGAAGACATCGAAAGCGAAGAGGCCATCGACAATCCCAAGGGCAGAGTCTGCGACCTTATTATCCCGGTTGTTGCCCTTGTTATCCTCTGCATCCTCGGTATGATCTATACCGGCGGATTCTTTACCGAAGGCAGCGACGGATATCGCAACTTCGTGACCGCTTTCTCGGATTGCTCGGCCGGCGAGGGTCTTGCATACGGTTCTATCGGCGCAATAATCTTTGCCGTCGTATTTTATCTCTGCCGCAGAGTTATTACCTTCAAGCAGTGTATGGAATCCCTCCCCGAGGGCTTTAAGGCAATGGTTCCCGCAATTCTCATTCTCTGCTGCGCATGGACCCTCAAGACCATGACCGACTCTTTGGGCGCAAAGGTATTTGTTTCCCAGCTCATCGAAGGCTCGGCGGGCGGATTCAGAATGATGCTTCCGGCCATTATATTCCTTAGCGCCGTGGGTCTTTCCTTTGCTACCGGCACCTCCTGGGGAACCTTCGGAATACTCATTCC